>PLEG01000095.1 GCA_003136975.1 Gemmatimonadota bacterium | reverse complement strand
TGAAAGGTGTGAGTCGCCGTGTCGAGATCCCACTCGATGATCCCCTTCCCGCCCCTGACAGCCTCATGCAGGCCCGCCTCACGCTCTTCATGTATCTCGCCCCACGGGTTCGCGCTCGTGTAATCGATAGAGCCTGAGTAAAAGGCGTTCGGAGCAACTTCCCGGTGCACGTGATAGTGACCCAGCGCTACGTAGTCCCAGCGCGGAGCTCCCAGCTCGTCCCGTGTGATCCCGACCGTGGCTCGCTCCATGCGCCGCGCGTAGTCCGGGAGCACGCCTTCTACCTCTCCATGCAACAGGAGAATGTTGCGCCGCGCGGCTGGATCCGGAGTTAGTGCGGGCATCCCTGTTGGGACGTCTGGCACGGCGAGGATCGACACTCCCTCGTCCGGAAATTCAATGCGCTGTGCGTCGCGTTCCACCACGTTGATCCCGAGCGGACTGAACAGGTGCAGGATGCAACCCGTCTCAGCCGTGCGAGGAGTATCGTGGTTCCCGGCGATCATCACGATCCTGGCGCGTGGCAACTCCGCCACGAGCCGAGAAAACTGCTGGAATGCGTAGAGAATCGCGGGATTGGACGGACGCACTGAGTGAAATACGTCGCCCGCAATCAGCACGAAGTCGGGACGGAGCTCGATCGTCTTGTCGATCGCTCGCTTGAACGTCGCCGCAACATCAGCCTCGCGCTGGTTGATTCCCGCCGGCGTCAGGCGCTGATACTGCCTGTATCCAATGTGCAGATCCGCGAGATGAACAAGACGCATGGTGCTCAGTTTCCCACCAGTGCGCGGAGTGACTGCGTAACTCGCATGCGCGCGTGTATGGCCGGCTTCCCGAGCGGCTGAACATCGGACACGACACTCACCACCATCTGCGAATCGGTAATCCAGAGCAGGCGACGATCAACCTGCATTGTCCCCACGAGCGTTCCAACAGTCTTACCAGTGGTTCCGCTTCCGTCCTGAGCATGATCGTGCGATACCACTCCGTGGAACGATATGTATGCCACTCCGCCATGGTTTGTCAGCGAGTCCAATCGGAACGTGGTCCTGACATCCGCCGTGCTCGAGCTCGTAGTACTCAGCGGTACTTGCATGTCGCGCGTCCAGTACTCTCCAACCGACACCGGATGCGCAGGAAGCATCGACGGCATTACCGTACCACCGCCGTACGCGGCATCTGGCCCGCTCCCCACACTCATTCCACCGTTGTCGTC
The DNA here is from genome assembly GCA_003136975.1 of Gemmatimonadota bacterium. Lineage (GTDB taxonomy): Bacteria > Gemmatimonadota > Gemmatimonadetes > Gemmatimonadales > Gemmatimonadaceae > Fen-1247. The sequence goes on along the minus strand of PLEG01000095.1, from coordinate 8,398 downwards.
CACGCGCAGATGCACGATCCGGCCCTCAAGCGCACGCTGCGCATCACGAAGCGGTCTGAGCGCAACGTTCGATGGAAAGACTCGCACCGAATCCGTAACCGAGAGCAGGTCAGTAAACCCGTGCGATCGGTGCAGCACTATGGCGTGCGTCCAGACGCGCATCGCGCCCGACATGACTTCCGCCGGCTCGCCCCCCCCTCCCGACTGCATCTCGAACCGTTGCTCCAGCTGCATGCGCAACGTGTCTCCTTCCGGCGGCGCAATCCGGAGAGTTATGCGCTGCGCCATCGCGGGCGCCACTCCAAACACGCACGCGACCACGAACGACGACACCCGGATCACTCTACGAATCACCGAGCGGCTCCATACGGATCGTCGCCGCGCCCGCCACGAAGTGCGGCTACTTGAGGACGCGCCTGAACTGATTGGGTGATTCGTTTGGGAAGACGCGCACGGAACACTCCGAGAACGTCAGACGGTCGCTCCTTAAGCGTGACGGCCAGCGCGCGAAGCACGTCGCCTTCATCGTGCAAGCCGATCGCATCCTCCACCGCCTGGAGCGTGACCGAGGAATCGCGCGCGCGTAATGACCGGTAAACCGCGACGTCGAGCGACACTTCCCCGCCCTGCGGAAACTGCTCCGCGCCCAACCGCCCAGCCATCACAGCCGGTCTCGGAAACCGCACGAAGATCGGCTGCGTGAAATGCGGATGCCGGATCATCAACTGGCCCTTTTCCAGAGTCGCAAGCTTCGTCCGCGTCGCTGGAGACAGAACGGCGTACCCAGGCGCGGCAAGCTCATCCGGATCCATCCTGCCGAACACCGACGTACCCGAGTTCCCAACCACGCGCTTGTGACCCTGTGACCGGAACTGTTGAGCGCTGAACAACACGAGACCGAGATATCGCCCGCGCTCGGCGATATCCAGCAGCATTTTGCGGACGTATGTGTCGGGACCGTCGCCGGGCGCGTACTTGTTCAGCTCATCCACGAAGACCACGACGTGCTTGACACCAAGATCCCGACGCTCCAGGTGCTCGCGGAGCTTGGATACGACGCGCGCAAAGATCAGGTCCTGTGCGTCCTCTTCCAGATTCGCGACGTCAACCACGTACGTCGCGCGGTCCTCGAACTCGCCGAATGGCAAGTCACTCACGGGGCCCGAATCGGTGACAAGCCCGGCACATCGGACCGAGATGTTCGAGAGCCGGTTACGAACCTTGCGAATGGTCGCGACGTGATGAGTTCGCCAGCTTTCCTTGTTCCCGTTCTCCAGCCCGCGCAGCACGTCCCTGAACCAATCCTCCAGATCCGCGAACGACTGAACAACATGCGCCCGCGACAACATTGGATCCGTAAAGCTCTGATCGATGACACTCCGCGTGATGAAGTCGATCAACGCGTCGGCCTTTGCGTCGATGTCGTCGCGATTGAGCAGCACCTCGGCGTACTGCAAGACCTCGCGCAATCCCCACGTGAGCGGAGTAACGTTATGCGCCAACGCCTCGTTCGACCTGAGCGTGTTGAGCGCGTATCCACGCGCCGCGTACGGCGCATAATAATGGACGTTCTCGAACGGACGAGCAGGGACACCCATCTTGTCGTAGAGCGCGCGATCTCCGTCGTCCAACTTTCCCGGCAAATCCAGGAAGCAAAGGTCAGGACCCTTCACGTTGAAGCAGACCGCGGCTATCGAACCGCGGCTGTCCGGAAAATGCGCAAAGAGCGACGAGAGCAGCCACTCCACAGCACTGGTCTTGGTCGCGAGTCCCGAGACACCCGTGATGTTCAGGTGAGCAGCCTCCGGTCCAACCAGGAAGTCCGCGTCGAGAAAGATCGTGGCGTCAGTCCCACCGGCACGATACACACCAATCGGAATGCCAGTGTTGCTTCCATCGCGCAGATAACCGTCCATCCGCAATGCGATGTTCACATCCTCTTCCAGAGCCAGAAAGACGTCGCCCATGGGCACAGGCTGCAACGGCTCCTCGGGAATCTGGCGCAACACCGCGGCGCTGTACAATCGGATCTCCGCGCGTTCAGCTGACGCGAAACCGGCACTCTCTGGAGCACCGTCATGGCTCATCACATCGTGCAACGGCGTGACGAGGTCCGTGTAGCTGAATCCTTCAGTGACGATTCCATAAACGCGCGGAATCTGTCCGTTCACGGGCCTGCGACCATCCACGCGCACGATCGTTCCGATGCCGACCGGCGAATCGAGCGCCGTCCAGAAATGGAACTCGTGTGGAGTGTTCGGCTTCCGCTCCGTAGCGACAACCCTGCCAAGTGCCTGCGTCACGCGATTGCCCGTAGAAATTGTTCGCAGTCGCGAATGCCGTATGCCATTCGATCCCACCGGCTGTCCGGCAGCGATAGCGGTGCCGCTTCGGCGAGCACCCATCGCGAGATCTCATTCGCGCGCGACGCGACGTCGCCACCAACTGACGCCTCGATGCGAACCAGACCGAACATCGCGTCGTGCCCGCGCGGATCCCGCAACCGTAGATACCAACTGATCACCGAGTGACGGCGTGTTGATGGTGGCGCGAATACCGAGCTGCGCTCACCGCGCCGCAACGACATCACCACCTCCAGCGCATCGCCATCGGCGAATAGCGTCTGGTGGCTCTTGATCACACCCACCGCACAGCTCGCAGATGCAACGCGCCCACTTCCGCTGATTCCGCCATCGATGAACAGCGGCTCGGCATCTCCAGCGGAGCACCATAACTCAGCGAGGTTGCGTTCGGCCTCGTCCCGGTCGCGACCCACGCGCTCGAACGCAACGGCGCGCAACGCACCAGGATGCCGCGACACGAGTGCTTTCGTACGATCATCGTAGCTCGTATCGACGATGTCAAATCCATCGATTTCCGTACGCCCTTCGCATTGGAGAAATACCAGCGGCATGTAGAGCCGTCGCGATACTATGGGTATCCGGTGCCCCCAGGTGGTGAAACGTCGATTGACACGCACCCGAATAGCGGCGGCAACCCTTCCTTCCACGATTGGAACACCGTTGCGATGACATTCGATTCGGGCACGCTGAATTCCGTCGAGGAATCCGGCGAAGCGAACCTCGGGTTCACCCACGACGCGATGCGCACGCAATGTTCGCCCTTCCACGCATTCCGCCGCCGCGATGCAGGGAGCCTCACCGTACGCGCCGCCGTAACTATCGTCGGCCGGCGCGTCGGATTGAACTATCTCCGCATCCGGGAGAAGCGATTGGATAGCACGCAGAGCGTCAATTGACACCGATATCCCACGCTTGCTCCAGATCACCCTTCGAGTACACTCGGAACGCTGTCAGGGTCTGCGTCTTCTGGACACCCGGCGCGCTGGCCACGTCCTCCGTAACGACGCGAGCGACGCTTTCAAAGTCAGGAACCTCTACAAGAGCGACGAGATCCCAATCGCCACTCACGGAATACACGCGCGACACCCCTTCAATCCCGGCTAGCTTAGTGGCACATTGCGGGATCCGCTGCGGGTCGGCCCTAACCAGCACGATGGCGGAGATCATCCTATAACGTTACCGAGCGAACACCGAATGGAACAGGCCGAGCGCGGCACGGCTTCACGCAGCCAGAACGTCGTCCACTTTCTCCCGAGGACGACCGATGCGCTGATGCGCGTCATCACGCCCGGTCTCGAGCGCATTGACGTGTCCCAACCGTCCCTGCAGCTCATCGTGGTCACCCCCGACTCAGAGACGGCCGTCGCAGTTGGCGACGTCATCAGCAAGTTCACTGGCCTCCAAGGCATTGAAATGCTCCCGGTCACCTCCGCCAACCGTGCTGCACGCATGCTGGCGGACCGCCCGGTCCATGCAGTCGCCGGTGCCGCGATCGAGCTCCAGAGCCTCATTCAGCGCTCCGCAATCAAGTTGGATGGTCTTCGAACGATCGTTCTAGCATGGGTGGATGACGACCTCGCCACGAACCCGCCCGCCCTCGCGGCGCTGGAATCGCTGTTTGGCGAGCTGCCAAAAGAGGCCACCCGCGTGATGATCGCGCGGCGGGCCACCCCGGAAGTCGAAAAGCTGATCGACAGTCACCTCCGCACGGCCAGGCGCATGACGCCGCCAGAAGCCGACGTTTCGGCGTCGCCACAGATCGCCCCGGCGTCACCCTCGGTTCATTTCGTGAGCGTCAGCTCGGCCTCGCGTCCGGCAGCACTCCGTCGCCTGCTCGATGAGCTTGACCCGCCGTCCGCTACTATTGTCGTCCGCGACGCCGCATCCGAAGCCGATGCAGTTCAAACCGTCCGTAACCTCGGCTACCGTCGCACCGATGATCCGGTCAAAGTCGCGCGCTACGAAGCGATTCCGGCCAGCCACACCGTCATTCTGTACGACTCGCCTGTGATGCCGAGCGAAATCGCGGCGGCGAGCGCCGTTGGCCCGGTACAGATCGTCGCTCTCGCGACACCGCGCGACATGGTTTCATTGCACGAGCTGTCCGATTCGCTCGTTCCGCTAACGCTCGAAGGTCCCGGCGCCGCGGCGCGATCGCGCGATGCGGTGCTGCGTGAAGAGTTGGCGACCGTTCTAACCCAGGGTGTTGCGACCCGCGAGATGGTCGCGCTCGAGCCGCTTCTGGATCGCTATGATGGAATCGAGATTGCCGCCGCAGCGATACGCCTGCTCGACGTGGAGCGCACTCGTAACACGTCCGCGCCCAAGCAGGGTCTTCGTCTTGTGGCGTCGCACAATGCCCCGCCTGGACGTGAAGCCCGCGGCGGTGAAGGCGGCTCCCGTCCCCCACGCGAGGCACGTGACTCGCGCGACCGGCAGAGCCGCCCCCCGCGCGAGCGGGAGTTCCGAGGACCGCCACGCGGAGCCCCTCGCCCCGACCGCGGAGAACGAAAGGAATGGACCCCGCGCCCACCTCGCGAAGGCGGAGCCGGCGGCGGTGAGCGCCGCGAGCGCGACCTGGGTCGTGGCCCACGCTCCGGCGGCCCGGGGCGAGACGATCGCAACGGTCGCCCCAGCGGGCCGCCGCGCCGTCCGCGACCCTTCGAGCGGTAGATCGGCGTGGGCGTCGGATATCAGCACACCGGCGGCTGGATTGAAGTGGTCGCTGGTGTGATGTTCAGCGGGAAGAGTGAGGAGCTCATCCGCCGCATCAGGCGAGCGCTGATCGCGCGCAAGCGCGTTCAGGTCTTCAAGTCACGTCTGGACGAGCGGTACGCGGGGATCAATGCCATTTCCAGCCACGATGGCCGCACGGTGGAAGCAATCCCCATCGACACCGCCGCGCAGATCGCGCAGCGACTCGATCCCACCGCGCAGGTGATTGGAATCGACGAGGCGCAATTCCTCGATTCCGGAATCATTACGCTGGTTACCACGCTCGCGGAAACCGGGCGCCGCGTGATAATCGCCGGAACCGACACCGACTTCCGCGGTGAGCCATTTGGCGCGATGCCACAGCTCATGGCCATCGCCGAGAGCGTCGACAAGCTCCACGCGATCTGCGTCCTGTGCGGCGGCCCAGCAACGCGCAACCAGCGTCTTATCGACGGCAAGCCTGCGCCGTACGAGAGTCCGCAGATCATGGTTGGTGCCGCGGACAAGTACGAAGCCCGCTGCAGAATGTGTCACAGTGTGCCGCGCATCGACGCGGAGCAGGTGCGCCTGCTCTAGCCAGCAGGCTGACGAGCGCACGTCCGCAAAAGAAAGAAGGCCTCGGCGTACGCCGAGGCCTTCTTTCTTGTTCTGCACCGCTTAACGCGAACTCACGGTCACGGTGTCAGCGAGTGGTACAATGCTGCCACGCTGAAACCGCTCGGATCAATCTCGTAATACCTGTTGTCAGTGTAACGTCCCGTCGTGGGGAAGTACGGCGGCGGGTTGTACAACGCACACTTGTCGTAGCTGTAGCGCTTTGCGAACCCGGTTACGCTGCTTCCACTCGTCTGGCCAACTGGACCACGCTGCTGCTGGATGATTCCGCCAGTGAGATACAGACATCCGCGACCATTCGGCGTACCTTGGCACCCGTTCACGTTGATCGCCCCGCTCGTATAGTTCTCCGCGCCGAACGCTGTGTTCAGCGCCATCATCACGCCCTGGAGAAACACATCTTTCGTATCGTCCATATTCTTGTATCCGAGACCCGAAATGTAGGGCGGATCCTGCAGTGCATTGTCGGCGATGAATATGTTATTGCCGGAGATGATCCCCAGCATGTCCGCAGTACAATTGTTGAGCGAGGGATCCGTCACGTATTTCGTGTCACGCAGGATCGCAACATTTCCCGTCGCGTAAATCGTGACACGACCGCGCAACGTTCCGCTCACCCCGGTCGTTCCCGCAACGTAGATCACACCCTTGGTACCGGGGTTCAATCCGCGGTACAATGGGAACATGTAAGCCGCCTCGGTCGGGTATAAAGCAGTCAACTGAGGCGCCACAGCGTTCGGAAATTTCATCCAGTAACCGACCGGATTCGTTGCCGTCGCCGGATAGAAAGTGGTGCTGTCTCCCGCAATGTTCTGCGCCGCCGCCAGAACCTGTGCAACGGTCTTGCTTGCAATGTTCGTCGTATCCACGGTATACAGAGGGTCACTCCGGTAGCTGACGGCGCGAAGACTTGGATCGCCACCGAGGTAGCAACGCGCGGTCGACTGGTTCAGAGCAGTGCTCTGAAGTGTCGTGGAATTGATACTGGTCAGGTTCCCGATCAGCGATCCGGGGCTGTTATAGTTTCCCGAGTTCTGCAGTGCCTTCTTGAACCATGGTTTGGTATGTTCGGATAGCGGAACGAACGCGGGACGCGTCGGCGAGCCCAACGCGGTACCGGTGTTGGTGAAGACGTACGACGCGCCGCAGTTGTCCAGGGAGTAGTCACCGCGCAGCCAACCTGCTGTCTTACTGACATACACGCGGAAGAAGCCGTCATCGGCGCCGTTGATTGGAAGTCCCGCAACGCCACCCGTTCCGCCGTTGTACGGCCGAGCGATGAACTCAATGCGCATCTTTGCTTGATCCACGGTATTCGAGTTCGGCGCGGCGAAGCTAAAGCCCGCCGCTGATGCATAACCTGCCAGCGCGCCCAGCGCCGTATTGTTGGGAAGCGAGATCGGTTTTTGGTTCTGCGTATAACCCAAGTCGAACGTTCCGTAGCCAGCACCTGCCACAGTCTGCGCCGTTCCTACGGTTCCGTGAAAACGCGCACCACCAGAGCCGATGTTGATCTGGTCGTTAGACCAGACCGGCCCCCATAGCTGATCATTGTTATTGAAGAAGATGGTCGTCCCGTTGTTTGTTTCCTGATTCGACCAGTACGCGAACTTCGCAAAGCTCTCCTGCGCGAGCTCCAGTCGACGCACCACCTTAGCGCCAGCCTGATTCTGAGCAACCGCGACCACGCTCACGAAGCGACCAAACTGGCCCGTGTTGGAGCTGGTCGGACCGAGATACATGCTCGCCGTAATTCCCGGAATCGGATTGCCGTCAGCTCCCATCACCGCAACGTTGTTCTTCACAGTCGTGTAGCCAGTGTCAGGCGCCGCGTACGGATCGAAGTTGAGCGTGCTCTTTCCCATCTGGAGCATCGCCTCATCTGCGTAGCGCATGCCACGCTCCTGATCGTACGTGTTCGCGAGAATCTGCTCGTTGCTGCCGAGGTAGATCGCGGACGTCGCAAGACTGGCGAGCGATAGCGTGAGAACGAGCGTGAGTATGAGCGCCGAACCGCGGCGATCAAATCCGCGCTTCATGGTCCGGCGGCTCTTCCATGCGCGAACCTTATTCGCGACGCTCTTAAGGTGCTTTGGGTACATCATTCCCCCGATTATGGGACCGTTACTTGATTACTGACAGAGAGCGGCGAGAACTGGCCACCACAATCCTCAGCGGCCACCGCATACACCCACTGATTACCACTCGATACCTGCGTGTCCGTGAAGCTGTAACTCACCTGGCCCGCGGGAATCGACGCCAATGGATCGGCGAAAGCGCCCGCGACCAACCTGCGATAGATCACATACTTCTCGACGTCTTTCTCTCCACTGGTCTCATCTGCTGCGCGAGCCCAGGAGATTAGAACCTGTCCCGTCGAAGCGACAGCAGTTACTGATTGGCCGAAGACCGGCGGATCGCCGCACGTCGCATGGTTGAGCAAGCCGGCGTTGAGCAACCGAATCGAGGCATCAGCGGGTCGCTTGGACGAAGTTCCGTCACGCTCGATGAAAGTGCCAACCAGATGCACCTTCACAAACCGGATTTGATCAGTCAGCCCCGAGGCAGCGGTATCGCTCGGAGATCCGTGTATGGCTACGTGGAAGGCTGGCAGCGATCCGGAGGGCACCGTCTGCACGATACCAGCAGCGTCGATGGTCTGATAAGTGAACGGCGGCGTAAGAGGATCGGGAACGATTCCGCGT
>PLEG01000076.1 GCA_003136975.1 Gemmatimonadota bacterium | reverse complement strand
GGCCGGGAGTTCGTCAGCGGCCCGTCTCGGCGTGGACGAGCTCCCGCACGCGGCCGAGCACGTCCGGGTCGGTTGCCGGGAGCACGCCGTGGCCGAGGTTGAAGATGTGGCCCGGCGCCGAGCCTGCGCGCTGCAACACGTCGTCGATCTGTCCCTTGAGCTCGCGCCACGGGGCGAGAAGCGCGATCGGATCGAGGTTCCCCATTATCGCGCAACGAGTACCAAACCGCGCGCGCGCATCATCGAGCGGCGTGCGCCAATCGACGCCGAGCACGTCGCCGCCACACGCAATGACATCGTCAAGGATGGCGCCGGTACCTGTGCTGAAATTAATGAGCGGTACGCCGGCCGCGGAGACTGCCTTGAAGAGAGCAGTGTTGTGTGGTTTGACGTATCGCGCGTAGTCGTGCGGTCCGAGCGCTCCGGCCCACGAGTCAAAGAGCTGAAGCACGTCGGCGCCCGCTCGTGCCTGCGAGATCAGATAATCCGCGATCACCGTGACGAGTCTGCGCATGAGCCGATTCCATGCTGCCGGCTCCGCGTACATGAAACTCTTGGCGGTCTCGTATTGTTGCGAGCCGCCACCTTCGATAGCGTAGCAGGCAAGCGTGAACGGGGCACCCGCGAAGCCAATCAACGGAGTCGTGGCCGGCAGCGCTTGTCGCACCATGCGTATCGCGCCAAGCGTGCCGCGCATCGTCTGGTCGGCTGGTGGAGTGCCGAGTACGTCAACGTCGTGCGGAGTTCGCACCGGATTCGCGATGCGCGGGCCAACTCCCGAAACGAAGTCGAGATCGAGACCCATGCCAATGAGCGGCGGCAGTATGTCGGAGAAGATGATTGCCGCGTCGACGCCAAGTGCCATCACGGGCTGAAGCGTGATCTCCGCGGCGATCGTGGGATCGTTGATTGCTTCCAGCATCGTCTGCTTCGCGCGCAGGGCACGATACTCCGGCATGTAGCGGCCGGCCTGCCGCATCAGCCACACGGGAGTGTGCGGTACGGGCTGACGGCGGCACGCACGCACAAGCGTCGAGTCGGCCGCGAGGCTGGCGCTCAGCCTCTCGTGCAGGTCAGGTCTGGTCGTGAGTTGATGATGAGTTTCCGCGCGGCGAGTCTCCGGCATCAGTCGCGCAACCATCGAGCCGCGTCCTTCGCGTGGTACGTGATGATCAAACTCGCCCCTGCACGCCGCATCGACGTGAGCGATTCCAGAACTATCGCACGCTCGTCGATCCATCCGTTGGCCGCCGCGGCCTTCACCATCGCGTATTCACCACTCACGTTGTAGGCGACGAGCGGTACGCCGGGATGAGCCTGATTCACCGCGCTAACTATGTCGAGATATGCGAGCGCCGGCTTGACCATGAGGAAGTCGGCACCTTCAGCGACGTCCAGCGCGCTCTCGCGCAATGCAATGGTGCTATTCGCCGGATCGAGCTGATGCGTCCGACGATCCCCAAACGCGGGCGCGCCGCCCGCGGCCTCGCGAAACGGTCCGTAGTAGGCAGATGCGTACTTCACCGCGTACGCCATTATCGCCACGTCTTGATACTCCGTGTCATCGAGTGCTCTCCGAATCGCGCCAACTGCACCGTCGATCATTCCACTCGGCGCCACGATGTCTGCGCCAGCCTCGGCGTGTGACAGGGCGATTCTCGCTACCAGTGAAAGAGTGTCGTCATTCAGCAGGCGCTGGCTGTCATCAAGAAGTCCGCAATGTCCGTGCGACGTGTACTCGCACATGCAGACGTCCGTAATGACGAGGAGTTGTGGCGAGTGAGCCTTGAGCGCGCGGACGGCGCGCTGCACAGCGCCTTCCGGAGCGTAGCTCTCCCTGCCCTCAGGATCCTTGCGGTCGGGAGCCGGAACGCCAAACAGAATTACAGCCGGGACACCGAGCGAGATCAGATCATCAGCCAGGGCGGGAAGGTGATCGACCGATACGCGTGAGATTCCAGGCATCGATTCGATTGGCTGCACAATGTTAGCGCCGTCGGTAACAAAAATCGGAGCGATGAGATGTTCCGGGCGAAGCGAGGTCTCGCGTACCATCCGTCGTAGTGCGTCGGTGGTGCGCAAGCGCCGCAGCCTGACGGTGGGGAACTGTCCTGGTGTCGTCACTGAAGCCTCGAGGCTCGAAGCGACGATGGCTTACGGTCCGCTTCGGCGAACATCAGCGAGAGAGCGGCAACTACACCCTCCAGCGTGAACACAGCCGCAACTCCATTGACGACGAGTGCCGCATCACTTGCGGCTGCCGCGGTCACTGGTCCGATGCACACGATCTTAGGAGTCACGTCGATCCCAAAGCATGCAACGAACGCACGCACTGCCGAGGGGCTGGTAAAGGTGATCGCATCGGCATCGAGCACCATGTCCCTCGTCTCATCCGGGACCGACAGTGCAACGGTATCGTAGAGAATGCGCTCGACTACATTGCCGCCACGCTGTCGGAGTGTATCGGAAAGCACGGATCGCGCACCCGCGGCGCGCGGCCACAGAATTTGCTTTCCGGTTACATCACCCAGAGCGTCCGCAAGCGATTCGGCAACGAACTCCGGCGCCGTGATCGCGGATGTCCCGCCAAGCGCCGCTACCGCTCGTGCGGTAGCCGGTCCGACTGCCGCGATTCCGCGATGCGCGCGAAAGACAGCTCGCTCCGACGTGTCGAGCCGCGCCCAGAACATTCGTACGCCGTTGGTGCTGGTGAAGGCGATCCAGTCAAAGTCCCGAATGCTGACGGATGTACCTGCGCCGTCGTCCGCGACCGGATCGATTCCAATCAACGGAACGATGAGCGGCTCGGCGCCCGCGCGCCGAAGGGCGGAACCCAGCGGTCCGTCTTCCAGCTCGAAACGCGTGACGACTACGCGTCGTCCTGCGAGTGGGTGGCTCATTGTGTGGCTGAGCGCAGCGAAGCACGTAGCTCGGCGTCGACGGCGTTATGAAGTGCGACGTCGTTGATGTCAGCAAGTAGTCCGAGCGCGAATGGGTCATCAGCTCGGCACTGCACAGCGAGTGCGCCCTGACCACCGGCTGGTGGCATTGTCACCAGATCGAAAATCTCCGTTACATGATCGAGCAAGCCTAGCCGATCGAGACCAGCCACCGCGAGCAGTGCAGCGTCGTATTCGCCAGCAAGCACCATTGCCACACGTGCGTCGACGGCGCCGCGAATCGGTCGTACTTCAAGATCCGGCCGCAGTGCGAGCACTGCAGCAGCGCGGCGATCGCTGGATGTTCCGACGATCGACCCCGCTGGTAGCTCACTCAACTTCAACGGGCGTGCGCAGACCAGCGCTTCGCGCGGATCGGCACGGACCGGCACCGCGGCGATCACGAGACCCGGCGTTGCGTCGATCGGGAGATCCTTGTACGAATGCACCGCGGCATCAATCTCGCCATCGACGAGTGCTCGCTCGATGGCATCGGTGAATGCGTCGGCGGCAAGCTGCGGAGCAGGGACGTCGAGCATTGTATCGCCGGACGCTTCGTAGTCGCGCACCTCGACATCCAGATCGGGATGCGCTGCGGTAAGCAGGTCAACGACGATTCCTGTTTGGTGCAGCGCGAGCTTCGAGCGTCGCGTTCCCACCGTGAAGTGTCGCCGGGTCATGCTGCCGCGGTCGCGGTCATGTCCGCACCTGGGCGCGGCGCTACGGAATTCCGGCGCGCAAGCCGCATGCGGAGCATCGCGAGCTCCGAGTCAACAAGTCGCTCGACTGCTGGAACCATTGCGCGACGTTCGGCATGTCCGGCGGTTATATAAGCGCCGAGGTCGTCGATGCCGACCAAATTTGCGCCGACTACCTGCCGAACCGCGACGTCCACATTTCTGGGAAGGGAGACGTCGATCAGCGTGAGCGGGCGCCCGGCGCGATGCTCGAGTGCCGCAGCCACAGTCGCCTGATCGATAAAGGCCCGAGTTGCGCGAGTGGCTGCGATCACGACGTCGGCGTCGCGCATTGCATATGGCAGTTGATCGAGCGCGCACGCGTCTGCGCCGTGGCGCAAGCCCATTTCCTGCGCGGTTTCCATGGTGCGATTGGCGATGGTCACCTTGCGCGGTGCGTGTGCCGACAGGGATCTCAACGCGAGCTCCGCGATCTCTCCTGCGCCAACAACAATCACGTTGCGGCCGCGGAGCCCGTGCGCGGCCGCTACCGCCGCATCAACCGCCGCGGAGCCGAGACTCGCAGCCTGGAGTCGGCCCCAAACCAAGGCGCGCGCTCGCTCGCCTGCGCGAACGGCGCACTTGAACGCGAGCTTGAGCAGTGGTGACGCCGCGTGTACCGCAACCGATTGCCGTAGCGACGTTGCTACCTGGCCGATAATCTGCGCCTCGCCAAGCACTACTGAATCGAGGCCCGCAGTAACGCGAAAGAGATGTCGCGCCGCGTCAACGCCTGTGAGCGCGTACGCGTGCGGCGCTAGTGCCGACACCGGTATCGAACAGTTGGCTGACCACCATTCGAGCAACGTCTCAGCCGTATCAGGTGCGTTGTGCGGCGTCTCCGCGTATAACTCGGTCCGGTGGCACGTGGCGACGATCACCAGTCGCTCGATGCGCGGGTCATGACGCGCCGCCGACAGTGCGTCGCGAAGCTGCAATGCCGGAAAGCCCGAGCGCTCGCGTAAGTCGGAAGTAGCCGTGCGATGGCTGATTCCGAGGCAGGCTAGTCTCAAGCCGGGTTCTGCGGCTGGTGCGGTGACCAAGATGCGTGCGGGTCCGGGGGAACGGGGGCGAGCTGGAAAGTTGTAATTTCCACCGGCTCTACGGTATCCGGGCGACTACGGAGTCCGCGCCAAACCGTCGTTCATCCGACGGCGTATTTTAATTGTAGCGCACGTCTGGACAGGCCCAAATTCGGGGACGCCGGTGAAACTGGAATCTAATTCTCGCACCATTCTGCCCGTGATCCCGGGCATCACACTTCCGCCAAAGCGGCGGGTAAGCGTTGCAATCGTCGCTTTTGCGACGCTCCTGGCTGGCTGTAGCCAGACCGGGGCCAGATCTGGCGATGGCCAGAGCGCAGCCACACCGGTGATCCATCCGGCCTTTCCTGAAGGATGGGCGGCCAAGCGCGAGCGGCCGCCGACGGTTGCCGACCATGGGATGGTCGTGACGAATAGCCCGCTCGCGAGCGAGGCTGGGGTCGAGATACTCAAGAAGGGTGGCAATGCCGTGGACGCGGCAGTCGCCGTTGGATTCGCGCTCGAGGTCACCTACCCCTTTGCCGGTAACATTGGCGGTGGCGGCTTCATGGTGATCCGGATGGCGAACGGCCAGGCGCTGGCCGTGGACTATCGCGAAACCGCGCCACTTGCCGCGACGCGCGACATGTATATCGAAAATGGCAAGCTGACGCAGAAGAGTACCGTCGGCGCGCTCGCGTCCGGCGTGCCTGGCTCGGTTGCTGGCATGGCCGCGGCGTTGGCGAAATACGGAACGATGTCATTGCACGACGTGATGCAGCCGGCGATTCGTCTTGCCGCCGATGGTTTTGTGGTGGATAGTGCGTTGTCGCACTCGTTATCATCGAGCGGACGCCTGATCAAGCAATTCGCCGGCGCAGCGGTCTTCTTCCCTAACGGAGAGGCGCCTGCGCCCGGCACGCGTCTGCGCCAGCCGCAGCTCGCGCAGACACTCACACTGATCGCCGATCAGGGGCCGTCAGCCTTCTACAGCGGACCGATCGCGGACGCGATAGTCGCGCAGATGCAGCACGATGGCGGCATCATCACCAGAGCGGATCTCGCGGCGTACAAGCCGGTAATGCGCGAGCCCATTGTCGGCAAATATCGCGGCTACACGCTGTACGCGATGCCGCCATCGTCGAGCGGCGGCGTTACGACGATCGAGATCCTGAATCAACTCGAGACATGGAAAACGCTGCCGCCCTTCAACAGCGCCGCGTACAAGCATCTCCTCGCCGAGACATTTCAGCGCGCGTTCATCGATCGCAACACAAAACTTGGCGATCCCGCGTTCGTGACGAACCCGCTGGCGATGCTGACGGACAAGGCGTACGCAAAGCAGTTGACGTCAACGATCACGCCAGATCGCGCAACTCCATCTCCGGTGTTCAGTGCAGCAGCGGAGCCAATGCACACGACTCACTATTCCGTAGTCGATGGCGCTGGAAACGCGGTGTCAACGACGACGACGTTGAATAGCGGTTACGGATCGGGCGTCTTTATAGCGGGCGGCGGTTTTTTCATGAACGACGAGATGGATGATTTCGCCGCGCAGCCAGGCAAGCCCAACCAGTTTGGCCTCGTGCAGGGTGAGATCAACGCGATTCAGCCGGGCAAGCGCATGTTGAGCGCAATGTCACCGACAATCGTGCTCGATCGCGATGGCAAGTTGATGATGGTCGTGGGGGCCGCGGGCGGGCCAACGATCATCACAGGGGTCACGCAGGTAATTCTGAATGTGATCGACCAGCACATGTCACTCCCCGACGCGATGTTCGCACCGCGTGTGCACGGTCAGGCATGGCCCGACGTGTTGACTTACGAAGCGGGTGGTCTGTCGCAGGCAGCGATGGACTCGCTGACCGCGATGGGTCACAACCTGCGCGCTACAAATGCACTGACCAACGTCAACGCGTTGCTGCGTGGGGCTGACGGGCGCTGGGTTGGAGTTTATGAGCCCCGCTCGACCGGTGCGGCGGTAGGCTATTAGGGTCTGCTCTGCGCGTGCTGCCAGGCCGCGCGCAGAACATCACCCAATTTCGCCAAGCTCGCGCTGAAGCTCGTGGCGCGCGTCGGAGATGCGTTGACGGGTCTGCTCGCGTAGAGCGGGGACATCTGCGTTCGTCAGCCCGGCGGTTTCGATCGGATCCAACACTCTGCACATAGCGTTGGCTCGACGGAAGCTGAACGAACCCTTTGCCATCGCGTCACGCGTTCCGGCAATCGCGATCGGGACAATCGGTGCACCGGTTGATACCGCCAGTTGAAAGGCGCCATCCTTGAATGGCAGCAGATCATCGGTAGGCGTCCGCGTTCCCTCGGGAAATATCATTACCGAGACCCGCTTCGACAGACGGTCTCGGCATGCTTCGAGCGCCTGCAGCCCGCTGCCGCGATTTCCACGGATGATCGGGACGTCGCCGGCCATTCGCATCATCCATCCCATCACGGGGATCCTGAAGATGGTGTCCTTGGCAAGCCACTTCATCTCCCACTTGAGATGTGACACGAGAAAGATGTCAGCGTAACTCTCATGGTTCGCGACCACCACGTATGGCCTGCGCGGGTCACGAATCTCGACGCCGCTGGTGTGGAAGCGCCAGTACGGATTGATCCACGTAGCAGCCACGGCGAGATGCCGAAACGCCCTGCCCGCCGCATACCGGCCCGGATCGAATGGCGCGGTGACGAGCCAAACAACGGAGACATAAACGAAGCCGAGAAGAACGATCAGAACTATTGCGGGCCAGACCCAGGCATTGACCAAGCGTTGCATACGGGGAATTTGTCAGGATGAGGCCAGAGAGGTAAGCCTTGGGATGCGCGCGGCCATTGTGACGTAGGGGCCAGCGATAGGGTCTGGAGGGGCATGGAGCATTTATCTGGCGCCCAGACATGAACGTCCATCGGTGTGCCGTCGTTGTTGCGTCATGCATTATCGCCGCCACCGCCGCGGCACAAACGTCCACGACGGTCGCGTCAAACGAGATAGTACTCTCGGCTGGTGCGCTAAGCTACAACTTCGACAGGAGAGGCGTGGCGCCGATCTTCACGATCGGCGTAGCGCATCATTTTGGCCCAAACTTGATCGTAGCCGGGGACGCGAGCGTGGCCGCTTCGTTCAAGGCGCGACCAGCGGCTGAGACGTTCGACTACGACGCCTCATACACAACAACGCTCATCTCGGCTCAGTGGCAGGTGCCAATTGGACGGTTCCAGCCGTACGTCGGTGTTGGCGCCGGCTACTACAATCTCAATCTGAGCACCGATCTCATCGTCGCACTCTTGCCGGCGTGCTTTGGTTCGGACCGATGTATGGTGGATAACATGGGATCGCCCCCGACCCACAGGCACGGCACGATTGAGTCAGCGCTATTGGGATCACGATTCTCTCTCACCGACGCGGTGCTATTGAGTACTGAAGCGCGGATTACCAACTACGCATCATGCACAGGTGGCGGCCCGACTTGTCAGGCCGAGGTTCGGATAGGGATTGGCCGACGCTTCTAGCTCAACGGAGCGCGCAGATATTTGGCGGTGCTGCACGGTTACGCGAGAACGACGGTTTCACGTAAAACCCGCTACGCGCGCATCGTCATTCGCGCGAGCGCTCCTGCTATCTCCGCCGCGAGTCTCGCGTTGTTCTTGACCAGCGCGATGTTTGCGACGAGGCTGCGGCCACCGGTCAATTCGACGATTCGTCCCAGCAGGAACGGAGTCGCCTCCTTACCAGCGATGCCACGAGCGCTCATGTCGGACAGCGCTGTTTGAATGATCGGATCGATCTCTGATGCCGGAATCTCGAACTCGGCTGGTATCGGATTGGCAACCAACACTCCTCCGTTGAGACCAAGCTCCCACTTCGCGCGCAGTACACGAGCGACCTCCTCGGCAGTGTCCACGCGCAACGGTGCGCGAAAACCGCTGTCGCGTGAGAAGAACGCCGGAAACTCGGACGTTCCGAAGCCAATGACGGGAACGCCAAGCGTCTCGAGCTTCTCCAGCGTCAATCCGATATCGAGAATGCTCTTCACACCCGCACTGACGACCGCGACGCTCGTCTGCGCCAGCTCTGCCAGATCCGCGCTCACGTCGAATGAAGTAGCCCCGCCACGGTGCACACCGCCGGTGCCACCGGTCGCGAAGACGTGTATCCCCGCGAGCGCGGCGATGCGCATCGTTGTCGCGACAGTCGTCGCGCCATGGCGCTTCATTGCGACGGTGACGGGAAGATCGCGTATGCTGATCTTCTGAACATCCTTGCTGGTACCAAGGAACTCCAACTCGTCGGTACTCAGTCCGACCTTGAGTAGTCCGTGCAGTACCGCGATCGTCGCTGGCACAGCTCCAGCGTCGCGAATCACTGCTTCCACTTCGCGCGCTGTCGTCACGTTTTGCGGATACGGCATCCCGTGACTGATGATGGTGCTCTCCAGCGCAACGACGGGCGCTCCGCGCTCGATTGCGGAGTAAACCTCTTCGGCGTACTCGAGATGCGGGACTGCGTGCGGATTGGTCATTCGGGAAAGTTATTCATCTGAGGCCGCCAGGCACGGGACGACGTGAGTGATTCGCGGCATGCTGTTACGCGCGCCGAAAGCGTCGCGAAGTCGATGAAGGGGCTGACAGTGTGGTCTGACTCGACGGTGATCGCCGCTGCCGCGCGTCCATATCTGGCCGCCGTGAACGCGTCCAATCCTCGAACCAAGCCGGCGGCGTACCCCGCGAGCATGGCATCTCCCGCACCGGTAGCGTCGACCAGAGTTGCAGGACATGCGGCTAAGTGCTCGGAGCGCTGCGCACCATTCTGCATCGCGCTGAGAAAGCTACCGCGTACCCCGAGCCGCACCCAAACCTGCTGGGCGCCCATTGCGTGCAGTAGTGCAGACGCCGAATCGAGATCGGCCTCAGTGGTTCCATCGCCACCTGTGAGTGCGTGTAGCTCGTCCAGATTCGGCGTGATGGTATGAAGGCAATGCCCCGCGCGCAGCATCGCGAGGATCCGGCCGGCTTTTGCGACGCTCACTGGATCGACGACGACGGGTACATCGTTCTCACTCGCCGTCTTCGCAGCGAGCAGCAATGCCTCAACCGGCACGTTGCAATCCAATACCAGAATTTGCGCGCGCGAGATCAACTCGCGCCGTGCGCCGATGACATCTGCGGTGATCTCGTCGATTCCGTCCATGGCCGAAACCGCGATGACCATTTCCCCTGCATCGTCGAGCAGGGCAGTGTACATCCCGGTCGGACGGCGCGTGGTGAGAGCATGGCGCAGATTTACGCCAGCGGACTCGGTCTCCGCCACCAGCCGGAGTCCGTCAGCATCGTCACCGAGCGCCGTCACCAGCGCCGTGTCGACGCCGAGGCGGGCCAGGTTCTCCGCGACATTCCGGCCCACGCCGCCGGCTGACACGCGGCTGCGCCCGGGATTGCTGGTCCCGAGGATGGGCCGATCGAACGTTTGACTCTTGAAATCGAGGTTGGCTCCGCCGATCACTACCGCGGCAGGAAACTCGGCGTTCTGCAAACTTGAAAGCCCGTCCAGTTTCATGGGCGTGGAGAAGTGGTATGCAATTAGTGTGAAGATAATCGGATAGCCGTTGACATCCGCCATTGGCCCCGATACTCTAGGTCGGGACGACACTCACCTCACGGACCAATGACCGCCTTTCGCTTCATCGCTTTTAGCAAGTGTAAGCCACTTTCCTCTCCCGGGATCTGGTTGACGCATGCGTGAGGCCGTTCGAGTTCGATGCCCTCAATGCCCGCCAGACATATGTCAGGCGGGCATTTTCTTTTTCTGACTGCCACCCACACCAGCCGCCGCTGGAGGACTCCGCTAGATGCTTGCCGCAGATGTAACCGACGCCATGGCCACTGAACTGCCAACTCACTACCTCGACGCCATATCGCTAGGAAAAATTGTTCTGATCCGGGAACAACTACTCCGGGCTCAGGCCACGGGAATGCGCGTGTTCCGCTTTGAATCAGGCGATCCGAGCTTTTCGGTAGCACCGCCAGTTCTCGACGCGATCGCCGCCGCCGGCAGAGCTGGCAAGACCCACTACATCCCGAACAATGGCATCCCGCAGCTCCGCGACGCTCTCGCGGCCAAGGTGCGCGACCGCAACGGTCTCGCAGGAGTCGGTTCGGATGACATCTTCGTCACCAACGGCGCGATGCACGCGCTGTTCGTCACCTTCGGAGCACTGCTCGTACCGGGGGATGAGGTAATTGTCCCAGATCCAATGTGGACGGAAGTCGTCGAGAACATCCGCATGGCTGGCGGAGTTCCAGTGGGCGTGGAGTTGAGCGCCGCGGATGACTTCGAGTATCGGACCGATCGTATCGAGGCCGCGATCACGCCGCGCACGCGCGCGATATTTCTGAACACTCCGCACAACCCAACTGGCGCGATACTATCGCGCGAGCGGCTGCTCGAGATAGTCTCACTAGCGCGCGCGAACGGACTCTGGATCATCTCTGATGAGGCGTACGAAGACGTTCTGTACGAACCATGGACTCACACTTCCATCGGTGCGCTGGCGGGTGATTACGCGGATCGCGTAATTAGCATCTTCTCGTTTTCGAAGTCACACGCGATGAGCGGGCTTCGGGTTGGTTACATAGTTACGACGTCGCACGCGATGCACAGCCGCATTCCCAAGTTGCTTCGCTGTACGATCAATGGCGTCAACAGTCTTGCGCAGTGGGGCGCGCTTGCGGCGGTTCAGGGACCTAACGAGCACTTGCGCGCAATGTGCACGGAGTACGCCGAACGGCGTGAGATCATGCTTTTCGCGTTGAGTGGTCTCCCAGGGATCCGGGCCTTCGCCCCGCATGGGGCCTTCTTTGTGTGGGCGGAGCTGGACGCCTCTGCCTACGCGCGGTTAGGTGTGCCCGACGCCGCGGCGCTAGCGGAGAAATTGGCCGAGGCCGGAATCGGGAGCGCGCCAGGGGACGCGTTCGGCGAAACCTGCGCGAACGCGATGCGGTTCGCGTTCAGTTGCGATACCGCCATGGTTCGCGACGGCAGCGTATTGCTCCGCGCCGCTTTGAGCGAGGGCATCGCTTGAAGTCCACCAGCCCGACCACGCCCACGCTTCGCGTTGCGATTGGCGAATACGACATCGGCTGGCATGATCCGGACGTGTCTCTGGACCGGGCCGCGCAACTCATTGCGGAATCAGCAGCCGATGGTGCGCGGCTCGTAGTGTTGCCGGAGATGTGCACGAGTGGCTTCACTATGGACGTCGCCAACTACGCGGAGCTACTCGAAGGCGAGCACGTGACACGACTGGCGCAGATGGCGCGCTCCAGCAATGTTTGGCTGATCGCTGGCGTGCCGACTCGCGATGCACAGGTAAAAGAGTGCGTCGCCACCAATTCAGCGCTCATATTTACCCCGATGGGTGCACTCGCCTCGGTGTATCACAAGCAGCGTCTGTTTGCGTACGCAGACGAAGAGCGTTCCTATCGTGCCGGTGCCGAGCCGGTGGTGATAGACATCGAAGGGGTGCGCGTGAGTCCCTTCATTTGCTATGATCTCCGCTTCCCGGAGCTGTTTCGCCGCGTAGCCCAACGCACGGATCTGATAGTCGTGATAGCGAGCTGGCCGGCGGAGCGGAGGACGCATTGGGATGTGTTACTCCCCGCCCGCGCAATCGAAAATCAGTGTTATGTAATCGGGGTAAATCGCACCGGACACGGCGGTTCCGTTGCTTACGATGGCGGGTCGGCCGCGTATGATCCATGGGGCGCGAGGCTGGCGCCGAGGTCAGTCTCCGGCGCCAGCGGTGTTACCACGGTGACCGTGTCCCCCCTCGAGGTTCAGAGGGTTCGCTCGGCGTACCCTTTTCTGGCCGACGCGGGGTATTGTTAACAATCGCCCGTCCGTTCCGTCTATCCATACGGGAGCGTCGAGGCGGACGTCAGGACTTTTTCACGCGGGGGAGACCCAATATGAGGTACGGAATCATTGCCGCAGTTGCGGCCACTGCACTTTCCATCACCGCGATGTCAGCGGGGGCTCAGGCGACGACACGCAGCACTTCGGCCGACAATGCGTGGTGCGCCTTACACATGGATCAGTGCGCGGGACAACGAAACGTAAACGCCAATCGAACGGGCGTCCGCCAGGATAATCGCGGTATCGCGAAGGACAATCGCGACATTCGTAAGGACCGCCGTGACGTCCGCAGCGACGTACGCGACCGCCGCGCAGATCAGCTGAACCACAACACGGGCGAGCTTCGCGGCGACCGCCGTGATATCGTGCGAGATCGCCGTTCCGTTGCAAGGGACTACCGCGACGTCCGCGCGGACAAGCGAGACGTGAAGAAGGATCATAAGGACGCGCGTAAAGATCGGCGCGATCTCAACCACGACGGCGATAGGCGATAACGCCGGTGAGTCCTACTGCGCGCCAAGCTCCTTCGCGAGGTCGTGTTCCAGAGTTCCAGTAGTTCCGCACTGCACAGCTGCCGTTGACGACGACTGATCCTGAGCCTTCGCTATCACGGTAGTTCTGAGCGTCGTGCCGGTACCTGATGCTTGGAGCTGACTCGCTACGCTGAGCCACACACGATACGAATTGGCCCGTTGCGAACCAACCGGTGTGAGCCCGCAATCCACCACGCGCGACATCGGCTCGTTCGCGAACCTGCCGCTGAACTGGGCGTTCTGCGCAGCGACTGCATACTCTGAGCTGTCGCGCTCAGTAACCGGCAGTCCAAGGCTCGCATACGCCGCGTTAAGTCGCGGCCAGAGGCTGGCCGGTGAGCCAGCAAGACTGGTGGTGATCACCCGGACATCCTTGTTGTATCGCAGTGCACCGCCGTTGCTGATCATCACCAACACCGGGTCGCGATCCTGATTGACCACCGAGCTTGACGCGCACCCAGCGAGGGCGACGGAGCAGAATGCAAGACGACAGAGAGTCAGGCGCATTGGATTACCCAGTGAATTGTGCGTTACCGGGAGAAGGTACTGCCACGGTAACGAGCGGGCTAGCGTTGCCGCGCGGCTATTCGCCCCCGCTTTAGCCGCAGAGTACGCTTCCGCCGTTGACGTTCACGATCTCACCGGTAACATGCCGAGCAAGCGCGGAGCAGAGAAACACCACGGGTCCTGCGATATCCTCGGGAGAGGCGATGCGGCCGAGTGGAATTGCGCGTGCTATGCCATCAATTCCCTGTCCTGAAACGGCGCCTGCGACCATTTCCGTGTCTACCCAGCCTGGCGCAACGCAATTCACCGTGATGTCCCGTGGCGCGAGCTCGACAGCGAGAGACTTGGTGATGGAAATCACAGCTCCCTTCGTCGCTGCATAGTCTGAATGGAACGCCTCGCCCCGCTGTCCCGCGGTGCTCGAGATGAGCACAATCCGCCCTGAATCAGAAATCGCTCTGGTGACGGCGGCCGTGGTGAAGAAGATCGAGTCGAGGTTTTCGCGAACCGTCCGATGCCATCGATCGGCGCTCATCGCGCCCATGGCAACATCTTCCTCCGGCCAGATACCGGCGTTGGCGACGAAAATATCGATGCCACCGAGCTCGCGCACCGTCGCGCGTACAAGACCTTCGGCCCCCTCGGCGGTGGCGACGTCAGCTGCATGTGTGTGTGCGCGCACACCGCGCGCGATTGCCTCGTCAGCGACTGCCTGTGCGTCGGCTGAACGCGTGCGGTAACCTATCATCACGTCTGCGCCAGCAGCGGAGAGCAGGCGGATGATCGCAGCGCCGATGCCGCGCGATGCGCCGGTCACCAGCGCTCGCCGGCCGGTCAGATCAAGAATACCGTGATTGTCGTTCGTTGCCATGGTAAAACTTATCGCCGCAACGAACAGGGGGGAGATACGAGACGGAAGTCCCGGTCAGAGCGGCGTTGCGACTTTCGCGCTGAGGGCGACTGCCGCGCGATTTTCCCACCGAGAAGCCTGGCCGGCTGCCCAACCCGCTACGTCCACGCCTCGCATTGGATGCGAGAAGAGATACCCCTGGCCAAACTTGCATCCGAGCGCCGCCAGCGCGTCGCACTGCTCCTGAGTCTCGATCCCCTCAGCGAGTGTGCGCACGTTCATCATCTCACCGAGGGCGAGGATGGTGCGCGCCAGTGCACCATCGCCGCCACCGCGTGCGATGCCTTCGACGAAAGTCTTGTCGACCTTGAGGACGTCGATCGGGAACCGCTGCAGGTAGCTGAGTGACGAGTAGCCAGTTCCGAAGTCGTCGATCGCGAGTTGAACGCCGAGTGCCTTGAGTGCGTGAAGTCGCACGAGAACGTCCGCAGTGCGTCGCATGAGCGTTCCTTCGGTGAGCTCGAGTACCACTCGGTCCGCCGGCGCTCCGCTGCGCTTGATTGCCGCGGCGACGTCGTCAACGAAGGTGGCATGTTCGAGTTGTGAGCCAGAGATATTGATCCCCATTCGCAGCTCGCGGTGCAGGCCCACGGCGCCATCCTCCGCAAGCTGATGCCACCGGCTCAACTCGTCGCATGCCGCGTTCAGGACCCAGCGCCCGATCTCGACGATCAGTCCGGTGTCTTCGGCTAGTTGAATGAAATGCTGCGGTGCAAGGACGCCGCGCGCGCGGTGCGACCAACGTGATAGCGCCTCGAAACCCTGGATCCTGCCAGAGTCCAGCGCGACAACGGGTTGGTAAAGGAGGTGCAGCTCCTTCCGGTCGAGCGCGCCGCGAAGGTCTGATTCCAGCTCGAGGCGGTCCACGATCGCCGCGTGCATGTGCGGTTCGAACACTGTGTGGCGCGCGCTTCCAGACTCCTTTGAGTTGTACATCGCGACGTCGGCGTTGCGCAGAATGTCGTCGGCGGCGTCTCCGGGCGCTGCATGCGCGAGTCCGAGGCTGGCCGTGACATTCACTTCGCGGCCGCGCAAACCGATTGGTGCGCGCAGCGATTCCTCGACTCGCGCGACGACATCGAGCGCTTCGTCGGTGCTGACGAGATCCTCGAGCAGGATAGCGAATTCATCGCCGCCGAAACGTGCAACTGTATCGTGGCTCCGTACCGCGCCGACCAGGCGTGAGCCGACCGCGGCCAGCAGGCGATCACCTTCTCCGTGGCCAAGACTGTCGTTGACCGTCTTGAAATCATCGAGATCGAGAAACACGATCGCGACGTGTTTGCCGCGCCCGATGCGGCTGAGCGCGTGCATAACGCGATCGCGGAAAAGCGCGCGATTCGCGAGGCCAGTTAGCGGATCATGGAATGCGCGGTAAGTCAACTGCGTCTCGAGCACCTTCCGTTCGGTAATGTCGACCGCGAGCCCGAGGGTTCCTTCTATCTCACCGGACGGAGTACGCAGTGGCTCGACGCTGCACGCGAAGCTTCGTCCAGCCCACGCCAGCTCGAACGACGCCGAATCGCCGCGTAACGCAATCGAGATCGCGCTGGTTTGGTAATCGGTATCGCCCGACGCGCCGAAATGCTCTCTCGCGTGCGTTCCGATCAACTGTGTCGCTTCGATGCCGAGTGCGTTGAGGCCAGCCCCGAGTGCGGACGTAAAGCGACCCGCGCGATCTGTGGCCCAGAGCACCGCTGGAATCTGGTGCATGACGAGGTGAAGTCTCGCTTCGCGATCGCGAAGGGCGGACTCCGCGGCGCGTCGCGCAGTTACGTCACGCAGAACCGTCTGGATCGCTGGCAAGCCATTGTGCTCGACTGCGACCGACAGCGCCTCGACGTCCGCAATGCCGCCATTGTTCGTCATGATGCGGTATTCGGCGGGCTTGGCAGCAAACTCACCACGCTCGCGCGCCGCGGCTGCGTCTACGAGCCGATTGTGTGAATCGGGATGTACGAAAGTCGCGAGCGCTCGTCCAACGAGCGTATCGGCCCCACCGCCGCCCAGTATGGCGGCGCCGGTCTTGTTGATGTAGAGCAGGGTGCCATCTCGGTGCACGATTATCGCTTCTGGTGAGTGCTCCACGAGCTGGCGGTAGCGTTCCTCGCTCGTGCGCAGCGACCGTTCGGCGCGCACCTTATCTGTGACATCGCGAGACACTCCGATCAGTCCAATGATATTACCTTCGCTGTCGCGCCATGGGGTACGGGTGGTGACGTACTGCCGCATGACACCATGACTGTCGCGGGCTGACGCGTCGCTCACGATTGCGGTACCGGATGCGATCGCGTCCAGATCACGTGCGCGAACGGCGCTGGCGATCGCGGAACCGAATAGCGCTGTATCCGCTGAGCCAATTATGACGTGCGCCGGAACGCCGAACATTCGCGCGCCCGCTGAATTAATGAGGTGATAGTGACCGTCAACGGTCTTGGCCCAGACAGCGTCGGAAGTGCCTTCTGTCACCGCACGCATCGTCGCCATGTGTTGGCGAAGAATCTGTGCGGCGCGCTTGCGTTCGGTAACGTCGCGCACGACCGCAGTGAATACGATGCGTTCGGCACCGTTCCGAACACTGAGCGCCATCTCGATGACGAATACCGCGCCATCCTTGCGAACGGCCCGGAGCTCAACAGTTCGCGTCGCGACCTTCGCTTCGCCATTCTGAATGCGGCGCAACATTGCGAGGAGCGCGTCGCGCCGCTCCGGCGGAATGAGAATACCGACTGACTGTCCAAGAACCTCTGGCTCAGTATATCCGAACATTCGCGCGGCGGGAGCATTCCAGAACACGATGCGATGATCGCTGTCTGCCGCGATGATCGCGTCGGTCACATCTTCAGCGATCGATCGGAAGTGTGCCTCGGATTCGCGCAGGAAGGCATCTGCCGTCGCGCGAGCGCGGTCCCGGCTTCGTATGATGTACGCGGTTGTTGCGGCCGCGGCGCCCGCGACGAACACGGGGATGAAGCGCAGCCCCCAGGCTGACAGCCCGGGCAGCAGCGCACGATCCGCCACCTGAAGGATGAGCAGGGCGCCAAGGGTGAAGAGTCCTACAATGGTTGTTGATCGAGCGATCGATGACCGTTCGTACATGTCGTTTGCGGATGTGCATGGCGTACCGCCTGGTCGGCGCGCCAAGGTTGAGTATCGGCGTTCTGGTCGGGCTGGATGAGCCCGGAAAGGCGGTGATGGGCTTACCCGAAGAAAGGCCGGATGGTCCGGGCGCGTGCACCTTGCGAACCGATTCCCCTGCGCCCAACCTTCAACCGCTCCGGCACACTGCCAGTATTCGCACGACGAACCCGTTCGAGGCCCCCTTGTGACTCCATATTTTCATCTTGCCTTTCCTGTGAACGATCTTGCGGCCGCGAGGGGCTTTTACGGTGACGTGCTTGGCTGCAAGGAGGGACGTAGCGACCCGGCGTGGGTCGATTTCGACTTGTTCGGCCACCAGATCGTCGCGCACTTGCAACCGGCTGCGGTAGGCGACAGGGCGTCGAGCGCGGTTGACGGCCACGGGGTTCCGATCCCGCACTTTGGGCTGATCATGGAAATGCCCGACTGGGAGAGGCTTGCCGAGCGGCTCAAATCAGCCGGGGTCACATTTGTGATTGAGCCTTACGTGCGCTTTGCCGGCCTTCCCGGCGAGCAGGCGACGATGTTCGTGCGCGATCCGAGCGGCAACGCGCTGGAGTTCAAGGCGTTCCGCGACATGGCGCAGATCTTCGCGAAGTGATCTTCGCGAAGATCTGCGCCGGATGATCTGAACGCCGCCGTCAGGGAGCGGCTGGCGCGCTCGTGATCCATGCGGTCCACCAGAGATTCCTGAGCATCTGCGCGCCTGCCGCCAAACGCGCGGCTGTGAATTGCTTGTTCGCTGGTGCGGTTGTGTTGGCGTCGAACGGTGCCGCCTTGTCGATCTGATACAGGTGCTCCACCTCGGCGTTCGTGGCGTGCAAATAAGCGATGATCGCAGGCCGCAGGTCTCCGACCGATTGAGCCGTGGAATCGATGCCGGGTAGCACGTCGTCGATCGTGATGTGTGTCTGCACATATGCCGACTCGAAGCGAGAGTGGAAGCGCTTGTCGACTGCGTAACCGTTAGGATTGGCGCCGGTCCAGCCGTTGAAGTTGATGCTCGTGTGCGCCGGGTTGGAACCATCAGCGACGTAGTGGCCAAGTATGCCTGCGTCGTTGATTATTCGCGCCTGGACCCACTCGCGTACCTGATCGTTTGGTGCGGCACGCCAGAGACGAAATTCTTCTCGTACGCGTTGAGTGAGCTCGAGCATGCGGAACGGCAGGAAGCCGAGCTTGGTCGCGTCCACGCCAGCTGCGCGAAGTGTGTCCGCATAGGCATACCGATTGGGCGCGGCGAGTGCTGCGCTCAGCCGGTCCGGCGCGACCATTTCCATGTCGATGAAATGATCCGGCGCGGACGCCTGATCCAGCGCAGGATCCAGCGTGGACTCCGCACGATCCCGCCAACGGTCGGGGTCGGGATTGAGATACGCGAGTTGCGCCGCTGCGGTTCTAAAAAATGCGGGCATCGTGTCGGGCAGTTTCGCCGCCGCTGCCTGACCGGTGAGATAGTGGCCGCGCTCGCCCCAAGCGAAAAGCGGAACAGCGGCCATTGCGCCGATCGCAGCCGCAATGGCCGTGCAGCGTGCGGTTCGTCGTATCAGTACGTGCATCCAGCGCTACCGGTGATAAGATGTGAGTGAAGGGCCAGCGCATGCTGGCCCTTCACGGTTCTACGGCGGAGTGATGACGCGCGTTGGCGCATCTTCACGCAGACTATTCTGCAACCGGAGTTGTGGTATTAGATACGATCCTGCCGAGTTCGCCACCCGACATGCACCATGTTCTCATAAGATGTCGTCATCCTCGCCGAAGGCGGGATGACGACATCCGCCGAACCCGGCGGTCTCAACTGAACAGTATTGTGGCTAGATCACCGGTGGAAGTTGGTGGCGTGCGACGATTGCATCGAATGCAGCGACGTCGGTGGTTACGACAGAATCGAGGCGTCGGAGCACGACGTCAAGGTCGGCGGACAGCTCCTTGAACACCACGTACGAGGCCGCTGTTGGTCTGGCCTCGCCCGACTCAACGCTGTTGCCCAGTGCCGCGATCCGGTTGTTGAGCTTGATTGGAAAGTTGAGCGGATCCTGACCACTGCGATTGCGCGTCTGGTAGAGATCTTCCTCGATCGCGAGCAGCTTGGCGGCGACCGCGTTGCCCGAGCGCGTGATATCCTGTGCGTTGGCTCGTGCGATGCGATCGGCGATCTTGCTTCGCATCTGGCGAATCCGGATAACGGCCGTGTCAGCTGCTGACACGCGATCACGAATCTGCACGCTAAGTGCGAACTGCTCGGCGAGATCCTGCTCCGTAATCCCTTTGAGTCTCGGGTCCATGCGAATCGTAAGCAGCTGCGTTACCGTCGCAGGCCCGGCGGTGACGCGCACGCTATAGGCGCCCGGAAGCGCGAGCGGGCCTCGTTCCGGCGAGCCGCCCCAGATTACCATGCACTCGAACGAAACCGCACCAGGATAGCGCAGGTCCCACGTGAAGTGATTCAGTCCCGCGCGCCCAGTTGGGAGTGCCTGGTCGCCGCGGCGGCGTGAGGTCTCACAGCCGGTGGGGTGAAGTATCGTATCCTGCGCCGCTAGCTTGGTCGGCGTTGCGGTGGAGTCGGACCTCTTTGTCGAATCGCGGCGCTGATCACCGCCGCCAACGAAGCTGCGGATCACCTTGCCCTGCTGATCGAGTATGTCGATGCGCACAGTGTCCGCGCGTGCAGCGAGTTCGTACTGTACAGTCGCGGATTCCACGCGACGCGTTGCTACCGAAGGTGCGAAGACGGTCAACGGGCCGCCAGACTGTCCGGCGTGACGAATTGGGGCAACATTGTCGAGTACATACATCGAGCGGCCATGCGTCGCGATTACAAGATCGTTTTTCTCGACGGCGATGTCGGATACCTGAACGTCAGGGAGATTCAGCGACAGCGGCTTCCATGCAGCGCCGTCATTCCACGACACGTAGAACCCGTGCTCAGTTCCGGCGTACAGCAATCCCGCGCGCGTTGGATCTTCGCGCACGGCGTGGACGTAGTCATCCGCGCGAATGCCGTTGGTGATCTTCGCCCAGGTCTTGCCCCAGTCATGCGTGCTGTACAGGTATGGCGCACGATCGTCCTGCAGGTAGCGCTTGGCGGCGAGATATGCGGTGCCGGGTTCATGATGCGATGCGTCGATGAGACTGATGCGCGCGAATTTCGGTAGCGTTGGCGGGGTGACGTTGGTCCACGTCGCGCCGCCGTTACGCGTTACATATGCCATTCCGTCATCCGAACCCGTCCAGATAACAGACGCGTCCAGCGGTGACGGTGCGATGGTGAAGATGGTGGCGTAAACTTCGGGGCCGTTCATGTCGTGCGTGATCGGACCACCGGACTCGCCGAGCGTCTTCGGATCCGCGCGGGTGAGATCGGGTGAGATCCTCTTCCAGGTCTGACCTTCGTCGGTGGTTTTCCAGAGATGTTGCGAGGACGTGTAGAGCGTGGTCGAGTCCTTTGGTGAGAACACTATCGGATAGGTCCACTGCCAACGCTCCGGCAGCGCGCTCGAGGGCTCGCCGGAGAAGAAGCGGGGATACACCTGCACGTCGCGGATCTGTCCGTTGGAGCGGTCGTATCGCGAGAGCAACGCGCCCTGGCTGCCAGCGTAGAATATGTCTGCGTTCCTGGGATCAGGCGCGATGTAACCGGATTCGCCGCCACCCACCGCGTACATCCAGTCGCCCAGTGTGCGAGAGCCGGCGCCGCGCAGATTGGCCCAGTCGTTGGACGGCAGGCACAGTGTGCTGTTATCCTGCTGCGCACCGCACACGTGATACGGAAAGTCACGCGTAGTCGCGACGTGATACAGCTGCGCAGTCGGAAACGTCTCGTCGGTCCATGTAGCGCCACCATTCACCGAAACCGTTCCGCCACCGTCGTTCGCCTCTATCATGCGATGACTGTCGTTCGACGCGATCCACAGCTCGTGATTATCGCCGTGCGGAACGGACAATGTGGTATCAAAGCGAGTGCCGCCGTCATCCGATCGGAAAAAGCTCACGTTGAGCACGTAAACACGGTCGCGTATCTGCGGATCAGCGGTGATGTGCGTGTAGTAAAATGCGCGTTGTCTCAGCTTGCGCTCATCGTTGGTGCGCTTCCATGTTGCGCCAGCGTCGTCGGAGCGGTACACGCCGCCATCGGCTGCTTCGACAATCGCGTACACCCGGTTTGCATCGACCGGTGACACCGATACGCCAACGCGCCCTATCACACCTTTAGGCAGGCCCGCGTTGCGCGTGATCTCGGTCCAGTGCTCGCCACCATCGGTGGTCTTGAAGAGCCCGCTTCCGGGACCGCCGCTCGACATCGCCCATGACGTTCGGAAGGCCTGCCATGTTGCCGCGTACAACACGCCGGGGTGCTTGGGGTCCATCGACAGATCGATAGCGCCGCTCTTGTCATCGCGATACAGCACCTTGCGCCACGTCTTGCCACCATCGCTGCTCTTGAACACACCGCGCTCGGCGTTCGGTGCCGATGGGTGGCCGAGTGCGGCCACGTAAACGATATCGGGGTTCGTTGGATCTATGCGTATTTTCGCGATCGCTTGCGTTTCGGCGAGGCCCATGTGTGCCCACTTCTTGCCGCCATCCGTCGATTTGTAAACGCCGTCGCCCTGCATGATGTTGCCGCGGATGTCGGTCTCGCCCATGCCGATATAGATGACATCCGGGTTCGATTCCGAAACCGCGCCCGCGCCGACCGAGCTCGAGTGGAGCTGACCGTCGGTGACTGGCTTCCAGCTCTGTCCGCCATCGGTCGTTTTCCAGAGGCCGCCGCCAACCGCGCCAAAGTAGTACTCGAGTGGTCGACTCGAGCTACCCGCCACTGCTATGGACCGGCCTCCACGATTTGGTCCGATGGAGCGCCACTGCATCCCGCGGAATTGCACCGAGTCAGGTTGCGGCGTTGTGGCAGTCTGCGCGATCAGAGTCGTGGATGCGCAGGCAGCGATCGCAACGCAACTGAATAGCGAGTGTCGAGGACGTAGCTTTGACGCGAAAACGGACACGTTCTACCTCTGGATGATGAGTGACAAGCTACAGGATTGGTCGCGACAACCGTGCGATCATCGATTACAGTCGAGCCGTATGCGATCTCACGAGCGGCGCGCGAGCACTGCGGCGGCGGTGTCGTGCACCGGTGTCGGGATACGCGTCTCGCGGCCAAAACGTGATACCGCCCCGCTCAGAACGTCGAGCTCGGTAAGGCCACCACGCTCGAGATCGAGCAGGAAGCTCGGCTTCATCGTCGCCGGTAGCGCTTCAATTCCGCGCATCATGTCGGCTTCCTGCGTATCAGGAATTGCCACGCCTTTTGCTCTACCCACAGCGGCGATCTCGTTCACCGCCCGCTGGATGAGAAGATGTCCCAGCTCGGTGTCGCGAATTCCGCCGACATCGCTTCGTGCCATTCCGCATGCCGCGGCCATTGCACACAACATGTTGAACTTGCGCCACAACTCGACCGCGATATTCGTCGTCGCGATCGCTTCGATATTCGCCGAGCGCAATGCCTCTACGAGAGCCATCGCGCGGTCAGACAGCACGCCATTGAGCTCGCCGACGACGATGCGCTCCTTCCAGAGCGCACGCTGGATCACTCCTGGCTCCGCCTTGAAGGCACTTACATTGGTCTGGCCGCCCAGCAGTTGCTCGCGGGGAACGCCGGCGCGCTCGAGGTCCTTGGCTGCTTCCACGCCGTTCAGGAGCGGAACGATCGCGGCGCCGGCCAGCGCGAGATCTTTCGCGACCGGCGCGACCTCGGCGAGCGAGTAGCTCTTGACGGCGACTATCACGAACTCGGAGCCGATCAGCTCATTTGGTGTGTTGGTGGCTCCGATTGGAACGGAGAATGCGCCGTTCGCGTCGCGGATGGTTATCCCGTTGGCGCGAATCGCGGCGAGGTTCTCGCCACGCGCATACAGCACCACATCGTGTCCCGCGCGAGCCAGCAGGGCTCCGAAATATCCGCCGACGCCGCCGGCGCCGAGGATGGCGATTCTCATTTTGTCGTAAGGTGATGGTGAGGTCCAGCGATTCAAGATGCAGCGGATTTGTATCGAATGTCAAAGCCAACGGCGTTGGATGACGGTTGAGCCTTGTTTTTCCGTGACCGGCGTGCGAGCGTAGGCAACTATAAATGCGCCCATCTTCGATGACCCCAGGCCACGCCCGCGCAGCGCGCCTGGCGTATGTCG
>PLEG01000212.1 GCA_003136975.1 Gemmatimonadota bacterium | reverse complement strand
CGAATGCTTCAGTCTTGGGCTCGAGGTCGGCGAACGGCGGTGGTGCGCGATGGATGGGCCACCGGATCGCATCTGGAGCGATTGCAGGTCCGTTGTCCACTGGCTCGCCGATGACATTCAGGATGCGACCCAATGCTGCCGCGCCGACCGGAACGGTGATTGGCGATCCTGTATCGATGACGTCCATGCCGCGCTCGACGCCGTCGGTTGACGACATGGCGACCGCGCGAACCTGGTTCCGGCCGATGTGCTGTTGCACTTCGACGGTGACCTTGATCGGCACGCCGGCCTGCGTCGTGCCCTCGATGCGGAGGGCGTTATATAGCTCAGGCAGATGCTCGGACTCGAACTCCACGTCAAGGACGGGGCCGATGACCTGGATGATCTTGCCTACGTGGGTTTCGGTTTCGATTGCGGTGGTCATGTGTGATCCGGTGATTATTCCAATGCCGCGGCGCCGCCGACGATCTCGGCGATTTCNNCCTTGACGAACAAAAACAGATGGACGGGCACGCCGACGATCTCGGCGATTTCCTGGGTGATCTGGGCCTGGCGCGCGCGGTTGTATGTGCGGCGCAGGACGTTGATCATGTCGCTTGCGTTGTCGGTCGCGTTCTTCATTGCTGTGCGTCGCGCGCTCTGTTCGCCTGCTACGGTTTCGACGAGTGCGCGATACACCGAGTTGCGTACGTAAAGCGGGAGCAATTCCGTTAGAATCGCATCCGCTGATGGTGCGAGGATGTAATCCCGCGCGGCGCCCTTGCGCTCCGGCGGCGTTACCGGTAGAACGCGCTCAGCTGTTGCGGGTGTCGAGAGCGCCGAGTTGAACTTTGCGTAAACCACGTACACCGCGTCGAGCGTGCCGTTGGTAAAATTCTCGATCAGGTTGTCAGCCAGACTGCGTGCATCGGCAGCAGTCGGGCGGTCAGTAATGTCCGTGCGCGCGACTTCGAGAGTGCGGCCGAGGTAGCGGAAAAAGCCGATACCCTTGCGACCAACGATGTGCATATCGATCTGCGTGCCTTCGGACTCGAGGCGCTTCAGAAGAGCGCGCGCTTCCTTGATAAGATTCGCGTTGAAGGCGCCAGCGAGGCCACGGTTCGATGTCAGTAGCAATACCGCGGCACGACGAGTGTGCGCCGGCTGGCGAAGAAGCGGAAACTGCTCGGCGAGATCCGGTGAATAAAGATCGGAAATCACGTCCGCGAGAGCACGCGCATACGGGCGCGCCGCTACAACGCGATCCTGAGCGCGCTTCATCTTCGAGGTAGCCACCATCTCCATCGTGCGCGTGATCTTACGCGTGTTCTCGACGGATTTGATGCGGCCCTTAAGCTCTCGTCCTTTCGCCATGCGTTGGTGTTATGACCTGAGTGCGAATTTGCGGCGACGACGGCTACGCCGGCTTCTTCCGCGTTGCGTTGAAGCGTTCGATGCCGCGCTTGAGCTCGGCTTCGAGATCCTTGGAGAGTACTTTCTCCGTACGAATCTTGTCACCCACCTGCGGGAACTGCGCAGCCATGAACTGCAGGAAGCCCTGCTCCCAGGCGCGGATCTCCGCAACAGGAACTTCGTCGACGAATCCGTTGGTCACGGCGTAGATCACCATCACCTGCGTCTCGACCGGCATCGGCTTGTACTGCGGCTGCTTGAGGATCTCGACCGTACGAGCTCCACGATCAAGCTGCTTTTTAGTTGCAGCATCGAGATCGGAAGCGAACGACGCGAACGCTTCAAGCTCGCGGTACTGCGCGAGATCGAGGCGAAGACGACCGGCGACACCCTTCATCGCCTTGGTCTGTGCCGCGCCACCGACCCGCGATACCGAGATACCGACGTTGACGGCGGGACGAACACCGGCGTAGAACAGATCGGCTTCGAGAAAGATCTGACCGTCCGTGATCGAGATCACGTTGGTCGGTATGTAGGCCGACACGTCGCCAGCCTGCGTCTCGATGATCGGAAGTGCGGTGAGCGATCCGCCAGCTACGAAGATCGTCTTGCCATCCACCACAATGGGATCTTCGCTCATCTTCGCGGCGCGCTCGAGCAGGCGGCTGTGCAGATAGAACACGTCACCAGGATAGGCTTCGCGGCCTGGCGGGCGACGAAGAACGAGCGAGATCTGGCGGTACGCGGCTGCCTGCTTGGACAGATCGTCGTACACGCAGAGTGTCGCCTTGCCTTCGTTGTACATGAAGTACTCGGCCATCGCGCAACCGGAATAAGGCGCGATGTACTGCATTGGTGCGGGGTCAGCGGCGCTGGCGACGACGACGATGGTGTAATCCATCGCGCCCGCCGCACGCAGACGCTCCACTACCGAGGCAACAGTTGAAGCCTTCTGTCCGATAGCGACGTAAACGCAGACGACACCGGTTCCCTTCTGATTCAGGATCGTGTCGATCGCGATTGCCGTCTTGCCGGTTCCGCGATCGCCGATGATCAGCTCGCGTTGACCGCGACCGATCGGGATCATGGCGTCGACGGCCTTGAGTCCAGTCTGCAGCGGCTCCTTGACCGGCTGGCGGACGATGATTCCAGGCGCCTCGCTCTCGACCTTGCGGGTGTTCTTGGCGTTGATCGGGCCGCGCTCATCCAGGGGGCGTCCGAGGGCATCCACGACTCGACCGATGAGCTCTGGCCCAACCGGGACCTCGAGCACTCGGCCGGTGCGGCGGACCTGATCGCCTTCCTTGAGGACGAGGTAGTTGCCCAGAATAACGGCGCCGATGTTGTCCTCTTCGAGGTTCAACGCCAGGGCTGTGATCAGCTCGCCGGTTTCGGACGAGGTGACGTTCAACATCTCCCCGGCCATGGCCTTTGAGAGGCCATATATGCGGGCGATGCCGTCTTTCACTTCGAGGACGGTGCCGACTTCTTCGACCTTGAGGTCGTTAAGGTCGGCAGCTTCGATCTCGCGAAGGAGGATGTCCTTGATTTCGCCAGGACGGAGCGCGGTGTCAGTGGCCATGATTAAAAGCGGGAATTTTTGCTTGGGGCGAGCTTGTGAAACTTATCACAAGCCCTCTTTTCCTGCAACGCGGCTCCTGGTTCTGCCATGAACGAACCGGTCGATCAGGTCCACGGCCCGCAGTCCCGAGAGGGAGGCCGGCCTGGTGCTGGCTATCCGCTGGGTAGTGACCGCGAGGTGGGAGGAGGAGGCGAATCCGAGCACCGCCGCCACATCCCGCACGTCGTAACCCGGGTTTTTGGACAGTTCGGCGGCTGAAATCAGCCGGACGAGGTCGATCACACGCTTGAGGTTGGCGCCCTTGTCGCGGGCGAAATTCCGGCTCAGGTGCTCACGGGTCACCCCCATGACAGCGGCGAGCGTGGTGGTGGTGACTGGCCGGCCGGCGTGCTGGACGATGGCATGCCAGGTCCGTCGCTGCGTTTCGGTGGTCAGGCCGAGTACTTCGGGCGCATTGGCAAGCGCACGCGCGAAGCGCGCCGAGTAGCCGAAAGGGGCAACGATATCGCGCGCGGATGATTCGTCTATTTGCTCGCACAATACGTCGGCGAAGCCGAACGAAGCAGAGCGTGCCAGGGCCTCAGCGTCGGTCGTGCGAAACGGCAGCAGGCCAAAAAACGGAGTGCTCGGAAAATCGCTCGCGCGCGCGGCGAGGGTCCAGTGATCCTCGCCCTGCGCCGCGAGATCGACCACTACCGCGTCGATCAACTCCCGGCGAATCGCCGCCTCGAACTCATCAATAGTCCGGACCATGACCGTGCGTCCGCGGCGGCGCGGGAATGCGGCGCGCGCGAATACGCGCGCACGCTCGCGGCCAGCATACACGAGCATACAGGGAAAGGCTGGAGTCGCGGACTCGTTGGTGGACGTCATGTTAGACGCCCGCCATTGCTACGTCGAGAGTCGCCTTGCCTTCGATGAACTGTCGCACGACGGGATCGGTGGTGCGCTGAATCTCGTCGACCGTGCCGACCTGGCGCACCTTTCCTTCGTACAACATTGCGATGCGTGTACCTACGCTGTAGGCGCTACGCATGTCGTGTGTGATGACGACGCTTGTGACACCCAGCTTCTCGCGCATGCGAATCATTAGCTCGTCGATTACGGCGGACGTTACGGGATCGAGTCCAGTTGTAGGCTCGTCGTACAGAATGTACTTCGGGCGCTTGGCTATCGCACGCGCGATGCCGACGCGTTTGCGCATTCCGCCCGACAGCTCAGCCGGGTACTTCGACTCGGCGTCAGGGAGATCGACAAGCGCGAGCGATTCCTTGACACGCGTGGCGATCTCCGTGTCCGACATCGTGCGCATCTTGCGCAGCGCCATCGCGATGTTTTCGCCCACGGTCATCGAATCGAAGAGTGCCGCAAACTGGAACACGTAGCCGATGTGGCTGCGCAGCGCGTAGAGCTGTTCACGCGGCAGCGCCGGAACCTCGAGTCCATCGACGAACACCGTGCCACTGTCGGGATAGAGGAGTCCCACTATGTGTTTGATCGCGACCGACTTTCCGGAGCCGGAGTATCCGATGATCACCATCGTCTCGCCTTCATCGACTTCGAGCGAGAACCCTTCGAGGACCTTCTTGTCGCCGAAGGATTTGTAAACGTCGTCGAGCTTGATCATTGGCTATAGGAACGGGTCCGAAAAACGGCCAGCGTCCGGACCCTCTCCGAACGCTGGCCGTCTAAAACTCAAGAGCGGTGCAGACCTTACGCCGCGAAGCTGCTCAGCGCGCGGCCGACGTCACCTTCGCGGAGACGCTTGAGCGCGCGATCGCGAAGTTGGCGAACGCGTTCACGTGTAACGCCGAGCATGGAGCCGATTTCCTCGAGCGTGTGCTCGCGGCCACCTTCGAGGCCGAAGTACAGCTTGAGGACTTTCGCGTCGCGCGGTGGAAGCGTGCGCAGCGCAGTCTCGATCTCGTCATTGAGGAAGCGGTTCATCGCCTCTTCCTCGGTATCCGGCATCTCGTCAGCGACGAAGCGCTCGATGAGCGAACGATCGCCTTCGGGATCCATTGGTGCATCGAGTCGCACGTCACCGGTGTTGAGCGCGGCGAGCGACTGAACTACATCGACCGACAGACCGGTGATCTGCGCCAGCTCGTTCGGCGTGGGCTCACGACGAAGTTTTTGGCGCAGGATCTCGGACGCCTTGATGATGCGCGAGAGATCGGCGGTGCGATTGAGCGGAACGCGAACAGTACGACCCTGTCGCGCGAGCGACGATAGAATCGCCTGACGAATCCACCACACTGCGTAGGAGATGAACTTCACTCCCTGGTCCGGATCGAACTTACGCGCAGCGGTAAGGAGGCCGACGTTTCCCTCACCGATCAGATCGATGAGCGGAAGACCGCGGTTCTGGTATTTTTTTGCGACGGAGATAACGAAGCGCAGATTGCGTTTCACGAGCTCCTGCAATGCATCGGGATCACCCGCGCGGATCTTGCGGGCGATATCGATCTCTTCAGTACCTTTGAGAAGTGGATACGTGCTTACTTCGTACAGGTACTGATCGAGAATGTCGCGTTCTGGTTCACTTGGAGCGATGCCTGCCGGCGAGGTTCCTGTTCCCCGGCGGCGGCGTGGTTTGACTTCGGCCATGGTAGCCTCTCTACTCTATATGTATCAGACGCCGCTCTCGCGGCGCTGAAGTCGTGTGGATTGCATAACCCACTCAGACAGTGGGATCGCGGTGCAAGATACCGGCCGAATGGCCCGTGTCTAGACCTGAAAGTCGACGACATTTCTTGACTTTCACCATACCCCCGGATATCCTTCGCGGTTCCTGCCGGGGAGGGGTTCTGGCCGACTTTTTTGGTCTGGATGTTTACTCGGATTTGGGGCGGTAGCGGGGCGGTAGCTCAGTTGGTAGAGCGCTTGAATGGCATTCAAGAGGTCAGGGGTTCGATCCCCCTTCGCTCCACTGGGCAGAACAGATGTTTGGATTTTAAGTGATGGGACGCTCGGCGGATCGAGCGAGTTGCGGGAGTAGCTCAGTTGGTAG
>PLEG01000047.1 GCA_003136975.1 Gemmatimonadota bacterium | reverse complement strand
ATTTCTTCATCTTCGGATCGCTTGCGGCGATTCTGGCACATCAATTCTATCCGCCTGATAATCCCACCGCGAGCTTCCTCGAGACTCTCGCCACGTTCGCGGTTGGTTTCGCAATTCGACCAATCGGCGCGCTTTTCTTCGGCCGGATCGGCGACAGGCTCGGGCGCAAGAAAGCATTCCTTACCACATTGGTGGTTATGGGTGCTTCGACGTGCGCCATCGGGTTGCTCCCCAGCTACACCGCCATTGGTTACTTCGCACCGCTGACGCTGGTTGTGCTTCGCCTGGTGCAGGGCCTTGCGCTCGGCGGCGAGTACGGGGGCGCTGCCGTATATGTCGCGGAGCACGCGCCGGAAGGCAAGCGCGGTTACTACACGAGTTTCATCTACACGACCGCCACAGTGGCGCTACTGGTATCGCTGCTCGTAATTCTTGCAACGCGTCATCTCACTGGTGAGGCCGCGTTTGCGGCGTGGGGATGGCGTATCCCATTCCTCGTGTCGGCGATTCTTGTTGTAATCTCATACGTAATTCGGCGCCGGCTCGAAGAGTCGCCACTGTTCACCCAGCTCAAGGCGAGCGGCAAAACATCGAATACGCCAGTACACGACGCATTCGGCGG
Source organism: Gemmatimonadota bacterium (assembly GCA_003136975.1). Taxonomy (GTDB): domain Bacteria; phylum Gemmatimonadota; class Gemmatimonadetes; order Gemmatimonadales; family Gemmatimonadaceae; genus Fen-1247. The sequence goes on along the minus strand of PLEG01000047.1, from coordinate 4,186 downwards.
ATCGCGTTGGAAGTTGATGCTGGTGCTACTGTTCGGTGTCGTATCGGGCCATGCTGTGATATGGTACACCGGTCAGTTCTACGCGTTATTCTTTTTGCAGACGGTTCTCAAGGTCCCGTTCGGTGCTGCATATTCGGCAGTGACGATTGCGCTTGTGCTGGGGACCCCATGCTTCGTGATCTTTGGCGCGCTCTCGGATCGGATTGGCAGGAAGCCGATCATAATGCTTGCATTTGCACTCGCGACGACGACGCTCTATCCGGTCTATCATCTCATGACGTGGGCCGCCGCTGGAGCGCCGAACGTGCCGATCCTTGCTGCGCTGATTTTCTATCAGGTGGTGCTTGCAGCGATGTGCACCGGGCCACTCGGCGCGTTGCTCGTTGAGGCGTTCCCGACAAGCGTGCGCTACACCGGCGTGTCGTTCGTGCATCATACTGGCACTGGATGGTTTGGCGGCTTCTTGCCGCTAATAGCAACCGCGCTCGTTGCGCGAACGGGCAACCCATACGCGGGACTGTGGTATCCGATCGTGATCGCGGCCATGACGTTCGTGGTTGGTATGATACTCTTCCGCGATCCACGCAGCCGTAAGGAGTAACAAATGACGAAGTCGAAATACCGCTCCGCGCTGCTGTCAGGCGTTGCGTTGCTGGGCCTAAGCGCGACTCGGATCGTGTCACGACATGCCCAAAGCGAAACGGCACCTGCGACGCACGATACGGCGATCGTATACCGAGCTACAAGACACGACGCATCCGCGCCACTACGTACGATGACTGTCGCGTCCATCGCATTAGTGACTCAACGCGATGCGCCGGAGATTTCGGCGAGCGCGCTTGCGGCGGACCCACATGCCGATTACGCTGAATCCGATACCGTCATTTCCCCTCTTCGCATCGTCGTGCCGCCCGGTTCGGCGCGCATCGAACAGCGATCCGTAGGGACGTGACCTGCCGCAACGATCCTCGCGAACTTCGCGGGGCTCGGCGCCGATTTCGTAGGACCACAGGGGAATACGGTGCTGCGGAATCCGTCGGACAACAGTCTTGCGGTCGGGCTGAATCACGTTTTCCAGATCGTGAATTCACGCACTGCGATTTTCGGCAAGCAAGGGAAGCCATTGTACGGTCCGGTCGAGACGTCCAATGTTTTTCAAGGGTTTCGGCGGAGCGTGCGAGACGCAGAACAACGGTGATGCTGTGGCGCGCTACGATCAACTCGCAGGCCGGTGGCTTATCGTTATGCCGATCTTCACACGTCTGCCTCGTCGAGCAAACGAGCCGGTTGCACCGCGGGCGTCCATGATTTCGAGGGCGGCTACAGCGATGAACGGCTAGCCCAGCTATTCGAGAGCATCTGTGAGCGCGCCCTTCGGGCGTACGACAACGTTGTTGCAACGTCGTTCAGCGAGGAGTTTCGCAGATTGTTGGATGCTCCGCCGCAAGTCCTGGGAGTGTTATGCTTTCCCGGAGTCTCAGGTGCGATGCCTACGTCGCAGTGGACGTCAAATATCAACTTCGGCCCTGCGACAGCAATTAATGGGGGAATTCTCGACGGTAAGCGAGCCGCCGCAGTCACGATCACGCAGGGTGGTGTTGCGTCACTAGAGGATGTGCCGGATCAGCCGTGGACGTCCATCGTCAATACGCCGAACGGCTGCTTTCAAGTCTCGATCCGACGTATGACTGGTAGTGCGTCGATCCTCTACGCATACTCTGCGCCCTCGTTTGTGCGGAACGGCTCCAATTCCACAGCACGATTTGCTCCGGTGCGCGCGCTCGTCTACGAGCTTCTCGGTCTTGCGATGAAGGACGTCTCTGCAGAGGCGCTGCTCGGACTGGTTTGCGCTCGGTAGCGGGACGCCAGCCGCCCCTCGTGCCCCCCGCTCTTCGACTCGCAACGCCCGATGGGCGAGCACGGTATCATTGTCGTTCGTGTCGACCAGTCTCCGGGCGAGAGCCCTTGGAAGCCAATCCTTTGCCGACATGAGAGTCGATTCAGCATAGCGTAACACATGTAGCTGCAAGGAAATACAGAATTCCGACGCGAAGAAACCAGTATAGTACCGTTCTAATATCCGAGTTTCTGCGGGGTCCGCAGAAACTGGTGACACTGAAGCGAGAAGGAAGAGACAGGCGACAAGCGCAGCAGCTTGATCGCCTGTCTCTTTTCCGGTTTACTGGATCGGGCGAGTGCGCCGCTCGTGTGTCGCCGTCTTACGCGTCTGGTTACTTCACTCCGAGCTGCTTGTCGAAGTAGCGTACCGTTGCGGAATCCGCGCTGAGCCAGGACTGGTGCCGCAGGAAGCCGTGGATCTCGTCCGGGATGACCATTTCGTCGAACGGTATGCCTGCAGTCGACAGGCGGCGCGCAAGATCGACGGTCTCGTGGAAGTACACGTTACGGTCGTCGTCGCCCTGTATCACGAGCACCGGACTCTTCCACGTCGAGATTGCCGACACAGGTGACGATTTCCATGCGACATCCAGTGCTTTCTTGATGTCGCTCTGCTCGTAGCGTAGTTGTTCGTTGGTGAGCCGCGCCCCGGATTGGGTGATCCAGTTGTGGACGCCGTGCATGTCGACGCCAGCCTTGAAAATGTCGGAGTTGCGAGCGAGCGCGAGAGCGGTAAGGTATCCGCCATACGATCCGCCCCAGATGCCTATGCGTTTGGCGTCAACCGAGGGGAGCGCGCGCAGGTATTCGCCGCCCGCTTTCACATCCTGATACTCGGATGCTCCCGATGCACCCGCATGGGCCGGGTGGTGATAGTTATGACCGTAGCCAATGCCCAGGCGGTAATTCACTGATAGCACAACGTAGCCGTGATTTGCCAGATACTGATTGACGGCGTATGCGTTGGAGTAATAGTCCATGTAGTGCCAGCCGAGGAGCATCTGGCGCGGCGGGCCGCCGTGCACGAATACGATTCCCGGTTTTTTCACTGCACCGTCAGATGCGCTTTCAAATAACTGTGCGTGCACCGTCGTTCCGTCGGCGGCCTTGAACTCCACTGATTTGGGCGTTACAAACTGCGATGCGGGAAATGTCGACGGTATCATCTCCTCCGCCAACGCGCGAGGCGTGCCGCCATTGATCGGCATGACCATTGGTAGCGTCGGTTTCTGCGCACCAGCGCCGACGAATGCGACTGTGTGGCCGTCGCCGGTGATCAGCGGCGTCCATTCGACTCCTTCACCCGACGTCAGCGCAACTGGTGCTGCACGATCGACAGGCACGCGGAAGATGTGGCGACGGTCACCATCGCCCGGTGTCTTGCCGGAGTTGGCGCTGTACACCATCGTCGTTCTGTCCTGCGACATCGCTATGAACTCGGTCATGAACGAACCGGGCGTAAGCAGCAGCGGTGCTCCCCCAGCTTCCGGCACCGAGTAGAGATGCGGCCATCCGTCTACATCACTGAGAAAGACGAGCCGGCCGCCGGCCGCCCACGACAGATTGGTACCTCCGTCCGTGGTGGGCGCGGAGCCGAGTAAAGTGTTGGGGCTTTGCCAGACGAGGTGCGCGGTGCCGGTTGCTACGTCGGCGGTCCAGATTGCCCACGGCCTCGGATGCAGGTCGAGGACTGTTTCGGGCGCTCCGCCGGAACCCGGCGTGCGGACAAAAGCGATTCGCGTCCCGTCTGGCGACCATTGGGGCGAGTTGTCGCGCGATGTCGAGGGAGCGAGGTAATGAATCGGCGCCGAATCCGAAGTGAAGATGCCGATGAAAGCGTGGTCACCGCGATTGGAAACGAACGCGAGCCGGTCGCCTGTTGGAGACCATGTGGCCGAACCGCTATTGCCACGCGCGAAGAATAATTGCTTGGCGGGCGCCGATCCATCTGCTGGCACGATCCAGATCGCCCGAGCTCTGGTAAACACTACGCGATCGCCGCGCGGCGACATCACCGGGTCATCCCCCTCGGCAAGCAGCTTCGGCGCCTGATTCGGTGAGCCGTCAGTCGCGACCGACCATATCTCGACCTTGGGTTTGATGGGCGAGTGTGATGGGTCGGGCGGCAAGCCGCCTTCTGCGGCCCAGTTGGCGTCGTGGTCTCCGCCGCGAACGTAGATCACCAGCTTGCCATCGGGCGAAACAGTGAGATTGGTGAGCTCCTGGCCGTCGTCAGAGCTGTAGTTGGTGATTGCTCGCGCCTTGAAGTCGGGCCCGTCGGCCGTCC
>PLEG01000379.1 GCA_003136975.1 Gemmatimonadota bacterium | reverse complement strand
GGGACGGAAGACCGCGGCCGGTACCGGTGATGCGCGCGATTGTGGGGATCATGCCACCGCCGCGGAATGTTTCCGGTCTGACGCCGCCAATCGTTGGCCCATAAGGTCGTTCATCTTGCTCTCCACTGCACGCACGGCAACCTTGATCGCGTTCTTGATCGCGCGCGGCGATGACTTGCCATGTGAGATTATGCTGACGCCGCGCACACCCAGTAGCGGCGCGCCGCCATGTTCAGAATAGTCCAGCTGGCTGAGTGCGCGTGCCAGGGTTTCTGGCTCGATGCCGGCGGACTTCTTGATCAGTCCGACGATCATAGGCGTCACAGCCTCGTAGAACTTTAGCACCACGTTGCCGACGAATCCATCGCACACGACGACGTCGAGTGGTCCCGCATCAGTCCCGCCGGCCGGAAGGTCGCGTCCCTCGACGTTGCCGAGGAAGTTGAAATCAGCGGCTGCGAAAAGCGCATTGGCTTCCTTGACGACCGCGTTGCCCTTCTCCGGCTCTTCACCGATGCTGAGCAAACCGATCGCGGGATTGTCGCGCCCCAGAATGCACTCGGCGTAAACCCCACCGAGCCAGGCGAACTGGAGCAGCTCGCGAGCGGAGCAGTCGACATTGGCGCCGGAGTCGAGGACGACCACGGGCCGTTGAGCGGTTGGAAAAAGCGTTGCGATGGCCGGCCGATGCAGGCCTGGGAGGAGCTTGAGCAACAGCATCGAGGCCGCCATCTGGGCGCCCGTACTGCCAGCCGAAACGAACGCGTCAGCCTCACCTTTTACTTGAAGTGTGAGACCTATCGTCATGGAATTGTGGGGCTTGGCGCGCAGCGCGGCCAACGGCTTCTCGGACATGTCGATGGCTTCTGGTGCATCGACGATGGAGATCCGGTGACGATGTGGCGCGAGCGAGGCGTGCTCACCGGCAAGCATCGAGTCGAGCGTGCTCTGGATGAGATCCGCGCGCCCGACTAGCTGGATGCTGTGCGACTGGTCCAGCTCATCCAGGGCGAGAAGTGCTCCCGCGATGGGTGCGGTGGGGGCAAAGTCGCCCCCCATCGCGTCTAACGCGATGCGGGCCAACTAGGCGCCCTTAGCGGCTACTCTCTGTTTGCCGCCGTAATAGCCACATTCGGCACACACATGGTGTGGGCGTTTGATGGCCTGGCATTGCGGACACTTCTGGAGAGCAGTCACGGGTGCGCCCTTCGCGGTGTTGCGGAGGCGCTTGCGCTGCTTGGATATACGGCGTTTGGGGACGGCCATGGGACGGCTTCTAGGTCAGGTTTTCAGGCTTGGAAATCGTCGCGCCGGAGGTACTCTGGCGCAGCGCTTCCCAGCGAGCATCGGTCGTGACGGGCTGGCAGTCGCAAGCTCCATCGTTCAGGTCGGCGCCGCATGTGAGACATAGTCCCTTGCAGTCCTCCCTACAATCCACGAGAGTCGGCACCGAGAGGAGCCATCCTTCGCGTACAGCTGGCCTTACGTCGAGCTGGTGTGCACCGGGGTCGTACGTGAATACGTCCGGATCATCTTCGGTAGTCGGATCGTCGGCGGGCGCGAAGAGGAAATGCGCATCCTCATTCACGTTCCGGGTGACCTCAGTGAGGCACTTCCGGCAATCCAGTTTTACCGTACCGGAAAAGCGTCCGCTAAAGTAGAAGCGGCCATTACCGGCACTGGAAAACCGCCCTTCGACATGAACCGCGTCGAGCGGACGCGGATCGGCCGCATTCCATATGGGATCGTCAGCCGCAAGGTCGCCATCGACCTGGGCGGCCACCGACTCCAGCGTGCGGATGTCGAAGGACAGCATAGCCACCAAAGATAGCCAGATAGGGGGCTTGGGGCAACGGGGACCGTGGTACGAAGGTCGCTTGCTAGGGTGCGTGCTAGGGCGCGAGTCGGCCGAGCATACGCAGCGATGTATATCCGCTACGCCGCCGTGAGCCTGATCCTGGTAACCTTGGCAAGGTCGACATGCTTTTTTGCCTGCCAGAGATCGTGGCTGTATTGCATGGCGAGCCAGCTTTCGGGGGAACGGCCAAGCGCTTTGGAAAGCCGCAGCGACATCTCAGGGCTGATCCCGCTTGCGCCTGTGAGGATACGATTCAAGGTGGACGCGGCCACGCCGAGCTTAGCGGCGAGCTCGCGGCCGCTGAGTCCGTTCGGCACTAGATAGACATCGGTAATGAATTCGCCCGGATGAGGCGGATTGTGCATCGGCATCAGTGATAATCCTCATAGTTCAGGACGCGAACCTGTCCATCCTGGAATTCGAAGGTCAGGCGCCAGTTTGCATTCACCCAAATTGACCAAAGGTTGCTTTTCTGTCCTTTCAACCGGTGCAGTCGAAACCCTGGGACGTTTGTATCCTCAATGGACTGCGCCGTATCAAGCGCTGCCAGAAGCATGCGTAGGCGCTTCGCGTGGTGTGGCTGGATGCCTTTTGAGATTCCCGACTCAAAGAATTTCTTGAGACCTTGGTGCCGGAAAGATTGGATCACCCTGTAATATAGCGTGTTGCGCACCGCGCACCAGTGGGATGAATCCGGCGACAGGTCCCAGCGCGGGGGGTGATGCGGACTCGTTCTTGGAGCGGCTGTTGGTGGACGCGAAGCCGTTCCTGCCAGCAGTAGGCGTCATGCTAGCTCGGCGCGACCACCGACCAACCGACGATGCCAATGGAGAGGACCATTGAGAGACTCGATATAGCGGAGCTAATCGCAAATGTAGGATCCATCATGGAACCTTTTGTTTAGATAACTGTTGGGCACGCAACCGTTTGTCACGGTTGNNCCGAAAAAAAGAACCGTACTTCGCGCGCTGCGTTGTCGTCGGAATCCGACGCATGGATCGCGTTCCGCTCCTTCGACTCGGCGAACAACTTCCGAACCGTCCCCGCCTCGGCTTCCGCAGGATCGGTCGCGCCGATAGCCTGACGCAATGCACCTACCGCGTCCGCTTTCTCGAGCACCATCGGCATGCATGGCCCTGACGTCATGAAGCTGCAGAGCGACGCGTAGAACGGGCGCTCTCGGTGAACGGCGTAGAACTCGCCGGCTTCAGCGTCCGTCAGATGCATGACGCGCGCTGCGCGAACCTTGAAGCCCTGTTGCTCGAGATGGGCGATGATCTTGCCCGCCTTTCCCGCGTTGAATGCGTCGGGCTTGATGATCGTTAGTGTGTAGTCGCCAGCCATTTACTTCATGCGCTCCTTTAGAAGTCCAACAACGTCGATCGGTCGCTTGGCGACGCCAAGTCCGTTTTCCTCGAATGCCTGCATTTTTTCAGCGGCCGTACCAGCAGAGCCGGAGATGATTGCACCAGCGTGGCCCATGCGGCGGCCTGGTGGTGCGGTCTGGCCAGCGATGAAGCCGAC
>PLEG01000049.1 GCA_003136975.1 Gemmatimonadota bacterium | reverse complement strand
GTTTGGTCCCGTCAGGGCGTACCCGACAGTGCCGCGTAGATTGCTGGTGCGGACTGAATCATCTGGAATTACGCGATTCTTCCACGCAGCGATCACGGCGGGATCGCCGTTCAGTCCAAACTGCGCGATGTAATTGGCGCGCACGCGAAAGAATCGCTCGCCATCAAGAAAACCATTCCGAGCCAGGAAGTAAAAACGATCAACGCCGATCGGCGCCCAGTCGCGATGGACCGTGAGAACGACGGGTCCCTGACTTGTTTCCAGTCGTACTTGAAAGCGTTCCGGTGCGTGCGCCTCGAGCGCGGCCGTTTCCGGTTGCAGCAACGCCGAGTGGCCATGCCTCGGACTGGCGCACGCGTTGATGAACCCCATCGCTGCCGCAAGCGTCAGTGTGAGGAGGATGCTAAGTGGTCGACCCATCGAAGTTTTGGGCTAGTTGGCGCGAGATGTTGGGCCTTTTCGGCCGATGCAGATCAAATTGGCGCGGTGGCGCACCGTTTCGCAAGCCGAACCTAGCACAGTTGCCCCGGTGATACCAGGTTGTGATCGTTGCGCTTGCGTATCGCGCCATATCGGATACTTTATCCCGTGAGTCGCCTCCTGTATTCAGGTCCGCGAATCTCAAAATCGGTCCGCTAAGGAGGGAAGGATGGGACGTTTCGTTCGACTCACCACCGTGCTCATGGGCGCGCTGGCTCTGTTGCCGGGCCTGGTGCTCGCGCAGGGCGACGCCACAATCAGTGGACGAGTATCCTCCGAAAGCGGATCGCCGCTTCCGGGCGTCACAGTGTTTCTGACGGGCATCAACGCCGGATCAACCACGGGCGAAAATGGGAGATATACCTTCGTCGTCCCGGCGGCTCGCCTCACCGGAAGATCCGCGACGCTATCCGCGCGGCGGATCGGGTACAAGGCGGTGTCCACCACGATCACCCTTTCGGCTGACGCGATCACGCACGACTTCGTGCTCACGGCAACAACGACAGCGCTCGAGGGTGTCGTGGTCACCGCTCTCGGCATCGAGCGGGATAAACGATCGCTCGGTGTTGCCCAGACAAGTATCAACGCAAGCGAGCTAACCGCGGCGCGCGAGCCAAACATTGTAAATGCGCTCGCCGGAAAGGTGCCCGGAGTCGAGATTACGAACGACGGCCCACCGGGAGGCTCTTCCCGCATCGTGATTCGCGGCGAAAACTCCATCACTGGCAACAACCAGCCGCTCTTCGTCGTCGACGGAATTCCTATCGACAACTCGGCCGGAACCAACAGCGGCTTCGGCGGCTACGATTTCGGCAACGGTGCGTCGGACATCAATCCGAACGATGTCGAGTCGATCAGCATTCTGTCAGGCGCCAACGCGGCGGCCCTCTACGGCGCCCGCGCGGCCAACGGTGCGGTAGTGATCACTACCAAGACTGGCAAAGGTACCAAGGGGATGGGCGTCACGATGAGCCAGAACCTAACCTTCGAGACACCTCTCAAGCTTCCTGAATTCCAGAACGTTTACGGACAGGGCTCCGGCGGTAATTTCGCCTACAAGGACGGCAAGGGCGGCGGAATCAACGACAACGTGAATCGTAGCTGGGGACCCAAGATGGACGGCCGGCCAATCGTGCAGTGGTGGAGCAATGGAGTTCCGGAACCCTGGGTCCCGGCGCCGAACAACGTGCGCGATTTCTTCAACACGGGACGTACTTCAACAACTAACGTCGCGCTTGCCGCCTCCGGCGATAGATCCGATATCCGCATCAGCGCGACGGATCTGGACGTCAAATCGATGTACCCCACGAACACCCTCAAGCGACTCAACCTGTCGCTCGGGGGCGGAGATCAGATCACGCCAAAACTCAGTACGCGTGCGTCGATCCAGTACATCCAGGACGAAGCCCACAATCGCCCCGCGACCGGATACAACGGCAACAGCGCGCTCTTCAACATCGAGATCTGGGGAGGCCGCCAGCGCGATCTCCCCCACATGTTGAACTACATCAATCCGGACGGTACCCAGAACGGTCCCAATCATACGACGACCAACAATCCGTACTGGGATGTGTACGCGGATCCCAACGCCGATACGCGCGATCGCGTCATTGGTGTTGGCGACGTTGCATACAAGTTCAATGACTGGCTGACAGGCATGGTTCGCACCGGCACGGACTGGCACCGCGATTGGCGCAAGCAGGATTATGCGAACGGCAACATCGCCGTCGACTACTCCGGCGGTGCGTTCTTCGAGCAGAACTATTTCATTCGTGAAACGAATAGCGACTTTCTCCTGACAGCCGAGCGGAAGCCTACTGGACGGTTGGGCATGACGTTCAACCTAGGGGGTAGTCGCCGAGACAACGCAACGAGCCAGTACCTGGACGGAACGCCGCATTTGGTCATCCCCGGCACGTTCAACATTGGTAACTCCGCGGTGACGCCGCAGGTGTCATCGTACGAGTCGGCGCGGCGGACAAACAGCATGTACGGCCAGACACAGCTGTCATGGAACAACTACTTGTTCCTGGACGCCACCGGGCGCAATGATTGGTCATCAACNNTCTATCCGTCGGTGTCGGGAAGCATTGTCTTTACCGACGCGTTTCCCGCGCTTCATCTCGGCGGTTTGATCTCATACGGCAAGCTGCGCGCTAGCTGGGCGCAGGTTGGAAACGACGCGGATCCGTACCAACTCGCGGTCACGTACTCCCCGAGTACCCCATTTGGCTCGATACCACGCTTCACTGTGCCGGACCAGATTCCTAACGCGGGTCTCAAGCCCGAGCGCACGAGATCTTGGGAGACCGGCGCTGAGCTTCGATTCCTGAATGACAGGGTTTCATTCGACGGCTCCTATTACAACAAGCTGACGAGCGATCAGATCATCCCGGCGCAGATTACCGCGGCAATCGGGTTTACGTCCGCTGTTGTGAACGCGGGGACTCTGAGCAATCACGGCATTGAGGGCCAGCTCAACATCACGCCAATTCGCAGAGGTTCGTTCAGTTGGGACATAACCACCAACTACTCGAGGAACCGCAGCGAGGTTGTGAGTCTGTACAAGGGTCTGCAGACTGTTGTCCTCGGCACGTACTGGGGTCTGACGGTGGAGGCTCGACAGAACCAGCCATACGGTACGCTCTATGGCAATCCATACTTGCGCGACAAGCAAGGCCGCCTGGTCACGCTGAACGGATTGCCACAGACAGATCCAACGCAGCGCGTGCTCGGTCACTATACGCCCAATTGGATTGGCGGACTGCAGAACAAGTTCCGTTACGGCAACTTCGACTTCAGTTTCCTGTTCGATACTAAGCAAGGAGGCCAGATCTTCAGCACGACAAAGATGTTCGGTGAGGAGTCGGGTGTCCTGAAATCATCACTCGTTGGTCGAGAGAACGGCGAAGCACTCGCTGACGGTGGCGGCCTGATCGTCGCCGGCGTGAACGCCGATGGTAGTCCGAACACTACCAAGGTTACTTCTCAAGCGTACTTCAACGCCCTGTTCCAGAACCACGAGGCCAATATCGTCAGCGCCACGTTCACCAAGTTGCGCGAGCTCAGATTGGGCTACACGGTTCCGTCAACGGTAAGCAGCCGGTTCCATGTCACGTCGATGAACGTCGCGTTAGTCGGCCGCAATCTGTGGCTCAAGGCCGCGGCGCCGGACATCGATCCCGAAACCGCGTTCGACAATAGTAACGTTCAGGGAATCGAGTTTGCGGGGTTTCCATCCGCGCGTAGCCTCGGCTTCTTCGTCAACGTCACGCCATGAACGCCACCCAATCCATACATACTGAGATGAGCATATGAGACTCTCAACGACAATCGGCGTGGCGCCCGCAATCGCGCTGGCCCTACTGATCAGCGGATGCGACAACAGCGGGCTTACCGGAATTAACAACAATCCGAATGCGCCGCCCAGCGTGACTCCGCAGTTCCTCTTTCCAAGCGCAGTTAGTGACGTGGTCGGGCGCGCGCGCGGCGGAAGCTTCGATCTGACGCTCACATCGCTCTGGGCGCAGCACATCGCAATGGACCGATTCACGGATGAAGACACATATTCCATTCGGTCCGACAACATCAATGGCTATTGGTCCGGGTTCTACGCCAGCGGTCTTCAGGACCTGGCAACGATTCTTGCCCAGACAACTCCCGCACCGGGGCCCAATCTTGTGGCGCCAGCGCTAGTAATGAAGTCGTGGACGTTTGGACTCATGACCGACGTCTGGGGCGACATTCCGTACTCGCATGCGAACAAGTCCGATCCCACGTCTCCGCCCCAGTACGATCGCCAGAAAGACATCTACACCGGAATTTTCGCCGACCTGAAGACGGCTAGCGATATGAGTGTGGCGGGTGGGACCAGCTACGGAACGGCGGATCTCATATACAGCGGGGATGCGACCAAGTGGAAGAAGTTCGCCAACTCGCTCCGCCTGCGGTATGCGATGCGGCTATCCAAGGTTGATCCTGCCACTGCGCAGACGCAGGTTGCAGCGGCGATTGCGGCCGGCGTCTTCACCTCCAACGCTGACAACGCGTTGCTCAAGTGGCCGGGCGATGGGACGAATAACAGTCCTATCTACAACAACTTCGTCACGCGTGACGATCAGCACATGAGCCAGACGTTGGTAAATGCGCTGAAGAGCCTATACATCTCGATCGGTCCGACAGCTGCTGATACCGTGTTCGATCCCCGGTTAGCGGTCTACGCCGATCCCATCATTTCCAGCCCCTCCAAGGCGCTGTATGTTGGTGCGCCGAACGGCTTGCAAGACGACGCTGCGATCTCCATCGGCATCAACAATACGTCCAGAGTCGGTATCGCATATCGCAGCAAGACTACGCCATCGATCCTGATGGCGTACTCCGAGGTGATGTTCGATGAGGCCGAAGCCGCCGCACGCGGATGGGCGCCAGGTAGCCCGGCTGCGCTGTACAATGCCGCAATCCAGGCGTCAATGCAGTACAACGGCGTCGCTGACAACGTGACCGCCGCGTACGTTGCGTCGCCACGCGTTGCATACTCGCCGAGCACTGGTCTTCAACAGATTGCGCTCCAGCGCTGGATATCACTCTTCTCCGAGGGCACCGAAGCCTACAGCGAGTGGAGACGCACTGGCGTCCCGGACCTGCACCCAGGGCCGGCCGCGATCACCACACCTCAGATCGTTGCGCGTAGACTCACATATCCGGTGTCTGAGCAGTCGTTTAACAATGCCGCGCTGCAAGCGGCAATCACGGCGCAGGGCGGCGCGCTTCTCAGTAGCCGCGTCTGGTGGGACACGCCGTAACGGAAGCAACAATCACATCGCTCACTAACCGGGGACGCGGGTTCCGCGCTCCCCGACCGAGCGCGACCAACAGCCGCGCACTTGCCGCCATTCTCGGTTAGCCAATCCCATCTCCGTGTCCGGTCCGCTGGCGGCTTCTCAGCGCCCACGCATCCGCGACTGGATCATACGTCGTTGGCGCGCCCCCAGGAACCGCCGGCTGACGTTGGATGCGCCGCGGCAGGTCGCCCAAGCGGACG
>PLEG01000317.1 GCA_003136975.1 Gemmatimonadota bacterium | reverse complement strand
CGTCGGCCCGACCCATGCGCCGGCTGCATTGCGAATCAACGCCACAGGAAGCTTGTTCTGCTTCGCGTAAGCCAACTCAACGTATCCCACGGCGCCGGGCAGCTGCTTGACCTGACCCGTTACACCCTCGCTACCCTTTCCACCGAGACCGACGGGCCAGTTGAGGCTCTGTCCGCGTCCAACCTTGGCCAGCCAGGATGGACTCACTGTCGCCAGATAATCGCTGAAGATATAAGTGGTGCCACTTCCGTCCGCGCGATGCACAACGATCACGTCGGATGAAGGAAGTCTCACGCCCGGATTGAGCGCGGCGATGCGCGAGTCATTCCACTTGGTGATCCCGCCCAGGAAAATGTCGGCGAGCACTTGGCCGGTCAGCTTCAACGGCTGCGTTACACCCGACAAGTTGTATGTGACGGCGACCCCACCCAGCACGGTCGGGAAGTGCAGGATTGCGCCGCCCTTGGCCTTTGAGAGCTGCTCGTCTGTCATTGGGCCATCGGTGGCGCCGAAGTCAACGATCTGATCCGACAACTGCCGGATCCCGCCGCTCGATCCGATGGACTGATAGTTGACCTTCACTCCGGTCTTCTCCGCGTACATCGCTGCCCACTTGGAGTAGATCGGATAGGCGAAGCTCGAACCTGCGCCGGTCAGGTTGGTCGCTTGCGCTCTTGCTGTCGAGAGAAATACACCTGACATCGCCGCGGCAAGCGCGACAACACGAACAGGTCGAATCACAGGATACTCCGTGAGAGGGTTTGAACCAACACCTAATGGTCACTCCTCTTCATCACGGAATTCACTGTCATTCCGTAACGGCTATGTCACGGCTATCGCGGTGCCGGCACCGCCGGTGGGAAAGAAGCGCTTACCGTAGTGCCGCGTCCGAGAATGCTTTCAGCTCGTACCTGTCCACCGTGCGCCTCGACGAGGTGTTTCACGATGGCGAGGCCGAGGCCGGTGCCTCCGCTCTCTCTCGAGCGCGCCGAATCAGCTCGGTAAAATCGCTCGAAGATGCGTGGAAGGTGTGCGGGCGCGATTCCCACTCCGGAATCGCGCACACCCACCCATGTGTATCCGCTATCGTCGCGCTGTGCAAAGACGGTAACGGTTCCTTGCGCAGTGTGGCGAACGGCATTCTCAACCAGGTTCACGATGACCTGCCGAAGCGCCGTCCGGTCCGCGTAAACCCAGCGAGCGTCCTGCGGAACCTGCGCCTCCGTCACGACTTCATTGGCTCGCGCAACATCTGCGCTCGAGGCTATCGCCTCCGCCGCAATCTCGGCGACGTCCACATTAACCGGACGCGGAACCCAACCACCCGACTCGATGCGTGAGAGATCGAGCAGCTCGTCGACTATGCGCTGCATTCGTGCCGTATTCGACTGAATCAGCGATGCAAACCGCATTCGGTCGGCTTCGGGGAGTGTTGGGTCGCCAAGCGTCTCCGCGAATCCCCCGATTACAGTGAGCGGAGTGCGTAGCTCATGCGATACGTTCGCCACGAAGTCGCGCCTCACTGCTTCGAGACGCCGCGTCCTGGTGAGATCCGTAAGTGCCAGTACCACCCCACCATCGGGAAGCGGACGGGCAGCGACCGAGATCGATCTGCCCGATATCTCCACGGCATCGCCGTCAGCTGGCACGCCGCCCAGCGCGGAGTCGAGCGCGCTGTGCAACGCGCGTTCGCGGGGAATGTGATCAACCGAGAACGGAGTCTGCTCATGGATACCGAGCATCGCTCGTGCTGCTGTATTGATTCTCAGTACCGATCGGCGCGCACTCACGGCGAGCACACCTTCGTTCAGCGACTCGACAACGGCCGAAACGAGCGCCTCGTCATCTTGCAGTCCCTTGAGCCGCGCTCCAAGCTGCTCCGACATGCTGTGTAGCGCGCTGGCAAGGTCACCGATCTCACCTGGGGCAGATAGCGATGGACGCTGGCGGAGATCGCCACCTGCGATCGCGCGAGCTACGTCACGCAGCTCGATCACTGGACGCGACACGGTTCGCGCGAACACCGCGGCAAGCAGAAGCGCAATCACCGCCGCCGCCGCGCCGGCGAACGCGACATCGCCGAGTGCGCGGTTGAAGATTGCGTCAGCCGATGCGGTACTCTGCGACACCCGCGCAACACCAAGTTGCGCCGGAACCGCGACATACACTTCATCGTCGCCTTCCGATGGACTGCGACGGCGGGATGAGCCGATACCGCCCTGGAGCGCCACTACGACCTCCGGACGCGTTTCGTGATTCTGGAGTCCGGCGACACCAGCTGAATCGAATTGCGAATCGCCAAGCACCACTCCATCACGGCGGATCAGCGTGACGCGATGACCGAGCGACTGCCCCGCAGTGTGCGCGAACGCCAACGGCTGAACCGATCGCGTCCACTGCGTCGCCACAAACTTGGCCTCGCGAACCAGCTCGTCATTGTTCTCTACCGCGATCCGGCGGTGAAGCTGGCCGTCGAGAATCAGCGCTACGGCCGCGGTGAGCGCGAGGATTACCGCGAGAGATGACAGAAGTAGCCGGTTCGCGAGTCTCATCCGAGGCGTGGTTCCGGATTCACGTCACGCACTCTTCGGCGCTCCCGAATTGATTCGGTAGCCAAAGCCGCGCACGGTCTCGATCATGTCACCGGCGTCACCGAGCTTCGCGCGAAGCCGCTGCACATGCATGTCAACCGTTCTGGTCTGAATGTCGGGGGCCGCTTCCCATACCGTTTCGAGCAGCAGAGTCCGAGCGAGCACGCGGCCCTTCCGTTCCGCGAGCGTGAGCAGGAGCTTGTACTCTGTCGGGGTAAGATCGACGATATCTTCGTCAACATGCACTTCATGTGCGGCCCGGTCGATTCGTACGGGACCAATCTTTACCACATCAGTGGGCGAAGGTGCGGGCGCACGCAACCGGCGCAGAATTGCGCCGACGCGGAGCGTCAGCTCCTGCGGTGAGAATGGCTTGGTGAGGTAGTCGTCAGCACCAAGGGTCAGGCCCCGGACACGATCCGGCTCTTCTCGGCGGGCGGTGAGCGTGAGTACGGCGATCTGCGCCGTTGCCGGATCAGCGCGCAGCCGCTCCAGGACATCGAAGCCAGACAGTCCCGGCAACATGAGATCGAGCACTATCAGCGCTGGAAGCTCGCTCGCAGCCTTCGCCAGCGCTTCAGGTCCGCTGCTCGCTGTAGAAACACCATATCCAGCACGCGCGAGGTGGTATGCGACCAGGGCCACGATATCCGGCTCGTCGTCGACGACCAGTATTCGTTCCTTGATCGGGCTGATGTCCTCGTCTGCAGATACCATGATCGACAGGAAAGTTCGCAGCGGGACGGCTCAAGCGTCAGCGGTGCTTTGTCACAACCCGGTATCAACCCGGAGCTTCCGGGTCTTCCCTGAGTGGGTAACTTATTGTGATGTTGGGACTTACATATTCGGGGCTGCTTCTATTGGCGGCTGCCGCCCTCGCGGCGCATCCGCCCGCCGCGCGCTCCGAATTGTCGCCCGCGAACTGTAGTCCCGGCACTTCGGTAAGCCTGAAAGTAGCCGCAACGACTGACGTTCACGGACACATTCGCGGCTGGGATTATTACGAGAATCGCGCTGATCCTCTTCGTGGGCTCACCCGCGCCGCGACGATCGTTGATTCCGTGCGCGGCGCCAACCTGGGACGAGTAATCCTGCTCGACGCAGGCGATCTGTTGCAGGGAACGCCGTTGGCCTATGTCGCGGCCCGCGTGATAAAAACGCGTCGGAATCCGATAATCGCGGCGATGAACGCGATGCATTACGACGCGGCGGCGATCGGCAACCATGAGTTCAATTACGGTGTACCATATCTGAATAGCGCCGTTGCGCAGGCGGCGTTTCCCCTGCTCGCGGCGAATGTAACCCGCGCCGGAAAAGCACATGCCTATGCGCCGTTCACAATCGTCAGCCGCGCGGGTGTTCGCGTTGGGATAGTCGGAGCGACGACACCTGGCTCCAATCTGTGGGATGCATCCAATCTCGCGAAGGCGAAGATTCACGTCGGCGATATCGTTCCAGCCGTCCGAGCCGCAGTCGCGCAAGCACGAGCTAATGGTGCAGATGCAATAGTCGTCGTGCTCCATTCCGGACTGGACGAGCCGTCCAGCTATGACACTGTGAGCACGGCGGTCCCGAGCGAAAACGTTGCGGCGCGCGTCGCATCCGAAGTCTCTGGCATCAACGTTGTTGTTTACGGTCACTCGCATCGAGAGAACCCTGGCCAGGTCATCGGCCACACACTGGTTATCCAGCCCAAGAACTGGGCGACGAGCGTCGCGGTAGTGACGCTACCGTTTGCATGCGGCGCCGATCATCGTTGGGCGGCCTCAGCAGCAACCGGCGCGCTGATCCAGGCCGCTGCACGCATCGAGCAACCGGCTATCGTGCAGGTAATCGAACAGGCGCACCAGGCGACTGTCGCATACGTCAACTCCACGGTCGGGACGACTCCCGATGCGTGGCGAGCCGATTCCTCGCGCATGATTCCAACGGCGCTCACGGGATTCATCCTCGACGTTGAGCGCCGCGCTACCAACGCGGATCTGGCGTCGACCGCCGCATTCGATCTACGCGCGCGGCTCGGGCCTGGGCCGATCACGGTCGCCCAACTCGCTCAGTTATATCCTTACGACAATACCCTGCGCGCGGTTCGCATCAGCGGTGCGCAGTTAAAAGCGTACATCGAACACAGCAGCCGCTACTATAAGACCGATCCAAACGGTACTTTGGTACCAGACGCCGCCGTCGCCGGCTATAACTTTGACGTCGTGAGCGGCGTGAATTACACGGTGGATGTGGCTCGTCCCATCGGTGACCGCGTCACCGCGCTCAGCTACCATGGCAAGACTGTCGCTCCCACCGATTCATTCACGATGGCACTTAACAACTATCGTCAGACCGGCGGTGGTGGGTACGCGATGCTGCGCGGCGCATCCGTTGTGTACGACAAGCAACAGGAAATTCGCCAACTCCTGATTGATGAGGTGCGGCGGAAGCACGTGATGCGCGAGTCCGACTATGACGTGAAGAACTGGTCGTTCGCGAAATCTGGCGCGTCGCATTGACGCTTTCCTTTCTAACACGAACCAAATTCAAGTGAATCGCGTTACAGCTGACGAACTGCGTCACATGCCTAAGGCCGAGCTGCACTGCCATCTCGACGGCTCGCTGCGCCCCGAGACAATGCTCGATCTCGCGCGAGAGCATGGCATAACTCTTCCGCGACAGGATCCGGGGGAGCTGCGATCCTACATGTGTGCGAACAACGTATCTGATCTTGGCGACTATCTTCATCGCTTCGATACCACAATCTCGATCCTCCAGACCGCGACGGCACTCGAGCGCGTGGCCTACGAGCTGGTGCAGGACGCCAGCCGCGACGGGTTGCGTTACATCGAAGTCCGTAACGCCCCGCATCTCAACATTCACGCCGGCCTGACGGTGGATGAGGTGATAGAGGCGACCATGCGCGGTCTCGCGCGTGGCGAAAGCGAGTTTGGAACCATCGCGCGCTTCATCACCTGCTCGCTACGCCACTGGGCGCCTGCCCGATCACTCGAAGCGGCGCAGGCTGCCGTCCGTCACAAGAACTCCGGTGTTGTCGGCTTCGATCTGGCAGGCGCTGAGGCCGAGTTCTCGGCGGCGGATCACGCGTCCGCGTTTGCTTACGCCCGCGAGCATTTTTTGCAGATCACATGTCACGCTGGCGAAGCCGCCGGACCAGCTTCGGTGGAAGCAGCACTATTCGATTGCAACGTATCGCGCATTGGACATGGCGTGCGCGCAGGAGAGGAGCCCGCGCTACTCGATTACATCCGTGACACCGGGATCACTCTCGAGATGTGCCCAACCAGCAACGAACAAACTCACGCCGTGGCGAGCTACGCGCAGCATCCGCTCAAGCGCTACCTCGATTCCGGCGTACGCGTCACGATCAACACCGATAGCCGCCTGATAAGCGGTGTTACGCTCACGGACGAGTATGTTCGCGCGGTAAACGAGCTTGGGCTTACGATCGCTGACCTGTGTCACTGTGTCATGAATGCGTGCGAGGCGGCCTTCCTTCCATTCACTGAGCGCGCCGCGCTCATCGCAAGCGTCCGCGCCGAGCTCGAGCGCGATTGGGGATACAAGGCATGAGGCCATACGGCGGGGAGGCGGCACGCGCGGCGGCCGCAACGATACAACCACTCTTTGGAGACATAATTCCCGAGGTCGCGATCATCCTCGGCTCCGGTGTCGGCGGCCTCATACACGACGTTAGCGACCACGTCGAGATACCGTACGGCGATATCCCCGGTTTGACCGGCGTGAGCGTGGCCGGCCACGCCGGCAAGCTCGTGGTTGGGAGGCTATCAGGCAAAGTCGTTGCGGTATTCGCCGGCCGCTTCCACACATACGAAGGTCATCCGCTTCAGCTTACCGCCTTTCCAGTTCGAATCGCACACGCACTCGGCGCGCACGCACTGTTCGTGTCCAACGCGGCAGGTGGCGTGAATACGAGCTTCGCAGCTGGCGACCTGATGATCATCGAAGACCAGCTCAATCTCACCTTCGCCTCGCCACTGACCGGCACCGCGGAGCCTGGCGACGTCCGCTTCCCGGACATGTCCAACGCATACGATCCGGAGCTCCGTGCATGCTTGCATGCCACCGGAGATCGACTCGGAGTCACGTTGCGCGACGGCGTGTACGCAATGCTTCCGGGCCCCGCCTACGAAACGCCCGCTGAGGTGCGCATGCTTCGGACACTCGGTGCGGATGCCGTAGGCATGTCAACCGTTCCGGAAGTCACGATGGCGCGAATGCTCGGCATGCGCGTTGCCGGTATTAGTTGCATTACCAATCTCGCGGCAGGCATTCAACAAACACCGCTCGATCACAAGGAAGTGCTGGAAACCACCGCACGCGTCACGGAACAGTTCCAGGCGCTGGTGCGCGGTTTCGTCGCAGAGCTTTAGCGCGAGGCGCTGTACTTTGGTCTATTGCCGAGCTGTGGGTGCGGCAGGAAGCGTCGCCAACCGCGATTTGAAGCTGTGAAAGTTCGGAGAGTCCTTCGTTAGCGGCGCAAGCTCAGCTGGAGTCAACGTGTTGATGAGTCGTTGAACATCTGCGATGCGATCCTCTTCCAGCGGATGTGTCGCGAACCACGCATCCACGGCACCAGGCGTCGCCTTGCGCTCGTCGATCAGCTTCTGGAACATCGTCACCAGACCTTTTGGTGAGATCCCAGCGCG
Organism: Gemmatimonadota bacterium; assembly: GCA_003136975.1. Lineage (GTDB taxonomy): Bacteria > Gemmatimonadota > Gemmatimonadetes > Gemmatimonadales > Gemmatimonadaceae > Fen-1247. Next base: position 4,459 of record PLEG01000317.1, on the reverse strand, counting down.
CACGACGTTCTTGAAGCCCTCTTCATCGGCCTGCGCTTCGTCCGACCTGCTGAACTTTGCGAACAGCGCGTTGGCGCCAAGGTTGATCGCTGTATTACTCGCTTCGTTGTTGCAAACCTGAGTAAGAATGCACGCGAGCGTGACGCCGATGCTCGCACCCTGCTGTTGTTGCATCTGCTTGACGGTGTGCCGGCGTACCACGTGTCCGATCTCGTGGCCGAGCACGCCCGCGAGCTCGTCCATGCTGCTGGCGCGCTCGATGAGCCCGCGATTCACGTACACGTAGCCGCCCGGAACCGCGAACGCGTTAACCTCCTGACTGTTGACCACATAGAAGTGCCAGTCCAGATCACGGCGGCTCGTGACATGCGCAATCGAATCGCCGAGCACGTTTATGTAGCGCACGATCTCAGGATCGTTTATGAGCGGAAGTTGCTGCGCGATCTGCGCAGAATACTGCTGGCCCATCTGAACTTCCTGTTGCTGGCTCACAGCGCAGCCGCTCATAAAGACGGCTGCGATCAGTATCACGATTCGTTTCATTCAGGGTCTCGCTGTAGATTTCCCGCCTGCCAAAGGCAAAAGCTATTCCATGCAAATACACCGACAAGCCCGGAACGCACACTCGTGAAGCCGCTCTCAGTCGCCCGCGATCTCCAGCGCAGGCGGGCGCGCGAGCGCACGGGGCTATTTACCGCCGAGGGGGTACGCTGCGTGGAGGAGCTTCTGGCTTCGCCGCTCCGGCTTCGCTCTGTGGCCCTCTCACCCAGCCTTCGCGAGACCGATCGTGGCGCCACGCTCGATGGCGCAGTGAGGGCGGCCGCCATCGCGCACAGGTTCTACCTTTCCGAAGCCACTGACGCCGAGTTGGCGACAGCGGCGGATACCGATTCTCCGCAAGGTATCATCGCAATCGGGGAGCAGCCGGAACGATCGTTCGCTCGCATCAACACGACCGGGATCATTCTCGTTCTTGATGGTATTCAGGATCCCGGTAACGTCGGGACGATCCTCCGGGCCGCACAGGCGTTCGGCGTCGCGGCTACCGTCGCGCTGCCCGGAACAGTCGACTTGTGGAACCCGAAAGTGGTGCGCTCCGCTATGGGCGCGCTCTTCTCGCACCAGGCCTTCCACGCAACTGCATCAGAAACCGTGGAATTTCTCCGCGCTCATGCGATCCCGATCTGGGCAACCGGCGCCAAAGGAGAACCGATCGGTCGTCGGAGTGGCGACACGGCTCTCGCGATCGTCGTTGGGAATGAAGGGAGCGGCGTGTCGAGTGAGCTTACCAGGCTTGCCGCGCGAACTGTCGCGATTCCGATCCGCGGCGTGGAATCGCTCAATGTCGCCGTCGCCACCGGGATCCTCCTCTATGCGCTCACAACAGCATGAATGAAGTAGTGGTCAACGTCTTCGCCTTCCTGCTCGGTGCCTGCATCGGCTCGTTTCTGAATGTCTGCATCTCGCGTTGGCCTGCGGGAATGTCAGTCGTCAAGCCGCCGTCGCGCTGTCCGTCGTGCGAGCGTCCGATTCGCGCCTATGAGAACATTCCGATTCTGGGATGGATCGCGCTCCGTGGAAAGTGCGCTGGTTGCCGCTCACCGATTTCTCCGCAGTATCCGCTGGTCGAGCTTCTCATCGCGCTCGTCTGGCTCGGCTCTGCCGTTCTTTTCGGTCCAACATTGCTCGCATTGCGCGTTGCCGTGTTCATCACGCTGATGATCGGCGTCGCGATAACCGACGCAAAGCATTACGTGATTCCCGATGGCTTCACGGTCTTCGGTCTGGTCTGGATAGTCGCCACAGCATTCATGGCGGCCTTCATCAATTCGGATTCCGCTTTCGCGACACCGTACGACGCGCTGATGGGCGCGCTCACCGGTGCGGGCGCAATCGCAATCGCCGGTTGGCTCGGTGAGGCTGCGCTCAAACGCGAGGCAATGGGATTCGGTGACGTAACGCTCATGGCGGTTGTTGGCGCGGCACTGGGCCCGCAACGCGCGTTACTCACCGTGTTTATCGGTGCAGCGCTCGGCGTGGTGGTCTTTCTGGGCGTCGTACTTCCCGCCAGCCGAATGCGCGCGCGCACTGTCGATGTGGACGGCACGGAAGTAGCGCGCCTGCCACTAGTTCCGTTCGGCGTATTCCTGGCACCTGCGGCGATCATAACGCTCTTTTACGGCAATACGTTGATTCATTGGTACCTCATTCGTTTCATGGCCTCATGACATTGCGCACATCCAACAACGTTGCGCGTTTTGCGCGGCCGCTTGCTCTATTCATCGGTGCCGTTGCTGCGTCGTCCTGCCGCCAGCCGCCAGCTAGCGCCGGTGGACCCTACGGCGACATAGTCGCGAAGGCAGTTCCAGCGGTGGAGAAGGCAGTCGGCCTGCGCTTCAAGACGCCGCCCAGAATCGAGGTGCGCACAAAGGAGCAGGTGCGTGCGTATGTGCTCAAGCAGCTCACCGATTCCAGCAACGTACGCGAGATCGCCGGCCAATCCGCTGCCTACAAGCTGCTCGGCATGATCCCGGACACGCTCGATCTTCCCAAGTTGATGACGCGCCTGCTCGAGGAACAGATCGTTGGTTTCTACGATCCCGAGACCAAGGTGCTCTACATCGTAAAAGACACCCCTAAGGACGCGACTCAGCTCGTTGTGACACATGAACTGGTGCACGCACTTCAGGATCAGTACGTGAATCTCGACTCGATCCAGAAGATCACCAACGACAACGATCGCCAGTCAGCGGCACAAGCTGTGTTCGAGGGCGAGGCAGTGTATGAGCAACTGCAGGCGATGCTCGGACCGGGAAACATTGCCGTTGGACTACCGGCCGGCTGGGATCGAGTGCGTCAGACCATTCGTAACAACGAGTCAGCTATGCCGGTCTACGCGAGCGCGCCGATGGTGATTCAGGAAACGCTGATCTTTCCATATCTGAGCGGCGCCGAATTCGTGAAGACGTTTCGCGAGCGTGAGCCAGGTCGCGTGCCCTTCAACGATCTGCCTGCATCCACTGCGCAGATCCTGCACCCCAACGAGTTTTTCGGGGCCAAGCGTGTCGCGCCAACGGCTGTATCGTTCGCGCCAGTCGCGGGTGTCACGCCAACGTACGAGAATAATCTCGGTGAATTCGAGACGCGCCTGTTTCTCTATCAGCAGCTGAACAACGTTGACGACGCCGCGCGGGCCGCGTCTGGCTGGAATGGCGATCGCTACATGACCTTCGCCACGCCACGTGGGCGCGCGATCGCATGGGCCTCAGTGTGGCTCTCGGCGGCACAGAGCGCAGACTTCTACACGCTCGCACAACGTGTGGACACAGCGCGTGGATCAGCGCAACGCGGACGATCAGTGCGCATTTCCACCGGAGAGGTGGATGGCCGATCGGTGGTGTTGCTCGTCGATACACCAACCGGCGTTGCGAGCCCAATCACAATCCGCGACGTGAAGCTCGGCGTTTCCCGTTAGCACATCACGGATTTGCGCTGTCATGTAAATGACAGCCTAGCAACCGACTTGCAATGTGGAAAACGTTTGGTGCGCAGGCCCGAAGGCGCTGGCCCCAATTCACTGCTACTCGGTGACGCGAATCTCCGCGCGCGACGAAACTGTGCGATTTCTGTCAACATTGTGTTGCACGCCTGCAACAATTCTTTCCGCGAGAGCGTCTTCGTAGGTTCGTGCAAGATCGACCACGTCCATCTCCCCGATGTCGAACGCGCCGATGATGTCGGCGAGTTGACGAGCATTCAGGGCACGCAGTTCCTGGCGGAGCGTGTACTCGCCTGATCTCTGATAAACCGCAACAGGATCGAAGATCGGATCGTCGTTGCGGAGCAGGTTGGTCTCCAGAACCGTCTGTTCCTCGCCGGCACGTTCGCTTTCCCGGGGCTGAGCGATGCCAGTCGCCGTTGGTGCCTCCTGCGGCGCCAGGGCTCGAATGAGGGCATCCTTGAGATCCGTACGAGTGAGCCCGGCGGCCCAGAATCGCAAGTCACCTCGCGATAACTGTTCTGTCGCCCGCGGAGTACGCACGGGATCGCCACCAATTCGTGGATGAAATTCGATCCACGCTTCCCACAGGCCGGTGGGAAGGCGGCTTGCCATGACCTGCGCGACGAACATCCGGCCGTCAGCACTGAGCTGCGGCTCATCGAATTGAACGAGTACGTCCGACATGTCTCTGGGCCAGGATGCGCCGCGGATACGATCGTATTGCCGCGAACATCATCGATTCGTTGTGCCTCAGTGCAAGCACTCTGCCAACCGCTCAGACTCGTGCAACTGGGCTTTTTGTCAACTGATTCGGCCGCCGTCTAAGGCCGAATGCGACCGATCCTGGTTTCGGACGGGATAATGGATCCAATAATTGTGATGTGGTATTCCACGCCGTCGCATTAACATTCAGAAGTGACGACCCCTGAGCTGCCCCCGGTCCCGAAGCCAGCTTCT
>PLEG01000312.1 GCA_003136975.1 Gemmatimonadota bacterium | reverse complement strand
CCAATCAACTTGGCGTCGACTACAACGCACACGTCATCGAGGCAATCCTTACCCACGTCGCGCCGGCACTCGGCTGGCGCTGACGCAGCAAAGCTGCACATCTGGTTCGTCGGCCTGCCGTCTGGAGTCTTCCCGGATCGGCGGCGTCAGCCAAGCGGCCGTGTCTTCGCGCGGAACCACTCGGCGAGCGCAACCTCGTCGAGTTTCCCGCTGGCGACCCGTTCCATCGTGACGACCACGTCTGGTTCATCAGAGTCAACGTCGTACCCGTTCAAGCCCAGGAATATGTACGCCGCCATGAACGCGGCCCGCTTGTTTCCATCGACATATCCGTGATTTCTGGCGAGCCCAAACACATATGCGGCCGCGAGCGTCGGGAGGTCCGGTTGGTCGGCGTAGGTCCACTTCTGTCGCGCCCGGGCAAGGGCTGACTCGAGCAACCCCTCATCGCGAACGCCGGGTGCGCCACCATGTTCGCGGATCTGCGCCGCGTGGACCACATCGAGGACGTGGCGCGTCAACCAGTGTGGCGTGCGGCGCCGCGGCATCAGCGCGCGAGTTGCCGCAACGCGTTCCGATATTTCCTGGCGCCGCGCTCGTAAGCGCTCATCGCGGCGGCGAACTCTGGATCGAACGGAGTGATGAGCAATCCGTCGGGCGTCTCGATTACCGTTACTTCGTCTCCTGCCTCGAGATGAAAGTGGTCAAGCATGGTCTTCGGCAAGACCGTCGCGACCGAACCTCCAATCTTTTTAAGTGTCTGGCGACGCACCATCGGCTTGCTCCATGTGGGGCTCTGCTGTGGCCATAATATAGCTACTATAGTTATATAACGCAAACCGGTTAACGAGCGCTGCAACCGGCGGGCGACCGCGTTCCGCCAACGTCCCGAAACTAATCTTCCTGAAACCTCAAAGCGTTCACCATCGAGCGGACGATGTCGGTGTCGGTCTGTCTCCAATCCACGTCCAGCCCTGTCAAACGATCGTTTCGATGCGCGATCAGCGATCTGCGCATGGCACTCGCTGAACCGTGAAACTCTCGTGCGCTGCTGCAGACTGCCACTTCCCGGATATTCCTGGCGTCGAGGCCGACGCCGGCCATGATGTGCAGGCGTGAATCGGCCTGCTTCACGAATCCGGCGATGCGCTCCGCGCCGGCGAGTGCATTCGCTTCGCCACCCGACGTCAACACCCGTTCGCAGCCCAGTCCGATGATGGTGTCCAACGCGCGGGCCTGGTCGCGCGCTGCATCGAAGGCACGATGGAAGGTCACGCCGAGCTGGCCGGCCGCGGCGATCAACTCGCGGCAAACGGTTTCATCGACATCGCCTTGGCCGTCGAGTGCGCCGATGACCACGCCGTCGCAACCCACTTTCGCGCACGTATGGATGTCGCGCAGCATCACGTCCATCTCGCCTGCGTCGTAGCAGAAGTCACCGCTGCGTGGGCGGATCAATACGTACAGCGGAATGCGCAGGCGATCGCGTGTGATGGCCAGCGTGCCGTAGGACGGCGTGGTGCCGCCATCACCCAGGTTGTCGCACAGCTCGATGCGGTCGGCGCCGCCTTCCTGCGCGGCGAGGGCGGAGCCCAGCGAGTTGGCCGCGATCTCGAGCACGAATGTGGTCACCGGACGACGTTGCCTCCATAGATCGATGCGGCGGCGATCAGCTTGTCGTGCGGCCCCGGTGTGGCGTCGTGCATGGCATAGACGAAGCCGGGATGTAGTGCATACGCGCCGACTTCACCGTGTTTGTCGATGGCGAGGAAGCACACCTGCAGCGTCTTGCTCGCGGCCGGCCGCTTGTGAACGACACGCTCGATTGCTTCGCGGCAGGCTTCCGTCGGCGAGCGCCCCTCTCGCATCAATTCCACCACGAGAAAGCTGGCGGCGTTCCGGATCATCTCCTCGCCGACGCCCGATGCAGTGGCGGCGCCGACTTCGTTGTCGGCATACAGACCGGCACCGATGATGGGACTGTCGCCGACGCGGCCGTGAAGTTTCCACGCCATGCCGCTGGTGGTGCACGCACCGGCGAGCTTGCCATGCGCATCGAGTGAGAGGATGCCCAGCGTATCGTGATCGTGCGCGTCGCCAGGTGTGCCGGTACGTTCGACATTCATCTTCGGGCGGTATTCCGATGTCTTGAGCCATTCCCGCCACGCCTTGCGCGCGTCGTCGGTCAGCAGCGGCTTCTTCTCGAAACCTTGCGATACCGCGAACTGCTGCGCGCCATCGGCGACCAGTAGCACGTGCGGAGTTTTCTCCATCACCGCGCGCGCCACCGACACGGGATGCTCGATGTCCTCGATCGCACCGACGGCACCGCAGCGTCCGTCGCCATCCATGATGCTGGCGTCCAGCGTCAACACGCCATCGCGATCCGGGTAACCGCAGTGCCCGACCGTGGAGTTGCACAGATCCGCTTCCGCCCAGCGCGCGCCGGCCTCGACTGCGTCGAGCGCGGAGCCGCCACGCGCCAGCACCGGCCACGCCGCGGCGTTGGCGCCGACGCCGAAATCCCAGGTCGACACCACTCGGCCTCCTGCCGCACCGTTCGCAATGGTGTTGCCCGCCACCATCGTGCGCGGCAAGGCCAGCGCACCGGTAGCGAGTAGTGAGCTCTGGAGAAATTGTCGGCGGCTGCTCATCGTCATTTCGGAGTAGGAAAGCGGGCGGACGCGCTACTTCGGTGTGACCCGAAACAGTCCGCCTGTGCTCGTGTTCTCGATCATCCACAAGGCGCCATCTGGTGCGACTGCCACGTCGCGAATCTGGTGGCCAACATCCCAGCGTTCGGCGGGCGTGGCCCCGCCTTTCTTGTCGAACGTGATGCGGTTGAGCGTCTTGGTGGCCAGGCCGCCAACGAACGCTGAACCGTCCCACTGCGGAAACATCTTGCCGTTGTAGAACGTGAGGCTTCCTGGCGCGATGACGGGCGTCCAGTAGATGACCGGCTTGATCAGATCGGGACGAGTATCTGGGCTTGGGATGGGCACCTGGTCGTAGTTCACACCATACGAGACGAGCGGCCAGCCGTAGTTCTTACCGCGCTCGATCAGGTTCAGCTCGTCGCCTCCGCGCGGTCCATGCTCCATCTCCCACAGCCGGCCGTCGGGTGCGAACGCCAGACCGTAAGGTGTGCGAAAACCAGTGGCCCAGGTTTCTGACGGTGTGCGGTTTGGCCCGGGAAAAGAATACGTGGATACAACGGGCGCGGTCTTGGCCAACTCCGTATTGCGCGGCGGATCGATCACGGGAACTGTCGGCGAGCCGATTTTTCCAGCGTAAGGGTTGCCAGGCGCAGGTTTGCCTTTGAGCGTCAGGCGCAAGATCTTGCCCAACGGCGAGTTGGGATCCTGCGCGGGAGTCATGCGCTGCCGCTCGCCGACAGTCAGGAAAAGAAAATGTTTGTCGGGAGAGAACGCGACCGCGGCGCCAAACTGTCCGCCCTTGCCCCGTGCGCCGTCGCGCCAAATGACCTTGAGCTCATCGAGGCTCGCCGAGTTTTTGGTGATCGACAGTTTGGCCCGTGCCAGCGCCAGGCTCGACCCGCTGTCACCAGGCTCCGAATAGGTAAGGTAGACATTGTGGTCGGTCGCGTAGTGTGGCGACAGATACACGCCCAGCATGCCACCCTGTCCCTGAGCGAGAACGGACGGCACGTTCTTCATAGGCGTCTTGGCGCCCTGCTGGGTTACCAGCCAGAGCGGACCCACTTTTTCCGTGATGAGCATTCGCCCGTCGGGCAGGAACGCGATGCGCCACGGCAGGTTGAACGTTGCCACCTGCGTCATCGTGAACGGCAGGTTTGGCTCGGGCTTCTGTGTGCCCACGTTGACCTGCGCCCCAGCCGTGGTGGATATGAACGTCAGAAACAGTGCTGCACTTGCGAAGGGCTTCATCGGATTTCTGATTGAGTTTTCGGCCATGACCAAGGTTAAGCCAACAATGCTGCCTGATGCCAGTTCCGCCGGACTAACTAGTGCGACGGCCGCTTCGTGAAGACGACAAAATCCGCGACGCCGCTCTCCGGCGCGATCGGCGCCACAAACGGATCGGCGACGGGCACGGCGCTGATCACCACTACATCCCACGACGGTTCCCGCCGCTTCACACGCGCCACTGTGCCCTGTGCATAATCGCTGTGGAAAGCACCATCGAAGTGAACGACGATCACATCGCGCGGCGCCGCGCGCTTCGCCATCACGATCGACTCGGCCATGGTCTCATCCTTTACGCACTGGGCCACGTAGAAACGCTCGGCCATGGCTGTCGGAAGCGAATCGCCTGGCTCAGTCGCGCCACCCGCGCCGGTGGAATGCACGTGCATCTCATCCATGAAGCGCGCGTAGTAGTCGTCCATCGGACAGACGATCTCGCGCGCCGCGGTCAAGTGCTCGACTGGTGTGAGCGTGTCGAGCGCAACAATCCCCTTTCGTCCCACCGCTGATGCGAGTGGCCGCGGCACGTTCGCCGCAACCACCGGCCAGTGACGCGCGCGCGCCAGCTCTACCAGGCGCCGGTAACCCGTGCTGTAATTGGCCCACGGCCGAGTGTGCGCGAGAAATTCGGACTCGCCGATGCGGCCCGCGAGATAATCGTCGAGCACCGGCTGCACATCGCGCTCGAACATCTCGAGCGAAAGCACGACCGGTCGTCCGAGCCGGCCGATCGCGTCGAGCGTCTCCGCCTCGGCGCGGTGCGTTTCCGGATCATCATGCTGCTCGCCGAAAAACACAACGTCGGCGCGCGACAGCCGGCCGAGCATCTGCGACATCGTCACGTCGCTGCGCGTGGCCGGCGAGACGATCCGATAGCCTGACGTCGCCGGGGATGGTGCAGGCGATGGTACTGGCGTGGCGTGACTTCTAGCCGATGCACACGCCGCGACCAGGAATGCCAGAGCCGCCACAATGACGGATCGCACATTGATGAATGCGCGATGATGCTTCTCCAACGAATCGAAGGCTCCCATCTTGGTCTTGTCGTAGTCGCGGAGGGCGAGAATTGCCAGCGTGTGCATCCTGAATATCGGTGTAGCGCTTAGGCCGCGCTATACGAGGCTCGCGCAGCATTAGCAATAATCCCCGACACTCGGAATTAATTGATAGTGCTCCCCGGGCCAGCGCATGGTTCAGTCCATCGCGACAGGGACGAGACTGAGCTTCACTTGGTCGTCTTCTTCCCACTCGCCGATGAACCAGCTTCATCGAGTGCAGCAAGTATCTGATCCACATGCCCATCAACTTTCACTGGTGACCACACGCGCTCGATGTGTCCCTGTGGATCGATGAGGAACGTGGAGCGAATAGTTCCCGTGACTTCCTTGCCGTACATCATCTTCTTTCCGAAGGCTCCGTAGGTTTTCGCCACGACGTTTTCGGGATCCGACGCGAGCGCGAACGGAAGACCGTACTTCTCGCGAAAGCGGTGGTGCGAATCCATCGAATCCTTGGAGACGCCGAGTATCGTGGCGCCGTGACCCTGGAGCCGACTCATGCTATCGCGGAACGAGCATGCCTCGCGCGTGCAACCGGGCGTGTCATCCTTTGGATAGAAGTAGAGTACGACTCGCGAGCCACGCAGCCCGGAGAGCGACACGGTACCAGCGGTACTTTCGAGCTCGAAGTCCGGCGCCAGTGCACCTGCGGTCAGTTTCATACCTGTAACCTATGGTTGAGCGCGCTCGTGCAGCAACATCCACGAGTGCCGGCTGATCCGGCGATGCGACTGCTGCGTCGGGACGCACAGTAAGGCGATCCACGATGACGAATTGTCAGACCGGTGTCAGACCGGTGTCAGACCGGTGTCAGACCGGTGTCAGGCGTGGCGTCGTGCATGGCATAGACGAAGCCGGGGTGCAATGCATACGCGCCGACTTCACCCTGTTTATCGATGGCGAGGAAGCACACCTGCAGCGTCTTGCTCGCGGCCGGCCGCTTGTGGACGACACGCTCGATTGCTTCGCGGCAGGCTTCCGTTGGCGAGCGCCCCTGTCGCATCAACTCCACCACGAGGAAGCTGGCGGCGTTCCGGATCATCTCCTCGCCGACACCCGATGCGGTGGCGGCGCCGACTTCGTTGTCGGCATACAGACCGGCACCGATGATTGGACTGTCGCCAACTCGACCGTGAAGCTTCCACGCCATGCCGCTGGTGGTGCAGGCACCGGCGAGCTCGCTGTGGAAGGAGCAGATACACTGACTGCTACAGCACTCCGTGAGAGGCAAGAACGATTGTACGCGCCATTGCGCTGTCTCGTCGAGCGCGCACGTTGCCGTCAGCGGCTCTCCATGCAGATATGACGGCACGATAGTGTACGACCGCGCTGTCGCGCATGCCGGCCATGTCGAACGCGTGCGCCAGAGCCTCGTGCAAGTCCGTACGCGTAACGTACATGTTCGATGCATCGAGCTCGCCACGAAAGGCGGGCTGCAGAACTGCGATCGCCTCCACCGGACGCCTGAGTTTCGTCAACACTCGTGCGAGATCGTAGTTGGTTCGGGTATAACCCATTGTCTTGGAGAAGAGCGCGCGTCGAAATTCGATCGCGGCACCAGGCAGATCTCCGTTCGATGTGAGCAACAGTCCGCGAATGTGATGCACGAGCAGTAGGTCACGTCCGTATGCACTGACCAGCCCCGCACGCCTGACTGGCTCGATGAGACGCGCCAATGCTATCGTATCGCCACCGGCCGCAAGCGCTTCTGCTGCAAGAGTCGCGGTCCAGACTCGATGGCGTGCGTCCAATCCCGGACGCAGTGCGCGAGCGCCGTTGCGTCCGATCGAATCGAAAAGAATTTCCGCGTCGCGCGTGCGTGCCATCTCGAGCAGTACTTGCGCTTCGGGAAGCGCACTGTACAGCTGCACGTTCGCACCCACGCCTGACCTTCGCTCAACAAGGCGTAATACCAGCGCCGCGTCCAATGCCTCACGCAGCCGGCCCTGGCAGCGCAAGCTTACAACGTACAGCCACAATGCTTGCTGACGCTGCTCGGCGCCGCCACCGGCGAGACTGCCCGCGAGGAGTCTGTCGGCACCGTTGAAGTCTCCTGCCCGGATCGCCAGATCAGCCATGTCACGCGTCAGGCCAGCGCCGTTACGGCTGCGATTCGCGGACTCCCCATAAGCGCTTCTCGCCTCCGTGTAGCGTCCTTCCGATGCGAGGACTACCGCGAGCTCGCGCCACGCTGCCGGCAACGCCGGCGCACGCTGGATCCACTCGCGCGCTACGCGCTCGGCTGCGCCAACCGAATCGGCCAGACGATAGGCCAGGATCTCATTCCGGAGCGCGTCGCATGCAACGCAGTCCCCGCGACTGTTGGTGAGATTGGCTGAGTCAAGCACGACCGCAGCGCGCAAAGGGGCAATCGCTGACAGGAAAGCACCGGACCACATCCTGTCCTGTCCGACTCGGAACTGTCCTACGGGGTCTCGCGGATAACGGACCGCAAGCGTCTCCGCGAATGCAAGCCGGGCCGGATCATTTCCAAAATCAGCGGATGCCTCAGCGATCAGGAGTCGTTCTCGATCGGAGGCATTGGGCGACTGATGGCTGGCGAGTCGGAAAAACACGTCCGCCCGCTCCAGGTTTGTGGGATGATCTTCGCGCATGCTGGTACGGGCCGCATAGTAGGCGGCCATCGCAAACGTACTGTCCGTCGCGATAGCCGCACCAAATAGCTGCTCTGCTGCTACCGGATCATTTGCTGAGAACGCTCGTATACCTTCGTCGTACAGGCGCCGCGCGACAACGGACCGTGTCGGGAGCGCGTCGACCGCGCCTCTCACATTCGCTGGCGCGTCACTGATGTGAGCGAACGATCTGAGCGTGGGCATGGACACGCGCGGCAGCACCGCCGCAGCGATAATCGCAGCAGCGAGCACAGCTGTGGGCGCCCACCCCTTGAGAGATGAAAAATGCCTGGTTCCAGATCTTTCGCTGGACGCCAAACGCGGCGTGGACGCAATCTCCAATTCCGATGAAAGCAACGAACGATCCGTCTCGGGCTCGCGCCCTGGCGGGCTATTCGACGCAGCGGACGGGTTTGGAGTGGGATTCTTCGCCGGCTCATCGTGTGACCGTCCGTCCCCGATTAGCTCGACGGCTGGCGCGAACCGCAGTGTGGTAGCGAGCGTCTCCGTTTCGTCGTCCGGCTCAGCATCAAGCTCGGCCTCGAGCCGCTTCGCGAATAGCTGATAGATGCGTAGCGCGCGCGTACGGTCGCCGGCTCGGCCGAGCGTATCCATGAGGAAGCGCACTCCCACCTCATCCTCAGGTGCGATTGCCCAGGCGCGCTCAGCCCAGCGGACCGCGCCGGCTGCGTCGCCTGAGGCACGCATCGCGACAGCGAGTCTTGTCGCCGCAGCGCGGGCGCACTCGCTCAGGCGCACGCGATTCACTCCGACCCACTGCTCGAATTCTGGCGACGCGTCGGCGATGAAGATACCGTCGAAGAACGGGCCCTCGTACAAGGCGAGAGCGTCCGCGTCACGGTCGTCCGCAATCGCCCGCTCGAATGTCACCGCATCGCACCAATCACGCTCGCCAGCGAGCGCGACTCGATCATCAGCAAGCGAATGAAGCGCGGCCTCACCCAGCGATCGGCGGAGTGCGTGGAGCGCCTGTCGCAGAGCGAGCCGGCCATGCTCCTCATCCAGCTCGGGCCAGAAGAGCGCGAGGAGCGTATCGCGACGGTGCGGGCCACGCGGCGTGGCCAGCGCAAGGTATGCGAGCAATGCAAGGCGCTTTGGCTGAGAAGCTACCACGCGCGCGGCGAACGATTCGTCGTCCACTAGCTCGAAGCGGCCGAGAGTCCGTAAACGCATCAGGAACCCCCTGCGCGGCGTGGCATCCGTACCGCCTGATCACAGCCAGTCGAGCCGTTACCGGAGGCGGTAACGGCGCTGGCTCAGGGCGGTAACGAGCGGTCGCGATCTTGGCTGAATCTACGAGTCGAAGGACTCCATGGCAAACGCTTCCACACCAATTACAGGGGAATCCTACGATGCAATCACGTACGATCTGCCGCCGAACATTTGTCGCGAGCATGTTGGTCGGCGTACCGATGTTCGCCGGTCTGAGTGGCAATGTCAGCGCGCAGGGGCTGACCTATGACATGAAGATGACGGTGATGATGACCGGCGGCCCGAAAGGCGCTGGCGACATGTCCCAGCCGCGCACAATGATGGCCGGCCACGGCCAGTTCTCTGGCGGCAATTCACGAATGGACATGGATCAGTCGATGATGCCGGGCGGGCCCATGGGGGCGGGAACGTACGTCATCGTGAAGAGCGGGAATCGGACGGAGTGGATCGTGAATCCGGCGAAACGCCAGTACATCGAGATCAACATGGACTCGATGGCCAAGTTTGCCGCTGACGCGCAGAAGGCGCTCGGAGGGATTGCGAAGATCTCGATGACCAATGTGACGGCGGATGTGCAGCCGCTCGGAGCGGGCGAGACGATCCAGGGATATGCGACCATGAAGTACCGGCTGACATCCGGATCCACTTCCACCGTTTCGATGTTGGGCCGTACAAATAGTACGACATCCACATCGACGACAGACATGTGGGTCGCACCGCAGCTCGCCGGCCTTTACAACCCCGCCGCTGGATCTGCCAGCCAGATGGGAGGCAACTCCGAATACGCCCAGAAGATCACGGCCGCATATGCAAAGATCGGGAAGGGCGTGCCACTCAAGACTGTGACGCAGACTCAGACAAGCGGCGATCACTCGTCAACCACGACCTCGACGATGGAGCTACTCAACATCAAGCGCGGTCGTATTGATCCATCGGTGTTCGAAGTTCCCGCAGACTACGCAAAGACGGACATGACGAGCGCGATGGGTGGAGCAATGGATGCCGTTGGAAAAGCGCAAAAGGGAATGCCAAAGGGCAATGTACTTGGCGCGATGAGTGACAGCGCGAAGCAGGGCGCGAAGGAAGGAGCGACGGAAGAGGCGAAGGATCAGGCGAAAGAGAAAGCGAAGGGTGTGATTCGCGGGATCTTCGGCCGGCCGCGCGAGTGAGCACAACACTGACCACGATATGCGTCGTCGTGAGCGCACTTGTGGTGACAGGGTGCAAGCGAGCGACCGCTGGTCCAGCGGCGAACGCCGGTGTATCCGGTAGTGCATCCGCTGCTTCATCAACTGGCGCATCCGCATCTGCCAGTGCCGCGAACGACGGACGGACGTCTCACGCACCGCTGCTCCCTGCACGTG
>PLEG01000147.1 GCA_003136975.1 Gemmatimonadota bacterium | reverse complement strand
TGCTTGATACCAGAGCTACCGAGCGGCGAAATCCGAGATCCGCGGACATAGACCTCACGTCTTCCCGCGAGATCGTGGAGATCATGAATCGTGAAGACGCGACGATCGCGGGTGTGGTCGGCGGCCAAAGCGCGGAGATTGCACGCGCGGTCGATATCGCGGTTGCGACTTTCCGGGACGGCGGGCGATTGTTCTACGTCGGCGCGGGAACCTCGGGCAGGCTTGGCGTGCTGGATGCGAGTGAATGTCCGCCGACGTTCGGAACTGATCCCGAGATGGTGCAGGGCATAATCGCGGGCGGCTTGCCGGCGCTCACCAGATCGCAGGAAGGCGCGGAGGACAGCCCCGAGACGGGCGCGCGGGAAATGGACGACCGTGGTGTTTCGGCTCGAGATTTCGTGGTCGGCATCGCCGCATCGGGAACCACACCATACGTCCATGGCGCGCTGCACCGCGCGCGGGCGATCGGCGCGCATACCGCGATCGTCGCGTGCACGCCACCACCGGATTCGCTCCTCGCCGCTTGCGACGTTGCGATTGTTACGGTGGTGGGGCCGGAAGTCGTGACAGGCTCAACGCGTCTCAAGGCAGGCACCGCAACGAAGCTCGTGCTCAACACGATAACGACCGGCGCGATGATCCTGTTGGGCAAGACGTACGGCAACCTGATGGTGGACATGCGCGCTACCAATGCGAAGCTGACGGATCGCGCCGAGCGAATTGTGATGGAAGTGACTGGTACGTCGCGCGAACGTGCGAAGGAGCAGATCACCGCGGCCGGTGGACTGGTGAAGACGGCCATCGTGATGCAGATGGTCGGAGTCGGCCGAGCGGATGCGGAGCGGATGCTCGCGGAGCAAGGCGGCATCATCCGTCGCGTCGTTCCCGGAGCACCGCCGCCTATCGTAGATGCGTGACACCGACGGAGTCTATGTTGGATTGATGTCGGGTACGTCACTCGACGGAATTTCCGCCGCTGTCGTGCGGTTCGCAAGTGCGGGTTCGAGAGTCGATCACGAGTTGCTCGCGTTCAACAGCAGCGCGTACACCGACTCGCAGCGGGACCGACTGGCGATCGCGATGTCACACGGAATCGCAGAGGAATACTGCGCGCTTTCGTTTGAGCTCGGTGACTGGCTGGCAACCGCCGCGCTCGAGGTGATGCAGCATGCTGGCGTCAACGCGCACGACGTACGCGCGATCGCTTCGCACGGACAGACGATCTGGCATTCCCCCCGGCGTGCAACCTGGCAGATTGGAGAATCCGCAGTTATCGCCGAGCGAACAGGCGTGGATGTCGTCGCGGATTTTCGTGTTCGCGACGTTGCGGCGGGCGGTGAAGGCGCGCCGTTGGTTCCGATCGCCGATGCGATGCTCTATTCCAGCCGTGACGAATGGCGCCTGCTTCAGAATATTGGCGGTATCGGTAACGTGACCGTGGTGCCGCCAGATGGAGAGATCACCGGCGTGCGTGCCTTTGATACCGGGCCCGGCGTCGTTCTCATCGACCAGCTTGTCCGCAAGCTCTATCCGGGGATGCGCTACGACCAAGACGGCACTATCGCGCTATCTGGTATCGTGCACGATGACGTCGTATCCACGCTTCTGCTGGATCCATATTTCTTGCAATTACCACCGAAATCCACGGGGCGCGAGTACTTCGGCACACAGTTCGCGAATGATCTCGAGGCGATGGTGGGCCGATCCGCGACGCGTGCCGATGTAATCGCGACCGCGGTCGCACTTACCGCCGAATCGATCGGTGACTCCGTAAGACGGTTCGTGCGGGAGCCGTTTAGCGAGATGGTGGTATCCGGCGGAGGCGCGCGCAACGTCGCGTTAATTGATGCGCTGCGCCGCTCGCTCGCGCCTCACCGCGTTACGCTATTCGACGAGATCTACTACGACGGCGAAGCGAAAGAGGCCGTTGCGTTCGCGTTACTTGGGTATCTGCATATTGCGCACATGACAGGCAACGTTATCGGAGCCACCGGCGCACGCGGTCCGAGAGTCCTGGGGAAGTTGACTCCAGCTTAGTGGATGGTGGAGGCTCGTTGGGATCGCCGGGCTCGAAGCGTGCGGCGACAACGGTGATGTTGTCATGGCCGCCATGGGCGTTCGCGAATGCGACCAGCCGTTCGCACACCGTTTCCATGTTGTCGTCGGCGAGCGCGATACGCGCAATGTCGTTTGGGCTCACAAGATTGGACAGCCCATCGCTGCAAAGCACGAGCACGTCGCCAACCTCGGCTTGCTCCCTGTACATGTCGGGCGCAACGGTCGACTCGGACCCGAGCGCCTGGAGGATGATGTTGCGGCGATCGCTGTGCGCCGCCTCGCCCTCGGTCATCTCTCCAGCGTCGATCAGGCGCTGAATCAAAGACTGGTCCTTCGTGATCTGACGGGCTGTGCCGCCGCGCACGAGATAGGCGCGGCTATCGCCGACCTGGGCGATGGTGATCGTCGAGTCATGCACCACGGCCAGGGTAGCGGTTGTCGCCATGCCACGGTGTTGCGGATTGCCAGACGAATAGGTGAATATCACATGATTCGCGGCGGTGATGGCCGCACGGAGCGCAGAGTCGATTCCCCCCTGTGTGCGCGGCCAGTCGGACTCGTATTTGCGACGCAGCTCGATGAACATCGTATCGGTCGCCATCAAGCTGGCGATCTCGCCAGAGGCGGCACCGCCAACGCCGTCCGCGACAACAAGTAGTGCGGGCGTGTGGGGAACCGTGAGCGTGGTCGTCGTGCCCTTCATCACCACGGCGTCCCGTCCCAGGGCGGCCACGAGATATGAGTCTTCGTTGAGTGTCCGAACCCGTCCGATGTCGGTTCGGCCACCGGCGACGACCACGAGGCGGCGAGGAATCTCGGCCTGAGAGGCGGCTTCACGTTCGGGCATGCGGAAGAATACACCCATAGATGCTGACCGCCACCGTCTGCATGACTAGCTTATGTCGCATGCCTCGCCGCCATACCATACCGCGACGTGTACTACCAGGGGCGGCGCTGGCAGCCGCCGCGATGGGAATCGCGTGTGCCAGGACTCCAACGGAATCGGCTCCAACGCCTGTCCTGTCGCCCCGCCACGCGCCGCCCGCGCCGGTGCGCGCCACCGTTGCCAGAGCACCGTTGCCGGCCCCCAATCCCAATCTCCCGCCTGTGCCGGCGGTAGAAGGACCGCTAGCGATCAAAGTCGTCTACCCAACGCGAAACGCGCTCGTTGCCTCGCGTGATTCGAACTTCATATTTGGATCGGTTGGCGACGGAACTGCCGGAGTCAGCATCAATGGCGATCTCGTTCCGGTCTGGCCGAACGGCGCGTTTCTCGGCTGGGTGCCCAATCCAACCGCGGAATCGCAGTGGTATGATGTTGTCGCCTACACGCTGACCGATACGGTGCGCCTGCGCTATCCCGTTCGGACACTCGCCGGAATTGGGCCGCGTCCGCCAGCGACTCCAGATGTAACCGTGCTTGCCACGCCCATCGTGGCCACGCTTCGGGACGATTCGCTGGATCGCTCGGTCAGCGATACGGATAACGTCATCATCGGGCGCCCAACTCCAACCGGCGATTATAAGTGGTTTCTATTTCCGGGAACCACGGTTCGCGTGCTCGAGTATCGCGACGACATGGCACGCGTACAGCTGGACGCCGGTGAGGACATCTGGGTGCAGCGCCGCGATGTAAAGACACGCCCAACCGAGAAGGCGCTGGAGCCACTGCGAGCNNGACCTGGGCCTCAACGTGGCGTCGCCACCCGCATACGCTGTCGCAGAGACCGAGCGCGAAATCACGCTCACGCTCTACAATACAACTGCCTCCGGAAATTTTGCACCCGTGGCGGATACGCTGATTGATAGTGTGACGGAATCGCGCGAGCCAACGCGCACGGTGTACCGTTTCGCCCTCACTCGCCCGGTGTATGGCTACCAGGCGCTGTATGAGAACGGCGCTTTTAAGCTCAGCATTCGCCGACCGCCGGTGGTCGATGCATCGGAGCCGCTTCGTGGAATGACTATCGTGGTCGACCCTGGCCATCCGCCGATCGGCGCAACGGGCCCGACCGGCCTGTTCGAGCCGGTTCCCACGCTGGCGGTCGGGTTGCGTGTCCGCGATCTCCTCGAGGCGCGCGGCGCGCACGTGGTCATGACTCGCACAACTGCGGCGCCCGTCGCGCTCGGCGATCGCCCCATAATCGCGCGGCGCGCCAATGCAAACGCATTCATATCCATTCATCTGAACGCCGATGGGGACGGACAGAACCCGTTCCGCGACAATGGCACGGGGACCTACTACTTCCATCAACAATCGCGGCTCTTTGCGCGAACTGTTCAGGACGCGCTGGCCCCGCAACTTGGTCTGCGCAACCGCGGCATCTTCTACCAGAACCTCGCTGTGTGCCGTTCTACGTGGTTTCCGGCGGTGCTCGCCGAGGGACTATTTATTATCATGCCCGACCAGGAAGCCGCCATCAAGACTCCCCAGTATCAGGAAGCATACGCTCGTGGCGTTGTGGATGGGCTCGAGAAGTTCTTCGCCACGTTCGCTCAGTAGAATGGGGTTCGCGTCTGGATGGCGTGGAACCCTTTGCCGTGTCGTTACCGCATCAATCGCTCTGGTCTTTGGGGCGGTCAGTGCGCATGCGCAGGTGCCGGCGAATGAGCAGTGGCGCACAATCCAGACCCAGCATTTCCGGGTTCATTTCACCGCGCCGCTGGAGGCGCAGGCACGACATGCCGCAGCGGTAGCCGAGCGTGCGTACACTAATCTCGCGACCGAGTTGGTCAAGCCGCGCGGCGTCGTTGATATAGTCATCAGCGACGGGACCGACGCGTCCAATGGTTCGGCGACGGTGATCCCGCGCGCCAAGATCATCATGTACGCGCGTCCACCCGTGGACGAACCGTCACTCGAGAGTTACGACGATTGGACAGTGTTGGTTCTGCAGCACGAATTGACGCACATCTTTCACCTTGACCGTAGTCGTGGATGGTGGAACGCCGCGCAGAAGGTTTTCGGTCGTAACGCAGTTCTCTTTCCGAATTACTACACCCCGTCGTGGCTGACCGAGGGTTTGGCAGTGTACTACGAGTCGCGATTTACGAGCGGCGGACGGTTGCACGGGAGCTTCGAGACCTCCATCGCGCGATCCGCCGCGGTCGATCACATGCTTCCCGGGCTGGGCGAGCTGTCACTCGCCACTTCGCGCTTTCCGTACGGTCAGTCGGTTTACGTGTACGGTTCGTTCGTATGGGACGACCTAGCGCAGCGGCATGGCCCGGCATCGATCCCGGCTTTCGTCGAACGCTCGAGTGCGGTGACGATTCCGTTCTTTCTCGATCGTCAAGCGAAGGCCACCTTTGGCGAGACGTTCACGCACGCGTGGGACCAGTGGCGCGATTCGGTGCTCCGGTCGGTGAATGATTCATCCACGCGCCGGATGCAAGCAGCGGCGCCAACTGCGTTTGCGTCATCGCGTGCCGTGATACTTCCGGACGGAGGACGGTTTATTGTAGAGCCGCGATGGATCAGCGACTCGTCTCTCATCTTTGTCGCGAACGACGGACGTGAAAGCCCTGGCCTGTACGAAGCGAAGCTGGGATCGGCGCCGCAGCGTATCGCGCGTCGCAACTCTCTGGACGTCAACGACCCGTCCCGGGATGGCACCATCGTTTTCTCGCAGGGCGAGTACCTCGACCGATTTCACGCGCGCGGCGACCTGTACTTACTTAGGGATGGGCACGAACAGCGGCTTACCGATGGCGCCCGCCTCGCCGAGCCGAGTGTGCGTGCTGACGGCGACATCGTCGCGGTTGAAACCGTGCCGGGCGCGACTCGGCTCGTGCGCGTGTCGCGCGACGGAACGCGGATCGTTCCCATCACTTCCGCATCTCTCGACACTCAGTGGACCGCCCCGCGCTGGTCGCCGGATGGAACGCGTATCGTCGCTGTGCGCATTACGGGTGCCCCCAATGCGATTGTCGTGTTGGATAGCGTCGGCAATGTGCTGCACATTCCCATTCGCGAGCGCGCAGTGATCCGCTCACCAGCGTGGTCGCCGGATGGGCGCTCCATCGTGTTCACATCGGATCAGAACGGTGCGTCACAGCTCGCGATTGTGAGCGCGACGACGGACTTCAACGGAGTGACACCGAAGTCATTGACAGATGAACCGGGCGGCGTTTACGGCGTCGATGCGATAGGACTGCAGGGCGACTCGGTCCGCGTCGCGACAACGGCGCTGCGTGACGACGGATACCACGTACTTGTGTGGACCGTCAGCACGAGGGATATGGCCGCGCTTGACGCGCGGACGGCAACACCTTCCGCCCGCCAGTCGCAACGCGTCGCAGCGATGGAGCCTGCGACCGATCCACGCTGGCGCGTGACCGACGATACGAGTCAGTCGCGCTCGTACTCGCCCTGGCGTACGCTGGCTCCCGTGTACTGGTCGCCGACGTTCGCCCAGAACGGTTACGGACGCGGTGATCTGATCGGCGTGCTCACTGGGGCGACCGATGTGATTGGCCGTCACTCGTACATTGCGCAGGCAGCAATCAACACGCACAACAGCAACATTGACGCATCGCTGTCGTACGCGTACAACCGATGGATCAACCCGATGCTCTCCGCATCGCTCGACCAGTCGTGGTCGTACTCCAACATCACCGGAGGCGGTCGCAAGGTTGGTGACCTGGAGCGGCGCAGCCGATTTGGAAGCCTGCACGCGACGTTTGCGCGTCCGCGCGTACGGACATATTCGGCGTTCACCATCGGCGCCGAGTTCGAGCAGCGCGACTATGCATCTGCACCAGCGGTGTTTCTCTCTCGTCTTGATCCGTTCTATTCAGAAAGTCATCGCTATCCAACGCTCGTTGCGGCCGCCGTCTTCTCGAACACGCAGTCTCCAGCGCTCAGCATCTCGCCGGAGGACGGGTTTACCGTCACGGCCTCGCTGCGACAGCGCTGGGAGTCATCTACCGGTGTCGCGGGCCGCAGTGCAGTGGCAATCGGATCCGCGTACAAGTCGCTCGACCTTCCGGGTTTCGCACATCATGTGATTGCGGTGCGAGCGGCGATTGGTGCCGCGGATGCACGCTCGCCGAGTGAGTACGAGATTGGCGGCGTGAGCGGCGCATCGTTCGAGATCGTGCCTGGGATTTCATTTGGGAGCGCTGCACGCACCTTTCCAGTGCGCGGTTTCCCCGCCGGCGCAGAGACGGGGATTCATGCCTCGTCGGCGAGCGCAGAGTATCGCATGCCGTTGATCGCGCCGTCGCGCTCGCTTGGGCTGTTCCCGTTCTTCCTGGATCGCGCATCGCTTGCGCTCTTCGGTGACGCGGCGCGGGCTTACTGTCCGGCGAGTGCGATGCCCGCTTGCTCGCCGTCGGCGGCTGACGGCCCAACGCTCGCCTCTGTTGGCGCTGAGCTCAATCTGGATTCTGCGCTGCAATTCGACGTGCCATATCGGTTCCGGCTGGGGTTGGCGCATCCGGTGCGGGGCGCTGTATACGCTGGCGCATCGAGCCTTTCGGCGTACGCGACCCTCGGCATGGCGTTCTGAGCGTTTAGCGGTCGCAGCAGGCTGAGGCCCGGGCAATGCAGCCACGTGTTTCCAGGCAATCGCTTTTTTCAACTCGATAACCGGTGTTGCGGCCGTTCTGCAAAATAGGTGCGCCTGGAGACCCAATCTCGGCCTAAGTGGCTATGCAGCAAAGACTTACCATTGGGGCATCACTGTTACCATCACAATTATGCTGACCGACGCAGATTGTGGAGACCCAATGAGGATAAGCCAGCGATCACAGATGTTCGTGACTACCCAACTCCAAGTCCATGCAGCGTAAGGACTTAACATCGCACTGGCGCGCAAACACGTACGGACTTAGTATCACGACCCCTGACCTGATGGCCTTTTTTTTCGTGGCTTGAATGGTCTCCAGACAGCAGTCTAGCAAGCCCGCTTGGTGGTACATTCCGCTCAGGCGAACAATCCGAGTTTCAGGTGAGAGAAGAGATGGCCGATGCAACCCCAGCAGAAGCGCTACCCGACGCGCAGCTGAATCAGAATGCCCGTACGGTTCTGTCAAAGCGTTACCTGATCAAGGACAAGTCGGGGGCTCCCACGGAGCGTCCCGAGGACATGTTCTGGCGTGTAGCCACAACTGTCGCTGAAGCTGATCGCCGTTACGGCGCGAGCGCTGGCGCCGTGCACGCTCTGGCAGAGGAGTTCTACCGCCTCATGACCGAGCGTCGCTTCGAGCCCAACTCGCCCACATTGATGAACGCGGGCCGGCCGCTGGGCCAGCTTTCGGCGTGCTTTGTGTTGCCGGTCGAGGATGCGCTGTCAAATGGCCACAATGGCATCTACGACACGCTT
>PLEG01000397.1 GCA_003136975.1 Gemmatimonadota bacterium | reverse complement strand
CGTTGGCGCCCTTGCGCTTGGCAACCGCGATGGTGACAGCAGCCTCGGACTCCCCACGCGATTCTGTATGCGATACGTAGGTTGCCGGTTCACCAAAATCAGCCGTGACATCAGCCACGTTGCGCACGTACACGGGAGCACCACCGCGCATGGCGACCACAACGCTTCCCACTTCCGTCGGCGACTCGAGCGGCGCGCCAACGTTTATGCGATATACCTGATTCGCGGCGACAAGCTCACCCGCCTGGAGTCGCGCATTCGCTCCCTGCAACGCGGCTGCGACCTCACCTGGTGTCACGCCACTCGCAGCCAGACGCGCCGCGTCGAGCGCGACGCGAATTTGTTTGGGCTGACCACCCACCACAAATGTCTGCGCCACGTCAGGCACAGTGCGGATCTCATCTTCAAGGTGTCCCGCAATCTGCCGCAACATGTTCGCGTCGTAGCTTGCTGAGTGTAACGTGAGCGTCAGCACTGGGACGTCGTCAATGGAGTGAGCCTTCACCACCGGCGGCATTGCCCCCGCCGGCGCCTGGTCCATGGCGCCAGCGAGCTTGGCCTGCACCCTGGTCACGCTACGTTCCTGATCCTCACCCACCTTGAATCGCACGGTCACCATCGAGTAACCGTCACCAGCGACGGAGTAAACGTGGTCCACACCCGGGATCTCGAGCATCCTCTGTTCGATTGGGCGTGTCAGCAAATTTTCGGCTTCGCGTGGTGATGCACCGGGCAGCGTTGTGATCACGTCGATCATCGGCACGGAGATTTGCGGCTCTTCCTCGCGTGGCGTTGCCAGAATACCGAGCGCGCCGAGGGCAAGCGACGCCACGGCGAGCAGCGGCGTCAGCTTGGACCGAATGAATGCCTGCGCTATACGCCCAGATATTCCCATGACTCAGCGCCCTCCGCCTGAGCGCTGCACGGCAGCGGGCGTCACAACGGCGGGCGGCACTACGACAACATCTCCCGCGCGCAGCCCGGAGATGACCTCCACTACGCCTCCCGTTGTGTGTCCCAGCCGCACCCAGCGTCGTTGATCACCATCGGCTGTTCGCAGCGTCACGCCGGTGAGATCACCCGAGCGTGATACAGCGCCTGCTGGCACGACGAGTGCTGTCCGCATGCCCTGCGGCAGCGACAGCGTTGCCGCACTTCCTGACAGACTGGTTCCGCGAGCGTTCGCGACCAGCGCGTTGATGGTGTACAGGTTGCCGGTTGCCGCGGGAACCACACCTTCCACTCGCGCCAACGTCGGCACTCCTTCGACTGTTGCAGTCAGCAGCTGCGTGCGTCGAATCTGTCGCGCGATATCCGGCGTCACAGTCGCGCTGATACGAAGCTGTGTGCCGTCCTGCACCGTCACGAGCGGCGCACCGGGCGCGGCGAACGCCCCCGGATCCACAAAGCGTCGCGTCACGATGCCAGCGAACGGTGCCCGCACAACTCCATACGCGGTCATGGCGCTCACCTCAGCGGCGGATGCGCGCGCCGCGTGTACACCGGCGTTTGCCCGTGCGAGTCCAGTCTCCACGGCATCGAGCTGTGCGCGCGTCGCGGCGCTGTCAGCATAGAGCGAGCGAATGCGACCGGCCTGTGTTGCGGCGTCGCTCCGAATCGCCTCCGCATCGGCGATCGACGCCGCAACCTGCGCCTGCTTTGCCGCGAGATCTCGCGCATCGATCCGCACGAGCGGCTGCCCGGCGGATACGGCATCGCCTTCCGTCACGAGCACCGTAACGACGCTGCCCATGAGCTTGGTACTGAGTGTTGCCTGCCGAAGCGGTTGTGCCACGCCGTCGGCATCGAACACCGCTTGCACGGTAGTGTCCTTCAGCGTGTAGGCCGCACCCGGCGATCGTGCCGGAGCCGCACCGGCAATCTCCGATCTGGATGGCGAGCATGCGGCAAGTGCGAGCAGTCCCGCAGCGCTGACGCTGTAAAATCGAATGTGCATGAATGAGAATTCCCGGAAGTGTTCTGAACGAATCAGCGTGGACGCTGCACGTGCGACTCCTCGACCGATGGGGCTTCTGCGCCAAATGGCACCGCAGCCCGGAGTGGCGTGGCGGTGTCGTTGTCGAGTGCCGCTAGCGTCGCGGGGTCGCCGCCCAGTGCGCGACGTCGCTCCGCGGCGGCGATAATGACACGGTAGCACGCCTCGGAAAGGGCGAGCGCGCTATTAGTCTCAACTGCCTGTGCATCCAGCAGATCAACGATGCTCGCCAGGCCGCCATCATACTTACGCGACACGATCCGGTGCGCTTCAGTGCTCTGCGCTACAGACTGCTCGGCGATGCGAAGGCGTGTTAGCGCAACCGTTAGCGCAACCCGTGTCTGTGCGATGTCCAGAGCGGCCTGCGCTTCGGTGGCCTCCGACTGCGCTCGAGCTGCTGACGCACGGCCGGCAGTGGCGCGTATGTCGGACAGCTCGGCTGCACTGCCCAACGGATTCCACGACGCCATGATACCAACTGTCCAGTTCCGCTCGCCACTATATGGACGGCTGGCGCCATTCCAGTCGTAGCGTGCGAATGAGTTTACGCGCGGTAGATACGTTGCGCGCGCGCGGAGCGCGTCCGCCACCGCAGTCGCCGCTTGCTGCTGCGCACCGCGCACGTCCGCGCGCGGCTCTACGGATGAAGCGGTGTCGCCTGCAACAACAGCGCGAATCTGGTCTGCGGAAGGAAGAGTCGCGGGTGCCGCAGTATCTGCCGCGAGCTCGCGCTCCGGGCGTCCGACTATCACCGCGAGCTGCCGGCGCGCGGTTTCGACCGCGCCAACCGCCTCGGCAAGCTGTGCGTCGATGTCGCCAGCCCGTACTGAGGCGAGCAGTGCATCCGAGCGTGTTACCAGTCCCTGTCGCACCATTGCTTCTGCCTGCGTGACGTGCGCGTGGGCGGAGCGAGAGGAAGCGCCTAGTGTAGCGACACGTACCGACGCGAGCACGGCGCCATAGTAGGCGCGCACCACGTCCACTCGTGTCGAAAGCCGTGTCCATGTGGCGAGCGCCTGACTCGCCTCGGCACTGTGGCGGGCCGCGGTCCGACCGGCCCACGCGTCTGCAATGAACAGCGGCTGCTCCAGCACAACGCCGCCCTGATAATTGGCCATGGCAGCAGGGGAATTCAGACGCCGGGGATCGAAGTCAGACTGTGTGATGACCCCTTGGCGCAGCTTGTCGCCAAAGACGCCGATGGGATCGGTAGTTCTGGCATAGCCAGCTTCGAGACGAAGATTCGGAAGAATCCCCTGCAGTGGAGCGATGGCCTGAGCGGCCTGTGCCGCCGCAGCGCCGGCGGCCACGCGGTTGGCGTACGCCGAGTGATCGGCCTGTCGCAGCGCTTCGGAGAGTGTGAGTTGGGCTCCAGCGGTCTGGACAGCAAGCCCGCCAATGGCAGCGGCACAGAGCAATGCAGCAGATCTGATCATGGTAAACCGGAATAAACTACTGAAATAGTGTATGCCTATATAGTTATACATTTTATGTAATAAGTCAATGGCGTAATTGTTGACAACCCCTTCAGGCCGGAGGAAAATGACGACTTAGCCATGTGGAACGCTGCGTTTGCGCCACCAGCGGGCGATCCCGTCCACGCTCATGCGATAGTTGCCCGCTTCCTCGTAGCGTTGGATCAGCGACGGGTCACCGAGCTGAGCGAGTAGCATGTCTTCCATCTGGCGGAGTGCTTCGGTCGTCGCCTCCGGCTCCTCGCCAATCGCCAGGCGACCGCCAATCCAGCCGGCCCAGAACCAGGTACGCGCGAGCAACTCGCTGAGATGCCAGTCCACGTCGTCGAATGCACCAAAGTGAGTGAGATACAACCGGCGCGGTGATAGAGAACGCAGTGTCGCAATACTCGCCTGCCATTTTTCCGGGGAGAATTCCGGCGGCGGAGTGGGAGGCCGCAAATGGCGACTGCCGTCGAGACGGACACCGGCGACATCACCCGTGAACACCGAACCTGTCTCGGGATCGTGCAATGCGAGATGGTGGTTCGCATGGCCAGGCGTATCGTACGCACGCAACGTGCGCCCACCGGTATCGAGCTCGGCGCCGCTGGCC
>PLEG01000220.1 GCA_003136975.1 Gemmatimonadota bacterium | reverse complement strand
CGTCCCGATCTGGATGAGCAGCGCCGACACGAGCGTTACGACGAAAACGATAGGACGGAACATCGCACCCTCGCTCAGCGCCGCACCTGCGCCGATGATCACCGGCACCGCGGCGGCAGGTAGCGTTGCGGGACGTGATGCGAGCAGCCACGCGTGTGCTGGCGCCACCGATGTCGGCGCGGCAGCACTCACGGGAAGCGCGGGAACTTCGTCCAGTCCGGCGGCCGCTTCTCAAGGAACGCGTCCTTGCCTTCCTTTGCCTCGGCGGTGAGGTAGTAGAGCAGAGTCGCGTCGCCCGCGAGCTGCTGCAGACCCGCCTGTCCGTCCGTGTCCACGTTGAACGAGGCCTTGAGGAAGCGCAGCGCGGTGGGACTCTTCTGGAGAATCTCGCGCGCCCATTCGAGCGCTTCGTCATGCAGGCGCTCCAGCGGCACGACGGTATTCACGAGCCCCATATCGAGTGCTTCCTGCGCGCTGTACTTGCGACAGAGATACCAGATCTCACGCGCCTTTTTGTGTCCCACCACGCGTGCGAGATATGCGGTGCCGTAGCCACCATCAAAGCTGCCGACGCGTGGGCCAGTCTGGCCGAACTTTGCGTTGTCGGCAGCGATCGTGAGATCGCACACCAGATGCAGCACGTGGCCGCCGCCGATCGCATAGCCGGCGACGACCGCGATCACTGGCTTTGGCAGATACTTGATCTGCTTCTGGACATCCAGGATGTTGAGACGCGGGACGAGGTCCGTCTCGCCGACATATCCACCCTGTCCGCGCACTCGTTGGTCCCCGCCCGAACAGAATGCAAGATCGCCTTCGCCGGTGAGCAGGACGACTCCCGTCGTCATGTCGTCGCGCGCGAGATTGAAAGCGTCAATCAGCTCTGCAACTGTTTCCGGCCGGAATGCGTTGTGCACTTCGGGACGATTGATGGTGATCTTCGCGATCCCTTCGTTCGCGGCCCGCTCATAGCGGATATCCGTGTATTCCTTGATGGTTTCCCACTCGACGTTCATGCAATCTCCTCTATGTCATCGCGGCTGGCGGAAGCGTCGCGCTGGACGGCTGGCCACGCCTGTCAACTTATCGCCTCTCCCGGCACAGGCGAAGCGGCCTGGCTTGGGTTCTGCCCCGAATATTCGTCTAGCGCCACTGCCCGGTTTCTGACGATACACCATCGAGAAACCTCTCGACCAGATCGGCAAATTCGAACGGTCGTTCGAGGTGTACCGCATGACCGGCGTCAGAAACGATCGCCCTGTGGGCGCCAGGCAATGATGCTTCTACGATTCGGGCCAGGGCGGTGTACTTGGCGTCGAGCGCGCCAGCGACGAGTAGCGTCGGGACCCGGAGCTTCGCGAGGCGCTCGATGACCGGCGGCTCAACCCCAGCGCCGGCGCCCCGAAGGCTGTTTGCCAGTCCTTGAGGCAGGTTGCGCAATCGTTGGGTGCGGACACGTGCGCGCTTTTCCACTGGAAGAGTTTCCTGGCTGTCCCAGAGCGGAAGCCGCTCCCAGCGTGCGACAAAGGCATCGATTCCGTCACGCTCGATCGTGTCCGCGAGCGCCATGTCCGACGCGAGGCGCGCAGCACGCTCAACTGGATCAACAATGCCGGGCGATGTGCTCTCCAGGACGAGAGCGGCGACGCGGTCGGAATGGCGGAGGACGAATTGAAGCGCGGCGCGGCCGCCCAGCGAATAACCGAGCACGGCGACGCGCTCGACTCCCAAGGCGTCGAGAACGTGCGCAATGTCATCCGCGAAGGCGCCCAGTGCAAAGCGCGCCGGATCAGCCGGCGAATCGGAGAGGCCGTGGCCCGGGAGATCCACGGCGAGTATTGTAAATTGGCTCTCGAGTGACGCGCGAAGTGGTACCCACGTCTCCGCTGATCCCGTGAAGCCATGTAAAAGCAATAGTGGTGCTCCTCGGCCGGAGCGAACTACGTGAAGGCGAAGTGCATCCGCTACGTCGATGTCGAGCTGTTCCGGAATGCTGGTCGTTCCGCGCATTCCTCTACCGATCGGGCCGCGTTGTCACGGCGCTCGCGACACGTGCCCATGCTGCGCGATGAAGCACTACGTTGCGCGCGCGATCTGTACGCATTTCCACGATGTGCAGCCCGGTTCCATTGATGCCAGCGGTCACGCCCTCGCGTAGTGCCTCCAAAGTGTCTGCTCCGTGATACTGCGCGCCGTACAGCTCCGCGACTGGCTCAAAGCGCAATCCGTGCGGAGTTCCGAATAGCTGCTCGAAGTGCGCGGGTTGCGCGGCCTGCGGCAGGAATGAAAAGATGCCGCCCCCGTCGTTGTTGAGCACCACGATCGTTGCGTCGAGCATGCGCAATCGAGCAGCGAGCAGGCCATTCATGTCATGGTAGAACGCCACATCGCCAATAACGAGCACAAGAGGTCCGTCGTCGCGCTCACGAGTTGCCGCAACGCCCAGCGCGCTCGAGACCACGCCATCGATTCCGTTTGCGCCGCGATTTGCGAGTACGCGCAGTGACCGCTTGTCGCCGGACGCGAATGTGTCAAGATCACGAACTGGCATGCTGCTGCTCACGAACAGCGTGCTACGATCTGGCAAGAGATCGGCAACCGCCGCCAGCGCAGCTCCCTCGAATGGCTCATTGAGCGCCGCGAGGTAAGTCGTGAGCGCGGCGCTCGTCTCTGTGTTCATTCGACGCCATGCGGACAGCCAGTCAGTGTCGGAGCCGACTCCTGCCTTCGTGATGTGCGCGAGCAACTGGTGGCAGGCCAGCCGCGGATCGGCGTGCACCATTTCTGCCGCGAGCAACGTGGGGTCCGGCCATTCCGCGGCGTCGAGCACGATGTGCTGTGCAGTTGCGTTGCACTGCAGGTATTGCAGGAGCGCCTTTGACGTCGGCAGAGCGCCAATGCGCAGCACGACGTCAGGAATGAGAGCGGCCGCGATAGCCTCGTTGCGCAGTACAGCGTCGTAGCGATCAATCAGAGTGTGGCGATCGTGCGTCCCCCACCGCACTTGCGACAGTGCATCGACCAGCAACGGTGCACCGAGCGCGTTTGCGAGTGCAGCCAATGGCGCGGCGAGCTCCTGATCGAACTGCGGTCCGCAGATGAATAGTGGGCGTCGCGCGCGGCTGAGCTTCGCTGCGATGCGCTCGATTGTTTCGGGAGTTGCGACTGGTGACGCGTCGTTCACGGTGACCCATGGCGCACCATCCGGTCGTCCGTGCCATGCGAGTGCGTCACCGTCGGACATGCCGATCGGCGACTCAATGGCGGATGGGACGAGCGGTTCGCGAAACGGAAAGTTCAGATGAACGGGACCCGCAGGGACCGCCGCCGCCGTTGCGACTGCGCGGCAAGCAAGTGCGCGTGCGTACCGCAGTAGCTCGGGCGTCGCATCGGCGAGCGCGACTTCCACGAACCACTTGGCGTAACCACCATACAGTCGATTCTGATCAATCGTCTGTGCTGCGCCAACGTCGCGCAGCTCCGGTGGCCGATCAGCGGTGAGTACGATCAGCGGAACGCCTGCGCTGCTCGCTTCTACCACGGCGGGGAGGAAATTGGCCGCCGCTGTGCCTGACGTGCACAGCAGCGCGACGGGCGCGCCGAGCGCGCGCGCCATCCCGAGAGCAAAGAACGCAGCTGAGCGCTCGTCAAGATGTATCCATGTGCGCAACGCGGGGTGCCTGGCAATGATCAGCGCAAGTGGCGCGGAGCGCGAGCCCGGAGCGATGCATACGTGTCGCACACCGGCGCGTGCCAATTCATCAACGAATGCGCCAATGTATACGGATGTTGCCTGGTCTGGAGATGTCGTCATCGTGCTTCGCCGCCGCACATCGCGGAGGCGGTAACGTCTTCTGCAACATCCATCGAGATGACAGTAGTGACATCATCGGTCGCGAGCGCTGCCGCGAGCGCGGCTTCCATGGGGCGCAGCTTGAGTAGTGACTCTGCGTATTCCTGGTCCGGATCGGAATCCGCGACTACGCCACATCCGGCAAACAGGAATGCGTCGGAGCCGGTGACGAGCGCGGATCGAAGCGCCACGGCGAACTCGCCGCGGTCGCGCTGTAGCCAGCCGATTGGGGCGGCATACCAGCCGCGGTCCATCTTCTCGTGCTCGCGAATGAACCGCAGAGCTGCGTTGCGCGGTGCGCCACCAACAGCGGGCGTTGGGTGAAGCTGCGCGACGAGTTGCAGGAGTGTGTGCCCCGCTCTCAGTCGCGCGTGCACCGCGGTGTGCAGATGATGGACGTGTGGCAGTGAGAGTAGCGCGGGATCCTCCGCGCCGGACACGTCGTCACACAGGCGTTCCAAACCGGCGACCAGCGCTCGACGTACGATCTCGTGCTCCGCACGGTCCTTTGCGTTCGCCAATAATTGCTCCGCGTGCGCTGCGTCATCTTCAGGTGTAGCGCCGCGGCTGACCGATCCGGCGAGGCTACTGGCCTGGACGTCGCGTCCATCAACCCGCACAAGTCGCTCGGGTGTCGCGCCCACGAACACACTTTCGCCGTGCCAGCAGCCGAACACGTAGCAGCTGGGATGTGCGGATCTCAATTGCCGCAGTGCCGCGATGACATCCAGATCGCTCGGTGCGGCTGCATGTACCTCGCGTGCGAGCACGACTTTCTCGAACTTGCCGTTGCGAATCGACGTGACGGCGTCGTGCACGGTTGCGCGCCAGTCTGATGCGTCGCGCACGTCCGCGCAAGCGAGCGTCTCGTCTGTTGATATTGCCGCGATGGGTTCGGACGTGCTTGCATCATCGTTCAGGAAAGCAGCGCGTAGCCGAGCCAGGACGGTGGGCTCAAGGTCAGGGAGTCCGTCCATTCCGACCAGCAGATTCGTAGTCAACCAGCAATCGCCGCCTGTGAGCACGAGTTGGACCCGCGGCACGATGAGATGCGCAGCGGGGAAATCGCGCCACAGCTCAGTCCGCGGACCTTCCGGATCGAAGGCAAAGCCACCCATGAGCATGGGACCCGCTCCAGCCACGCCTCCAGAAGCATCCTCAACCAGCGCGTCATTGACGAGCGTCCGCCACTCACGATCGATTGTCGCGAACCGGTCCGCTCCTTCGGGCGCTAACGTTACGACTGCGCCGAGTCCGGCGATTGCAAAGTCATCCGCCGGACGCGTCCAGTACATGCGGGTTGCAGTAAACTCTGCTAGCACTGGATCTGACTCTGCGCGCCGTGCTGCCGCATCCAGTGCTCTGAGCGGGTCCACCGCTGGTACGCGTTCGACCACGCTAACGAGAGTACTACGCCGGTTCGCGCGCGCCCTGGTATTGGCTTGAACGAGGAGTGAGCTCAGGCTGTTGATTCTACTCATCGTCATTACTTCTCGCCCCAGTGAATCGCAGCGATGCCCAGACTCAGGGTTTTCCAGTCGACCGCGCGGAAGCCAGCGTTATTCATGCGCTGAGCTAGTACGCGTTCGTCGGGAAAGTGCGCGACCGACTTGGGTAGATATCGATACGCGGAGCGATTGCCGCTGATGATTCCGCCAATCAACGGAAGCACGTGATGAAAATAGAGATGATACCCCGCGCGCACGACGCGCTGGCGAGGCGTCGTGAATTCGAGAATCACGAAGCGGGCGCCGGGCTTAAGAACGCGGTGCACCTCGGCGAGGCACGTATCGAGATCCGCGACGTTCCGGATGCCGAACGCGACTATCGCGCCGTCCGCCGCGCCTGAGGCGAGCGGAAGTTGAAGCGCGTCGGCGACCACCGGGGTGAGTATGGTTGGCGGCGCCTTGCCGACGCCGGCGCGAAGCATTGGCTCCGCGAAATCCGCTCCGACAATGAAGCCACGGAAGCCCGGCCGACGGCTCAGCTCCGCGCCGACGTCCAGTGTGCCCGCGCAGAGATCCACATATTGCCCGTCAGGCACGCGCGTCCACTGGCGCACTTCGAGCGCGCGACGGCGCCAGTGCTTGTCGATGTTGAGACTGAGGAGATGGTTCAGCAGATCGTAACGCGGGGCGATTTCGGAGAAGATCTGGCGCACATATGCCCGCTTCTCAGTGCCACCTGCCGCCGCGCGATCGTCCTCTGTTCCAGGCTGAGGTGCTCGAACTGTCATGGATGGAAGGTAAGCGCGCGAGGCCCCCGAGCTACTGAAACGACAGTCCAAATCCTATGGATCGCTGCGCGAAGGTGAGCACGGGAGCCACGGAACGAGGAAGCCTGGACTCCTCGGATGCCGCGGGTCGATTGTCTCCCTGGCCGTTACCGGCGGAGCGTGCGCGCGTAAACGCATCGAGCGCCGCCAGCACGGATATGGCGGCCGCCGCCCCGATTCCCACTGCGGCGTGTGGGTGCTCGCTGTGTGTTTCGGGAGTCTGGTACTGATACGGATGGCCCAATGGGTCGGTCGCCGTATGGGTCACTTGAGACGTCACATTCTGCGACTGGAGCCCGTACACAGCGGCCGCGGCAGTGGCAGCCATCACCAGAAGCCCGGTGGTGGGCCGATGCGTGATAAACTGGCCCAGTCCCGGAATGATCAGACCCGAGATCAGCGCCGCCCCGGGAGATGGCATCGCGTTGGGCGCTGTCACCGGAACTCGCACCACCGTCGTATCAGTGGGGAGGGCCAGGGCCAGTTCAGCGATTCGCTGACGGACATCGGCCGCTTCAGGCGCAGCGGGCGTGAGCGCGAGAAAACGGCAATACTCCGCCATCGCTCGTGCGTCGCGTGTCGCTTCGTATGCGCGCCCGAGCGCATATGCGATGCCGGCATCGGACGGGTCGAGCTGTGCGGCGCGCTGATACAATTGCGTGGCGGCGGCGTTGTCGCCTTCGATTGACGCGGCTTGTGCGCGTCCGGCGAGCTGCTGCGCCTCTATCCTTGCCTTGTCAGAGACGTTGGACATTGGCGCCACGACGCCGGCGCAACGGGCCGGCGACGAGTTCGTAGGGAGCGTTCTGGCCTGGGCGTTACCGCTCGTTGGCGCGGCGAGCAGAATCGCGATTGCAATCAGGACCTGCGCTCGAAAAGATTTACCTGACACGTCGATTAG
>PLEG01000068.1 GCA_003136975.1 Gemmatimonadota bacterium | reverse complement strand
CCGCAGTAAGCGGCACTCCTTGGGCTCAACGGGCGGGGCGGCGAAAGCTGCTCCGCCCGTTGTGCTATTCGGGCACCTCTGTTCCGCGCTGGCCTTGAATCGAGAGTGTGTCAGTACCGTGTAACGCTTTGACGCGCCGGGACGTATCCGTTCCCAAGTTGGACGCGGCGCTAATGGTCCCGAGGGGTACTACCTCGTTACCTGATCGACGACGATTCGATCTCCGCGGCCTCTACATTCTCGAACTCCGGCGGTGCGGAGTGGAGGACGAAGGCCGGAATGCTGGTGTTGATCACCGTGTACAGGACGAGCGCGCCGAGTACGTATTTGGCGACTCCGAAATCCGTGTTGAGGATATCGGTAATCACGAGCGTGAATACGAGCGTCGGAACGAGCGCGATGCCGATGCGGCGCGCGGCGGCTACATGATCGCGCAATGCGAGCCTGCGCTGGAGCACAGTGATCGCGATGCGTAGCGGAATCAACAGCGCGACTAGAGCGAGACCGATCGCGACGGCGCGTAGGGTGATCTGCTCGCGCACGATTTCCGTTCCCGCATGGAAAAAGTAGAATGGGATGAAGACCGAGCCAAATGACTCGAGCGCATCCACCATCTTTTCGGACGACATCGCGGGGAGCTCCGAGCGGAATCGTTGCGCCGCGATGCCAACGAGAAAGGCGCCGACCAGATAGTACACGCCCAACCGCCGGGTTGCGTATGCGCACACAATCGCGACCATCAACAGAAAGGCGAACTCCGAGCGTGGCGCGTGCGGCGCTACCACGCGCGCAAATAGTTTGAACGCAAGCGGAATCACGATCACGACGCCGAGCATCGCTCCAACAGCGAGTGCGAGATGACCTGCCGACGTGGATTGAAGGACGAAAAAAAGAACCGTCAGCGCGAGTAGCTCTGAGGCGATAGCATAAGTCTTCACTGTGAATCGTTCCGACTCATGCAGGCCGAATCCGGCGAGTGACGACAGAATGAATCCCGTTGATGGTGTGAGCAGCGCAAGCGCGATGAGGACCGCCGGTCTCGCAGCGAAGCCGAACACGTACACCGCGACCGCCGCACCAACCGCCAGCAGCACCGACCAGACCAGCCCATGGAGCATTAGCGGCGACGCCTGTCGCCTCAGCTCGTGTCCATCGATCTCCAAACCGGCGAATAGAAACAGCGCAACTATTCCGAACGTCGAGAGAAGGTGCAGCGTGGGGTCGTTGTGGAAGAAGCCCAGCGCGGTTGCACCGGCGCCCATCACCAGACTGGTGATTGCGCTGGGAAGACGATACCGCTGCAGCGCTTTAGGGACCACAAAGAGTGCGAACAGCAACGCGACGAAGGCGATATCTTCGGGCACTTTGCTTACGGACGATGTGCCGCCCACGATTCCCGTTGGGTATACGATCTTTGGAAGGACACCGGACGGAGGATCGTCGCGAAAGCGAACCGTCATTGCTGCGAAGTCGAGCGTTACACGGTCGGCCGTCCCCAACGCGTCCTGACCCAGCGCGCCTACATAGAATGGAGACCGCGGATCTCCATCGCGCATGACGGCGTTGATCGGTCCCAGCCGGATCGGCCTGCCGCCAATCGTGATGGTGAGGTTGGGTAGCAGGTACGACGGAAGCGAAACAATGCCGCCGCCGTGCGCCAATCCGACGTACGTCGTGAGTTTCGCGCCGGCGGCGGCCGACGAAAATTCCTGCAGGAAAGATGGATACATCAGAGTCTGGCTCGCGCTCGCATCCAGCAGCATGGGAATGCGCCGTCCAGCGTATAGCGCCTCGAGCACAGTCGCGCCACTTCCCAGTGCCATGTTCGATACTGTCGCCGTGTCATTATCCGCGCCTGGTGATGACAGCGCAATGTGACCGTCACGCGTGAACGTGACGGCGCCAAGCGCAGACAACACGGGGAGCCCAATCACGCCGCTGAGGCGCGAGCGATTGTAGAGCGTTTTGAAAGAATCGTCTGGGAGTACGAGCACTGGAACATTGGCGATGCTTACCGGACCGACGTCGAGCGTGCCGATCACGCCGATGTGGCCGGCCAGCTGCCGTCCTGCAATCGCAGGGTGAACGATTGCATTGAATACACGCACACCGCGCATCGCGGCAGTGGTGGAGTCAAGTGTTGTGAGTTGCGCGCTTGCGTCGATGCCGAAAGGGGCGCGTGTTGTATCGCCGTTGACAGTGGCCACCAACCCGAACGCCAGGCTGTCGTTGGCTACCGGAGTGTTATTCGATTCCGCTGTCCACGTGACACGTTGTGGTGGGACACTGGCGAGCGCGTCACCGATGACGGCCCAACTCCCGAATCTGGCGCGCGTGACTGAATCGAGCGCAGAGCGAGTCATGCGCAACGCCTTGCGGTAAGTCTCAGCCGACTCCCTGTATCGGAAAACTCGGCGATAGCTGGCGCCGAGCGCGTCGGCTGCGTCCGCCAGGTGATTGGTGTTGAATCCGCGCGGTACGCTGTCGATCAGAGGTGCGAGGGCGTTGATGGCGCCGTCGTTATCGTTGAATGCACTTGCGACAATGCCGATGTAGAATCGCGTTTCCGGCGACGACGGTCCCTTCCATTTCTGGACCGAATCGCGCAACT
>PLEG01000338.1 GCA_003136975.1 Gemmatimonadota bacterium | reverse complement strand
GCGCCTTCATGAACCAGGCCTCTCATTATGTCGATCTCATCCAGTGGCTTGCTGGGCCAGTTGAGAGCGTCATCGCGATGACCGCGACGCAGGAGCGTAAGATCGAAGCCGAGGATTC
The DNA here is from genome assembly GCA_003136975.1 of Gemmatimonadota bacterium. Classification (GTDB taxonomy): domain Bacteria; phylum Gemmatimonadota; class Gemmatimonadetes; order Gemmatimonadales; family Gemmatimonadaceae; genus Fen-1247. Next base: position 4,971 of record PLEG01000338.1, on the reverse strand, counting down.
GGGTGCGGCCGTGCTGCGATTCCGGAATGGCGCGATTGGCGTGCTCGATGTAACGATGCTTACGTATCCAAAGAATCTGGAAGGCTCGCTTACGATACTCGGCGATCGTGGTTCCGTGAAGATTGGCGGCACCGCGGTAAACCGAGTTGAGACCTGGCTCTTCGAGGACTACGATGACGACGACAAGCTGATCGAAGCTGCGGCGACGACGCCGCCGAGTGTGTACGGCTTCGGACATGAAGGTTATTACAGGAACGTCGTTCGTGTTCTGCGTGGCGATGGAGTGCCCGATACCGACGGCGCGGAGGGACGTAAGTCGCTCGAGATAATTCTCGCGATTTATGAGTCAGCGCGAACGGGGACCGTCGTAGAGATCTAGCGGTGTGCGCTTCAGGCTGAAGTCCCATCATGGCACTCGCCTTCGCGAACTGTGGCGCGTGCGCAACAACTGTTTCATTTCGGTGTCGCACATCCATACGCGTCGGTGCACCTGTTGGCCGAATAGAGGCAAATTAGTCGCGAAAGACCATGTCTTATCGTCCTCATGCGACTCAATCGGGTGCGGCGCGGGGCTTGCCATCGGGCATACATATGTGGCGACCGCACTGGGCGCGTTGCCCGCAAAGCCAACAAGGAGCCGTTCCAAAATGAAGCATCGCATTTTCTCAATTGCATCGCTCGCCCTCGCTTCGGTAGCGGCGGTGCCGTTGGCGGCGCAAAGCGTCGTCGCAACCCCCACCAACACGCAGGGTTGGGGCGTCGTCGACCCTACCGACGTGAGGGGCGGCGGTTCCGTGGCAATAACGGGTGCTTATCCCGAAAATGGTAATGGTTCTCTCCAGCTTCAGATGAACGCTTCTAACATCGGCGGCACCGCGAAGGCTGCGTACACGGACTACTTCGCTCCGTATGGAGAGGGTTACGCTCTGTCGACTTACAATTCCGGAAGCTTCGACTGGCTTCGCTCGTCCAGCTCGACAGTTCAAAGCCAGTTCGCGCCTACATACCAGTTAATCGGGCAGTCGGCGAATGGCGGTTTTACGACGTTCGTGTGGGAAAATGTGTACCAAACTAACGCCGCGGCGACCACGGATTCCTGGGTCCACGTAGGTGACATGACGAATCAGCTGTTCTGGGTAAGCGGTGGCCACGGGTGCGGCTTCGACGGTGGCACACAGCTTTTTATGACGCTTGCGAATTGGTCGAACAACAGCTGCCTCGGCGCGAGCAACATCAGCGCCGTCGCAATCGATATTGGCAGCGGGTGGAACGGCAACAACAGTGGCGCGGCAACCTTCGATGGCGCCGCTGACAATGTGAATGTCGGGTTCACCGGTGGCTTCAATAAGACGACCAACTTCGAAGTGTCGGATTCGACAGTGCCAGAGCCGTCGTCAATCGCTCTCCTCGGCACCGGTCTGTTCGGCCTCGTCCCGATGGTTCGCCGTCGTCGCAAGCGCTAGTTCTCCGCGCGTGACTGGCTGTTGCAAGCAAGGCCCCGGGGGNNGGACATCCGCTCGACCTCGAGCGCCATCGCTTCCACCGCCTGCTCAACACGTTCCAACCGCGCGTCGGCAGCCTGGGACGCGGGCAGGGAACGGGTCTCCGGAGTCCCCTTCTCGATGCGTTTCGCATAGGCTCGCGCTATGGGGAAACCAACCCCGGCGATCGCGGCCAGCGCGACAAAGGTCGCGTCACGGATGATCGTGTGTGCGGTGTTAGGGTCCATCGGTCCTCGGGGCTGAAAATTGAGCGCTGCGTGCTTTGCCGCCCATGCGGAAATTAATTGACTTAGCCCGCCCCGACCGGCGATCTTTCAAGGCTGTATAGTCGCTGTTCTGCCTTCCGGGCGGATGGCGCCATTTCCCACGGAACCCATGGCCGTACCTCTTCTCGACCTCAAAGCCCAGCACGGCACGATTCGCGACGAAGTCATCGCCGCGATCATGCCGATTGTCGATGGGCAGACTTTCATTCTTGGCGAGCCCGTCGAACGTCTCGAGGGCCTCGTCGCCAAACTGTCGCACACCGCGCACGCAGTCGGTTGTGCCAACGGCACCGACGCGATCCTTCTGGCGCTTCGCGCGCTCGACATCGGACGCAACGACGCGGTCGTCACGACGCCGTTCACTTTTTTCGCGACGGCCGGCGCCGTTCATAACGTTGGCGCACGCACTGTGTTCGCTGACATCGATCCCGATACGTTCAACATCTCGCCAGAAGCCGTGGACGAAGCCGTGCGGAACACGCCCGACGCCAAGGCCGTGATCGCCGTCGATCTGTTTGGACAGATGGCTGCTATCGACGATATCAGGGCCGTGCTTCCCAACGGCATGCCTATCATCGAGGATGCGGCACAGTCGATCGGTGCCAGCAGACGCATTGACGGACGCAAGGTGATGGCCGGTGAGATGGCTGACATCGGTACCTTTAGCTTCTTCCCTTCAAAAAATCTCGGCGGATACGGCGATGGTGGTATGGTCGTCACTCAGAGTGACCAACTCGCTGCGCGGCTTCGCAGGCTCCGAACGCACGGAAGCGTGAAGACATACTTCCACGAAGAAGTTGGCTACAACAGCAGGCTCGATGCGCTGCAGGCCGCCGTGCTCGCCGCCAAGCTGCCGCATCTGGAGGCGTGGAGCGCTGCGCGACGTCGCAATGCTTCGTTGTATGACGAGGCGTTCGCTGACCTCGACGGTGTGCGCACGCCCATGATCGATGATCGCAATGAGTCCATCTACAATCAGTACACTCTTCGCGCTGAACGACGCGACGATCTTCAGGAATTTCTGAAGAAGCGCGGCATTGGCAACTCGGTTTATTACCCGCTCCCACTCCACCTTCAACCGTGTTTCGCTTATCTCGGCTACGAGGAAGGCGATTTTCCGGAGAGTGAGCGCGCGGCAAAGGAAGTTGTATCGCTGCCGGTGTACCCGGAGCTTATCGACTCACAGCGCGACGAGGTCATCTCGGCGGTTCGCGCTTTCTACGGCCGTTGAGGGCCACATAACCGAATGGACAACAAGCAGCTTATTCTCGACAAGATTGCTGATCGCTCGGCAGTGATTGGTGTGGTTGGACTTGGTTACGTGGGACTCCCCCTCGCGGTTGAATTCGCGCGTGCCGGCTTCAAGGTCATTGGCTTCGATGTGTCGACGCGGGTTACCGACATGTTGAACTCCGGCAAGTCACACATTCAGGACGTTCCAAACGCTGACCTCGCCGAGGTCGTCGGCAAGGGACTGTTCGAAGCGACCACCGATCCGTCACGCATCAAGGAGATGCATTGCGTGTCGATCGCCGTTCCAACGCCGCTCGTGAAAACGCGCGATCCCGACATGAGCTATGTCGTGGCGGCGACCGCCACCATCTGTGAATTCGCGCACCCGGGAATGCTCGTCGTGCTCGAGAGCACGACGTATCCCGGCACAACGCGCGAGCTCATGCAGCCCAAGCTGGAAGCAGCTGGGCTCAAGATCGGCACCGACGTGTTCCTCGCGTTCAGCCCCGAACGCGTCGATCCAGGCAACCCGTTCTGGCACACCAAGAACACGCCAAAAGTCGTGGGCGGAATCACACCCGCGTGCACAGAGGTCGCGAGCGCCCTGTACCAGAGCTGCCTGGACACCATCGTCCCGGTTTCATCCACCGAAACCGCTGAGCTCGTCAAGCTGCTCGAGAACACGTTCCGTTCCGTCAACATCGGTCTCGTCAATGAGATGGCGATCGTGTGCGACAAGCTTGGCGTGAACGTCTGGGAAGTGATCGATGCCGCCGCGACCAAGCCGTTCGGATTCATGAAGTTCACGCCCGGCCCTGGAATCGGCGGACACTGCATTCCGCTCGATCCGCACTACCTCGCGTGGAAGATGCGCACGCTCAATTACAAGACGCGCTTCATCGACCTGGCAAGCGAGATCAACTCGGAGATGCCGGCGCTCGTCGTGGAAAAAGTCGCGCGCGCATTGAACGACGATCGCAAGTCGGTGAATGGCAGCAACGTGCTCGTGCTGGGCGTCGCGTACAAAAAGAACATCGACGACATGCGCGAGAGTCCGGCCCTGGACGTGATCAAGCTCCTCGAGGGACGCGGCGCAAAGGTTTCGTTCCACGATCCGCACGTGCCGACGTTCCGCGAGGACGGCCACACGTTCACGGGTGTGGAGCTGACCGATGCCGTGCTTCGCGCCACGGACGCTGTCGTCATCGTGACGGATCATGACGACGTGAACTATCAGCGTGTATGCGATCTGGCTCCTGTCGTGGTCGATGCCCGGAACGCGACCAAAGGTCTCAAATCCAAGAGCGGACGCATTGTGCCGCTATCAGCCAACGCTGCGTAGCACCGGATGAACATCGCGGTCATAGGAACGGGCTACGTCGGCCTGGTCGCTGGCGCTTGTCTCGCGGAGACCGGCAACGCGGTCGTCTGCGCTGACCTCGATGGTCGGAAGATCGAGCTGCTCAAACAGAACGAGATCCCGATCTTCGAGCCCGGTCTGGACGCGATAGTCGAGCGAAACCAGGCAGACGGCCGCCTCGTCTTCACGACCGATGTGGAGCAGGCGATCCGCGCCGCGGAAGTCGTCTTCATCGCCGTGGGCACGCCACCAGACGAGGATGGCTCTGCTGACCTGTCACACGTGCTGGCTGTGGCGGATACAGTGGGGCGCTCCATGATGCGCGAGATCGTTGTAGTCACCAAGTCAACGGTGCCGGTGGGTACGGCGCCACTCGTCAAGGAAGCGATATCTCGGCATGCGCGCTTCCCATTCCACGTGGTGAGCAACCCCGAGTTTCTTAAGGAAGGCGCCGCGGTCGAGGACTTCCTCAAGCCAGATCGGGTCGTACTGGGTGTTGAGAGCGACTATGCCCGCACGGTCATGGGCGAGCTTTACGCTCCGTTCGTTCGTACTGGACGCCCCGTTATTTACATGGACATCCCGTCCGCCGAGATGACGAAGTACGCCG
>PLEG01000039.1 GCA_003136975.1 Gemmatimonadota bacterium | reverse complement strand
GATGCAGGCTTCGCCTGGGCTGGGGCGATCGGCGGGAACGCCAAGAACAGCCTACACGGGGCACAACAGCATCGCGCCGTGTCTGTCGGCTCCATGGCCCTGGCCACTGCAGGAACGGCCATGATGTGGCTGTTCGACAAATAACGGAATAATCTCACTTCCCATTTATGCTCATTAGCTACACAGCAGAAGTGCACGCCCTTGCTGGGGTCCTCAAGCCCTGGCAATCGATCTTCAGCAACTCCAAGGTCATTTCCGATGCGGTGACTTTCATCCACCTAGCGGGACTTCTGTTCGCGGGCGGCTTCGCGATTGCGGCCGACCGCTCAACGTTCCGAGCGCTTCGGGGTACGTCTCAGGACCGTGCCACCCTGCTCAGAGAAGTCGGTGACGTTCACCGGCCAGTCCTTATCGGGTTGACCGTCCTGTTCGGGAGCGGCGTTCTGCTCGCAACGGCCGATGTCGCAACCTTTGGGACATCTCCGGTGTTTCTAGTGAAGATGACGTTGGTTGCGCTACTCCTCCTAAACGGGTTGGCCCTTCAGCGTACAGAGAATGCTTTACGCGAGCGAACAGTATCGGTCTCTGGCGCGGTCGAAGCCGAACCGCTGTGGCAGAGATTGCGCCGCACGGCGATGGTGAGCGTCGCGTTGTGGACGTCCATCGTTCTCGCTGGAACGATTCTCGTCAACAGCTGAGCCATAGTCAATTCGAGGGACGGGCGAGCGCAATGTCACCGTCGCGTTCGTATTACAACCTTATTGGATGAGATGGAATGACAGTCAACAGCAACAATGATGGTAGCCTCGACGATGGGCGTGAGTGCAACAGTTGTGCACTCGTGCAGAGCCGCCGGTCGTTTCTTCGCGGCGGCGCGCTTGCCGCAATCGTCGCGTCAATGGGCGCGTTGGGCGTTTCGGCCCGCGCCGCCAGTGCGATGAGCGTCGGCTTCGTCAGCGGAAGCAGGCGGAACTCGGCGGGGACGCACACAGTGAGCTATTCGCTCCCGGCGACTGACGGCGCACAGATCGACCATGATAACGAAGTGATTCTCGTTCGGTGGCAAAACGAGATGTACGCTTTCAACTTGTCCTGCCCCCATCAGCATACCGCACTTCGCTGGGACGATGCGGATCACCGTTTCCAGTGTCCCAAGCATCACTCCAAGTACCAACCAGACGGCGAGTTCATCAGCGGTCGTGCTACGCGAAACATGGATCGCTTCACGATTCGGCGTGACGCAGGCAACAATATCGTCGTGGATGTCGATGCCATGCTCCGGAGCGATCAGGATCTGGCCGCGTGGACAGCCGCAACCCTGAAGGTCTGATGCCTCACATATATGCGCCCGGCGAGATTCTGAACGCTGAGACGACTGACTTGCAGCTTTCGTCGTGTAAAGAGTGCGAAGCAAGGGGCGGCCAATCCACGACGGCACCATTTGACCGCCGAGAATTCGTCACGCGAAGCGCAATCGCGGCAGTCGGCGCCCTCCTCACTACGGCCTGCGGAGGCGGTAGCACCGCCACCGGTCCCGGTGGAGGCTCGGGCAGCTTCGGCACCCTCGCCGTACAGGTTTCGAGCTACCCCGCGCTCGCTTCGGTCGGCGGTATCGCTCGCGTCGATTCCGGACAGGGTACGCCAGTAGCCGCTGTGCGAACGAGCGCGACTACGTTCTCCGCGTTCTCCCTGATCTGTCCGCATTTCGGATGCACCGTCGGCATCGCCACGGGAAGTTTTGCTTGCCCGTGCCACGGAGCTCGCTTCGCCGCCAACGGCAAATGGACCGGCGGCCAGCCGACGAACAATCTCAGCGCACTCAGCGCCAGCTACGACTCGACATCAGGCACGCTGACGATAACAGCGTAACGAATTCTGATTCGAGCAGCTGATTGCTCGGTCCCATCCGCGATGCTGCGCCCGATCCTCGGGCGCAGCATCGGCTCTATCGCTAGAACGCGAACCAGGTGTACATGTAAAGCGTGTTGTTGTCCGCCGCTCGGCGGCCCCCAACGTTGTCGTACGCTGTGGAGGCTCCGTTGAACTTGCTGTAGAAGATGTACTGCAGCCCGAACCGGGTGTTCTCCCACGCGTTGTACGTCAGTTCAGCGGTCTCACCCACGGTATTCGGACTGCCCGTGCGACTCCCCGTCAATGACGCGGGAGCGAAGAGGAGTGTGTCGCGGGTGCCAGTTGTCTGGAAAAAACCCACCGTGGCCCCATAGCGCTGGTTCGAGAGGAATCCAACATTGGCGCGAAGCGTAGCCAATGTGGGCTGCAGCGATTCGGAACCCTGTGGATCTTGCGTGAAGAGCGCATCAAGGTGTTGCTGTTCATGGATGTATGTCGCGTGACCAATGACGGTCGTGGTACCCATGTTGTGCTCGACCTGTGCGTCAACGCCGATGTCGGTGTATCGGTTGGTCTTCCCCGTCACGCCTTGCGGGTACAGACTCGCCGAGAATCCGTACGTGCCGAACATCATGTAAGTCGTGCCGATTTGATGTTGTAACGCAAGGCGCCAGTACGGAACAACTCCATTCGTCACGTTTGCCGCCGTGGAATCAAGCGGCATGGTCGACCCTTGCGGCGCTGAGCGGTAAGCCGTGGCTTCGGCATACACCATATTGTCGAATAGCGAGTAGACACCAAGGCCGACCACCTGTTGCGCTAGAGCACCGTCGATCAGAGTGCTCGCCATGGGCGATGGCGATACCGACGATGCCATGAAGGGATAGCCCCAGGCTGGTGTGGTGTTCCACACGTCTTGCACCGTCGGATTGTTGTGGAGCGTCACACCGATGAGCACATCTCGGTCACCCATCGTGGTGTGTCGCGCATAGCGCACGTCCACGTTGTCGATGCCAATTTTTCCATCAGCGGCGGTATACGTGAACTGTGTGAACGCACCGAGATTCGAAGTGATCTGCCCCGAGAAGAAGATGCTGGCCTGCTGTGGGAATGAGGCCGTGTTGTTCTGTGTCCCAGGCTGCGCGGTGCTTGTCCGCGTGAGCGATGCGACTACCATGGCGGACGCGGGCGGAAATGGAGCGAGCTTGAGCCCACCGGTGGTATCCGTCGGTTCGCCGATGGTGGCGAGCCCTGTGAGCGTATAGCCGTTCAGCTTGAATTGGCGGCCGAACGGCGTGAGTTGCGGGAATGCGTAGTGGCAGGCGCTACAGGCGAGCTTGGTCTGTCGCGAGAAACTTGGAATCGCGGTCGACGTAAGATGCGAGTAACTCGACGTCCGTGCTCTGTCAAGAGCTGCGAAGAATCCTCGCGGAGCGACGATCTGGCTTGCATGCATCCCAGGCACGATGTCGCCGCCGCGTGGCACCGTAAAGACCGGGAGACCGGAAGCAATGGCAACAGGAGTCGCGATAAGTGTGCTCGCGATCATCATCACTCGAACCCATCTCGCTCGCAAGATATAACTGATCTGACGCAGACAAAGTCCACGCAAGGGCATACCGACCATATGAAAACTCCACTCAAGAGATGAATAACACTACGCGCTCTCATGCGCCGCCGCAAATCGTTGACTGTCTCTATTACTCAAGCCTGCTCCATGGATCATCAAGCGAGAGTACGCGGATTATCAAGTGTGTAGGGAGAACCCCGACATCGCGCGCACTCTCTTAATGGATTCTCGATGTGAATACCCCGACACAATTTCAGGAAAACTCCGATATGCGGTCCGCATCACGAGAGGTAGTCTTCAGTTGCGCACAGCACTGCGCGATAGGTCACCACATCGCTGTTGCCACGTAATTCACAATGGAGAAGATCATGTTCCGCACACAGTATCTGATCGCGGCGTCCATCGCCACACTATTCGTCGCTTCGGCTCCAGTATTCGCCCAGAACTCCGCACCGAGCAGTGGGCACGTCATCGTGGTGAAGCTCGTGGTTAAAGGAGGGAGCGTCCCTTTCGGGTTCGAGCCCGCTAGCATCACCGCGCAAAACGGCGATACCGTCCGCTTTGTGGAGGAGGCTGGGGTCATGCATAACGTCCACTTCAAGTCGCATCCCAGCGGTGCCAAGCTTGGCGCCGCGGCCGTTGGGCCGTACCTCACCGCCAAAGGTCAGACCTACGACGTCGTGATTGACTCGCGCTTCACCAGCGGCAAGTACGAGTTCGTATGCGATCCGCATGATATGCTGGGGATGCACGGCGTGCTCACCGTCAGCGACGGAGCTGTTGCCACAAATCGTGCGAAGTAGCCGAGAGCGACTTCACGAAACGAGGCGCGTGTTGCGGGTCTATAGCACCGCATCACGCGCGCTCCAATCCGGGGGGCCCAAAATGACTGGTTCGGAGAAACCGCTCGTGCTGCCCGACCCAATTGAGCTGCGAGATCTCCTGGCGCGTTACCTCCACGGTAACACCGGTGAGGTTGAGCGCCTTCGAGACGAGTTGCATACGCTCTTCTGCGCGTACGCCGCAGCCAGCGCGCCGGTCGAGCGAGCACTCGCCACCATCAATCGGGAGGTCGAGCTGCTCGCTCGCTCCACCTGTGGGTGGCACGACCGCACCATGCAACCGTTAAAGAACGTCGTGATGATGTGCTTCCTCGATTGCTACTACTCCCAATCCTAGATTGCGCATGCGGTAGCGAGTGCGCAATCTCGGATGCGATGCTGGTAAGAAAAGGCTGGCTAGAGGGAGCGGGAGCGCTCATCAATTCCAGCAGGCATGCATAGCGCCGTCAGGACCCGAACGTAGATGCATGTTGGGGTAGACCAGGAGCTAGCCAGCTCACTTGTGACCACGCTCGCATAATTCGGCTTCCAGCGTCGCTGACCGACAATCGTACTTTGCTCGTGCGTTTCCTGGCTGTCAGCATGACAGCCGACGGCTGGCCTATGACCTCAACTACCATCGCACCATCTGTCCCGGTTGCCCGTAGGTATAGGCACAACGCGATTGTGCCTTGACGTGAGTTAACCCAAGGGTATAAACTAAAATTAACCTAGGTTAAAGTCGCATTAGAACTGGCCCTATCCCAGTGCTCTCCCCGTCCGTCGAAGACTACATAAAGGCCATATACAAGGCCCGCAGCGATACCGGCAACGCCTCAACGCAGGATCTGGCCATCCGGCTCGGCGTCAGCGCGCCA
>PLEG01000378.1 GCA_003136975.1 Gemmatimonadota bacterium | reverse complement strand
GGAATCGACGCTACGCCGCTGCGCACTGCCGCCCATGTTGCGAGGCAGATGCCGATCGGCTTGCCCAGGAGCAATCCCGCCAACACACCGAGCGCCACGGGGCTCGCGAGAAGATGACCGGTGCCACTCAGCAAAACGCCCGCGTTTGCGAGCGCGAACACAGGCATGATGCCAAACGTGACTATACCGTGCAACCCGTGCTCCAGCCGAACCAGTGGCGCTTGCGCGTGATCCGCGAGGGTGTCGAGCTCCTGCAACGCAATCTGATGCGCGCGGCTCGACAGTACAGTGCGTTCCGGAGCGTGCGCATCGTGAAAGTCTGCCAGCGCGTTGCGCGCGCCAGCGAGAAACGCACCTTCGTCAATGCGTGTGCGTGACGGTATCGTCAACGCGAGAAGCACGCCGGCGACTGTTGCATGAACTCCGGAAAGCAATACCGCGACCCACAATGCGAGCCCTATCAACGCGTATGCCCAGGTTGCACGCACGCCAATCGCATTGGCGATGATCGATAGCAGGAGCAACGCACCAGCCGCGGCGAGCGCAGTCCATGAAATCGTTGCAGTGTAGAAGAGTGCGATCACCAACACCGCGCCCAGGTCATCGGCAATTGCGAGCGCAGAGAGAAATACTCTGAGCGATGACGGAAGACCGTCGCCGAGCAGCGCGAGAACGCCCAGCGCGAAGGCGATGTCGGTCGCCATGGGGATACCCCACCCGCGCGTACCGTGTGTCGATGCGTTGAACGCAACGAACAACAGCGCAGGAACTATCATCCCGCCAAGTGCCGCCGCCACCGGCAGTGCAGCCTGTCGCCTGGTTGCGAGCTCACCGACCAGAATCTCCCGCTTGATTTCCAGTCCAACGAGAAAGAAAAACACGGCCATCAGGCCGTCATTGACTATCTCATGAAGCGTGAGGCTCGCGGCGGAGCCGCCCAGGCCGATGGAAATCCGAGCGTCCCAGAGCGCGTGGTATCCGTGCGCCCATGGGGAATTGGCCCAAAACAGAGCGATGGCCGCGCACACCAACAGCACCAGTCCCCCGGCCGGCCCAGCCTGCATCATGCGGCTCAGCGGATCCGTTATGTGATCGATGAGCGGCAGTCGCGCGGTTGACGAACCATCGCGAGGAGGGTGCGTGGATTTTGGGGATGCGCTCATGACTACAGTCTAGCGCTCCTGAGCGCATCCAACGAGAGGCGGAGGCATCCGACTTGCTCGTGTACTCGCATTGACATAAATCCGCATCAACATGCCTGACGCCGCGCGCCGCGTGGTCCTGATCGACGCGGGCGATCCGCGCAATTGGGAGACTCGCGGAATCCATGGATATCTCGGACTTGAGGGAATCACTCCAGGTGAGTTGCGGGGACGCGGGCGCGATGATGCCAGACGGTTCGGCGCGACGCTCGTTGACGCAACCGTATCACGCGTCGATCGTGTGGATGATGACAGATCGTCTGGCAATGAGGCCCGTGCGCTCGAGCTGGGCGGCGGCATGTCTCTCGATTGCGATCAGATTTTTTTCACCACTCGCTACTGCCGGAAGGGCGCCGGCTGTAGCACTTCGATCGTTGCCAGCTAAGGTTGGTTACCAGTCGGCTAACCGCTACCAGCTAATCGTTAGCTTCTTCGGCGCCCCGTGTCGCGTGACGTCGAGCGAAATACTGTGGCCGGACGCGAGCCGCACCGCCGTCGCAATCCCCATTGGGCTCATCACGGCTATCGAATCAGCGCGAGTTATCACGTCACCGGCCTCGAGGCCAGACCTCATTGCGGCCGATCCGCTTCCGACACTCACAACGAGCACGCCAGTATTCCGAACCTTGAGCGCGTTCGCGAGGCCAGCGTTGAGACGCGCGAAATACGCACCTGCAAACGGCGCCACGCGTCCAGGCGCAACGCTGGCTGCGATCGCGATCGGTCCGTCCGGAACGCTGGACATGAGCGGTAGCGACGCGCTCTCGTCCACGCTTATGGTAACACCCTCGCGATATACGTTGTTCGCGGAGCGCCTCGCAACCGTCAGCCTGAGACTGCGGACGCCATTGCGCCGGATCTTGATGACGATCTGCTTCCCAGCCTGAAGAAAACGCTGGACGCCAGCCGGATCTGTGTGTGCATCAACGTCGTTATAAGCGAGAATCGTGTCGCCCGCCACGAGTCCCGCTGTCTGCGCCGGCGAACCAGGCTCGACGGAGGCGACGACAGGATAATCAATCGTCACACCAGAGCCACTCTCACCGTGACCATTCTGGATTACCGATAACCCTACCCATCCTGACGGCGTCGAGTTTTTCTGCGCGCCTGCCGCCTCCGCGAACACCGTCGCGGTGATGACGGCTACGAGCAACGCGCGCGGAATGGAGCTGTTACAGACGGTCATGTTAGTGTGACACATTCTGATAAAAGATCGTTGTCGCATGAGACGCCGATACGGTCGGCACAGACTGATGTTCGCACTTAGAATCGCACCATCTGTGCGCCAACCGGAAGCGCATTGCCAAGCTGCTCGATGGTTCCTTCGCGTGCAGCAGCAGCAGAGAGATAGAACTGGTTGAGTACCGCGTCTTGCGGCGAATCCTTGAGAGCGACGAGCGATGCGTTGGTCAGCCCGTCGAGACCCGCAAGTCGATCGCGATACGTATCCGGGTCCCCCGCGATCCGCGGGCCGGTGTCCGTTGCGACAAGGAACTCAGCCGCTCTCTGGTAATCAGTCTGCGCGCGCAGCAGCGCCTTTCGCGCGGCGGCTGGCGATGAGAATGCCTTTCCGCCAATCCGCATGGATGTGTTGTGATTTCCGGTGCTGTCTGAAACCGCTACCTGAATCTGATTGATGAGATCCTGCCCGAACGTCATCCCCCGCCCCGCAACGACTCCGACACCCACCAGCACTGCACTCGCCGCAACGCGCATCGTCCATCGTCCCGTGGTGCGCACCCAGCCGCCGCGATTCGGCACTGGCTCCGTCGTGTAGTCGCGTTCAGGCCGGCGACCAGAGCTGGCTGAGTCGTGGATCAGCCCTTCCTGTCGTAGCGACAGCGACAGGTTGCGCCACTCCGTGAGCGGCGCAACGATGCGCGTCCGCTCGCGCGTTATCAGCGCGTCGAGTGCCTGTTCGGGAAGTTCCTTAACTGGGAGTGCCATGCTCTTGTCCAACGCCAGCGGAGAATCCATCAGCAAGGTGCGCGAGCAGCCGGCGTAGCTTTGCGCGTGCTTTGAACAACTGCGACTTCGACCCACCCGTGGTTATACCCAGCTCACCAGCAATCTCTTCGTGCGTGTAGCCCTCGACGTCATGCAAGAGAAACACCGTTCGCGCGCCGGGCGAGAGTTGGCGCACGGCCTGGTCTATCGATTCGGCCACTATCCCTCTCTCTGTATCGACTTCCGGATTGTCCGGCGCCGCTGCGGTATCATCTTCAACATCTATCTCCACTTTCGCGATCCGCCGAACCTTGCGCAACGCATTGAGCGTACGATTGACTGCAATTCGATGCGCCCACGTTCCGAACTGCGAATCGCCACGGTAACTTGGAAGAGCGCGAAAAATTTGAATCCATACTTCCTGAGCGACATCGGCAGCCAGATCGCGGTCGCCACAAAGTCGCAGCACCACGGCATCTATATGCGGAGCGTTCTCCATCCAGAGCTGCCGTAGGGCGCGTTCATCGCCCTCCACAGCTCGCTGCACTATTGTCTGGTGCGTCGTCATCCAGTATGTGCTTTTATTTGACTCAGGATGTATCTCAAGGGTTGCCGGAATCGTCAAATATGACAAATTGGGCTTCCCCGTGTTCTTTTCCCAATTGCTCGCTCTCTCGGTGTAGGTCTTCTGATGCTGGTTCCCATCCTTCTTGCCCTCGCCGGGGCTTCCGGCCCGCTACCTGCGGCGCCATCTCCCGCACGGCCTTCACTCGGCGCCGAGGTTTCGGTTATCACCGGCCTGCCCGTCGCCTCTCCCGCCTCCGTCGGAATGTCCTCCGAACGGCTGGATGCGGTAAACCGGGTAGTCGAACGTGGCATAGCGGCTGGCGGCTATCCCGGCGCCGCTGTAATCGTTGGGCGTAAGGGGAAGGCAGTCCTGCAGCGTGGCTTTGGCCGGCTCTCCTGGGATCCATCCAGCCCCGACGTGAACCCAGCTTCGACCATATATGACCTGGCCTCGCTTACGAAGGTAGTCGGGACCACCACCGCAGTAATGGTTCTGTTCGACCAGGGTCGAATCTCGCTCGATTCGCCTGTTTCGCGCTACCTGCCCGAATTTACCGGCGGTGAAAAGGATTTAGTAACAATTCGACAATTATTGACTCACCGCTCCGGACTTCCGGCCGGTCGAGACATCTTTCGCCTTACCCACGACCCCGCCGAGGCGCGACGGATCATCCTGGCCACTCCGCTGGCCTTTCATCCGGGTCAATACTACGAGTATTCCGACCTCGGCGCAGATGTTCTGGCAATGGTCGTGGAAGCGGTTTCAGCCCAGCCACTCGACGAATTTCTGGCCGATTACGTCTTCCATCCACTCGGGATGTACCAGACCGAGTTCCGGCCCGCTGATTCGCTCAAGGCTCGAATCGCCCCCACTGGCACCTCCGGCGGCGGTCGCTCCGGCCAGGGTGAAGTCAACGACGAGAATGCCTTCGCCACGGGTGGAGTAGCTGGTCACGCCGGGCTCTTTTCCACGGCCGCCGACCTGTCGGTCTTCGCGCAAATGATGCTCAACGGCGGCGTCTATGACGGAGTCCGGATCATCGCTGACTCCACGGTCCAGCTCTTCACCACCCGCGCCGCGGGCCACCGCGCGCTTGGCTGGGATACACCCACGGGATCGTTCGGCTCCGGCAACTATCTCTCCGAGCGGGCATTCGGGCACACGGGATTTACCGGCACATCCATGTGGATCGATCCGGATCGGGACATGTTCGTCATCCTGCTCACCAATCGTGTGTATGCCTCTCGCTCACCGCACCCGGTGCGCGTGATCGCCGACGTGCGCTCCGATCTGTCCGACGCCGCGTCGCTTTCAGTCACGGACATGGCGGACGGCGAGTTGGTGATGCCCGCTTCCTTCCGGGCTGACCGAGAAGTCGGCTGGAATCAGCGCGCGCGCAGCAAGCGGAGCGGACGGGCTCGCCACGCGAAGTCATTATCTTCAAGACATGGAACACGCTCCGGATCAGCTCGAGCAGCCGCAGAACTCAAACGCACCAGCCGCGCAAAACACACCAGCCAGCACACCCCCAAGCGCGCCGGCGGCCACGTTTCCCGGCAGTCAACAAAGTCAAAGCACGCCGCCGGCAGCGGTAAGTCCAAGTCCAAGTCAAAGCACAGGGGCTGAGCCGGCTGACGTAGCCGTTGAAGCAGCGGCCGCTCCCCCAGCGACCGTTCCCGGTGTCGTCAGCGAAGACCAGGTCAAGCTCGGCCTCCGGCGCGTAAAAGACCCCGACCTGCAGCTCAACATCATGGACCTCGGCCTCGTTTACGGCGTTCGCGTGGATGGGGCTGTCGTGTCTGTTGACATGACACTCACATCGCCCGGATGTCCGTCGGGCCCGGAGATCATGGGCGACGCGGAGAAACAGCTGCGAACGCTTCCCGGTGTTGAGGACGTGAAGATCAACCTGGTCTGGGCACCGTTCTGGTCGCCGGACAGGATCGAGCCGAGGGTGAGGGCGTACCTGGGGCTGTAGGCGCACGGGTGAGTGACTCCTCCTGCAAAGCGGGAGCTTCCGCGTGACCCTCGTCCGTGGATTCCCGCGTTCNNCGCCGCAGGCGGGGATCCACGGACGATGGGTTGGCGGCCTGACTGGCCCGCGTGCATAATCTCCGGCATGGGTTTGCACAGTCTCCGTCGCACGCTTCCAACCTGCCTGTTGCTTGCGCTCGCTGCGTGCGCCCATCGGACCGCATCCGATCCGCTCAGCGACGCCGCGGGCGACATCAGCGTGAAGCGCATGCGCGTCAGGCAACACGGGACGGCTTCGGGTCCAACATTCTGGAGCTCTGTCAGTGCCCTCGACGTGACTGCCGCGCGCGCGCAGGCTGGTACCGTTTCAGAGCGCTTCTTCACGGATGCGTTGAGCGCTCTGGTCGACGGGAATGTTGGCGGCGCCGAGGTCCTTTTTCATACGCTCATCGCCGATCCCGACCCGTTGTTGCGCGGTCGGGCTCGCATTGGAATGACCGTCGCGCTAAATGCGCAGGGAAAGTGGCAGGAGCTCGCGGCGCTGACAACCGAGGCGCCGCGCAGTTCGGACAGCATTGCAAACCTGGTGGACCGCGCCGCCGTCGATTCGTGGGCCGGCGTGCTACGCGACGTTCCCCCGGTGGAGGTCAACGCGCCGGTGACACCCCAAGTTCACCCCGTGCTCGGCAGCAGCATCGGAACACCGATCATAAAAGTCGAGGTGAACGGCCACACGCACTATTTCTGGCTGGACACCGGCGCGACGATGTCGCTACTCGCTACCGATGTCGCGGCAGAATGCGGAGTGGTACCGATCGCCAACGACACGCTGGCGATAGCCGCTGCGCAGGGCCGAATCGCCGCACGACCCGCCATCGCAAGCCTCGTTCAGATTGGCAACGTGACGATCCGTAACCTGCCGGTAGCGGTACTCGACCCCAGCGCGCTCCGATTGGACAAGCGCATCGCCAACGGACGCATCGTCCCCGTAAAGCTGGACGGTGTAATTGGCTCAGATGTTCTGCGCCGGCTGAGCGTGGTGCTCGACATGGGCGCGGGAACCATATCACTCGCACGTCCCGCGTCGCATCCTCCAAAGCAGCGCACGCTCGTCTGGATCGGTTTTCCGGTTGTGCGCCTTCTCACGCGCAATGGAAGGCCGGTACTGTTTGGGCTCGACACCGGCGCAGACTCGACGATCGTTACCGACGCGTGGATGGATAAAACACCCGACCCAGAGCTCTCTCTCGCCAAGGGCAGCGTGGACGCGCTCGGCGCCGCTCATGCCGGCAACCTTCCAGTGCTCCACAGGGTCACGGTTGGCGACGGCGAATACATCCTCCGGCTTAGCGGCGTCCCGATCGTCCAGGAACGGCGCCAGACTTTTGTCGCGCTGGACGGAGTACTTGGCGCCGATGTGCTCGCGCATGCCACGCTGCACATGGATATCACCAATGGCGTGTTCGCGATCCGTGCGCCCGGAGTCGCACCGTTTCCTCACGACACGGGCTTCGTTCAGGCGCATCCATGATGCACGCATTCCGCCGCCATCAGACCGCCCATATATTCACGATGCATCTCGCAACTCACTCACTCCACATGAATAGAAGCAGAGCAATAGTAGCCGCCGCTGTTTTTCTCGTCGCTGCATCCGCTAGTGCACAACGCTCCACCCAGCCGGCGAGATCTTTGTGGCCAGAGCGTGCCGTTCGACGCGACATCCCGCTACAGCCAGGAATCCGCCGAGCATATACGGATGGGACGCGGGACTCGAGCGGTGCGCCGAGTAAGCGTTACTGGCAGCAGAGCGTTGACTACCGCATCACTGCAACGGTGGATGCACCTGCTGGAGTGTTGCACGGTTCCGAAACCATAACGCTGCACAATACGACGCCCAACCCGCTCGACATGATAGTTCTGCGACTGTACCAGAACTACTTCAAGGCGACTGTACAGCGCAACGACTACGTAACCGACATCACGGACGGCGTGGTGTTGGAGCGACTTACCGTCAACGGCTCACCAATTTCGCTGACCGACGCCGCGCACTACAGGGTCAACGGAACCATCGCTTCGGTGAAGCCCGCCGCGCCAATCGCGGCTGGTGCGAGCGCAACCATTGAAGCCACGTGGCACTTTGCAGTTCCGCGCGTCGACACCTTGGAGCGCGGCGAGCGCATGGGGCGCTTTGGCGATTATCTGTACCAGGTCGCGCAATGGTATCCGCAAGTCGCGATGTACGATGACATGCGTGGCTGGGACACCGATCAGTACATGGGCATCGGTGAATTCTACAATCAGTTCGGCAGCTTCGATGTCAACATTACAGTACCGGGTGGATGGTTGGTGGGTGCAACCGGCGATCTACAGAATCCAGCGGCAGTGCTCTCGCAGCGAACACGAGACAGACTTGCTCTGGCCATGCGTGTTGATACCACGGTTCATGTCGTGACGTCCGCAGAGCGCGGAACGGGTGCGACTGCGCCCGGCGCCACGCTCACCTGGCACTTTACCGCGCCGCACGTCAACGACTTTGCCTTCGCGACGTCGCGAGATTACGTGTACGATGCCACGCACGCAAACATTCCCACGAAGAGCGCCATACCGGTCAACGTTCTGTATCTGCCACAGCACACCGCCTACGCGACCAATAACACCGCTCAGTACGGCCGCTTCGCGCTGGAACATCACTCCAGTTACGTCTTTCCATACGAGTTCTCACAGGGAACGATCGCGGACGGACCGGAGACGGGGATGGAATACCCGATGATCATTTTCAACGGCTCGGGATTGGGCGTAACCGTTCACGAATTTGGACACGAATGGTTTCCGATGACCGTCGGCTCGAATGAAACGCGGTACGGCTGGATGGATGAAGGTTTCAACGAGTACATCGATGGAGCTGCAGGAGCGGATTACAGTCACAAGCCGGAAGACCTGACGGGAAGCTCGGCGGCTTATCGTCGCATCGCCGGCTCCGAGCTGGAAGCACCAATGATGTGGCCCACCGACTTTGCCGGCCCGAACGCGACAACCACCACATACGTCAAGGCGCCGCNNCTTCATGCGCTCGGCGGCGTAGTTGGTGATTCGGCGGTGCACCTTGCCTTCGCGAGCTACGCGAAAGAATGGCGCTTCAAGCATCCGTCGCCGTACGATTTCTTCATGTCCATGAACAAGTCGCTGGGGCGTGATCTCGACTGGTTCTGGTATTCATGGTTCTTCACGACGTACACCACCGACCAGGCAATCGAGTCGGTGACGACTCGCGGTGCAAACGCGATCGTAACCATACGGGATAAGGGTGATATGGCGATGCCGATCATCCTGCGAGTCGAGTACACCAACGGGAGCTCGGACGTCGTGGTGCAGCAGGCGGATGTCTGGTTCACCAGCACCCGCAACGTTGCGATGACCATTCCATTGCGCGGCAAAACCATCCAGAGCATGACGCTGGATCCGGATAACCGCTTTCAGGATATGGATCGAAGCAACAACACGTGGAGCAAAACGAGGTAGCTACAGTCGAGCCAACCACCAGAGCCGGCTGTAAACGGCTCTGGTGGTTGGCTCGATCAATCCTCAAACGCTGACCTCCGAAACGCCGGTTAGCTCAACGCTCGGTGTCCGAACCAAGGCGCGCCGTGGCCGAGATGACGCGTCTTGTATAGGTCGCGACCGACTCGTTGTCGTGGAGATGCGGGAGGACAAACTCTGGACGTTCTGGCTCCGATGAGTCTGGCGAGTCCACCATGAGATCGCCGCCGGCATTCTCCACCGCGGTCTCGAACGCATCGATCGCGGATAGAAGATCGGCGAGCTCCGCGTCCGACCCTTGGGCGATCAGCCGCACTCCTTTCTGATCCAGCCGCGCTATCAACTCTGAATGAAGCGCCACACGCTCCTCGCGGCGGATCGAGTCGTCGAAATCTGATTCTTCCGGCATCTGTAGTTGGGTTGGGGTACACGTGGACCATTCAAGTCCAGTGCCGCGGGTGCTTTTTTGGCGCTCAGCCCGGTCTCGATGGAGGTCGTGGTGTCTGAATCGCCATCCCGGCGGTGGTCATCCCGCCGTCACACGGGATTATCGCTCCGGTCACATACTTTGCCGCGTCGCTACAGAGAAAGATCACCATGTCAGCTATGTCGTCCTTGGTTGCGACGCGCCGCAACGGCATCTGCCTGGCCAGCGCCTCACGAATCGGTCCGGCCGGCGCGAGACGATCCATCCCTTCGGTATCCGCGACGGCACCGGGGATGACCCCGTTGACGCGAACCCCCAGCGGCCCCCATTCGAGCGCGAGCGTTTTTGTCAGCATGTCCACGCCTGCCTTGGCGGCACACACGTGCGACTGCATGACCATCGCCTGCACTGCTTGCGGCGCAGATATCGTGACTATGGACGCGCCTGGCAACTCGAGGTGATCGTACGCCGCGCGGCATGTGTTGAACGTGCCAAGCAGATCGATGTCGATGACCGACTTGAACGCGTTCGCCGACATCGCGTTAGCCAGAGCGGGAAAATTTCCCGCTGCGCCGCAGATGACCATGCCAATGGCACCAAACTGTTCGTGCGCCGCTGCGACGGAGCGTACGAGCGCGTCGTAATCCCGAACGTCCGCCGCGAAGCCAGCCGCTTTACCGCCGGCAGCCTTTATGCCTTCCGCTACAGCATCCAGCTTGGACTGGGTACGTCCAACGAGCGCGACATTGGCACCCTGTTCCGCGAGGCGTTCGGCAATGCGTTGGTTGATCCCTGATCCGCCCCCGGTTACGAACGCGGTCCTGCCCTCGAACATGCGCTGCACGTATGTCGTCACTCAGCGTCCCTCGAAGCTGGGCGCACGCTTTTCGACGAATGCGCTCATTGCTTCCGCAAAATCGCGCGATTGCATGAATGTCGCGTTCCAGAGCGCAGTGTAGTGAAGGCTCTCGCGCATCCCATCGTGTGAGCTCTGGTTCATCACACGCTTGACGCCCTGAACGGTGAGCGGCGGGTTTGCCGCGATCCGGGTAGCTATGCTCAGCGCGTGTTGCAGCGCATCCGCCGGAGTATCGTCAACGTGATTGACGAGACCAAGTGCTGCTGCTCTCGTCGCGTCGAAGTCCTCCCCCGTGAGACACAACTCGCGCGCGGCTCCCTCGCCGACTATTGCAGGCAGTCGCTGTAAGCTGCCCATGTCTTCGACGATACCGATGCGGACCGCGCGAGCCGAGAACATCGCTTCAGCGGAGCACACACGTATGTCGGCCGCGCAGATGAGATCTATTCCGGCACCGACGCACCAGCCGGAGATGCTGGCGACGACTGGCTTCCTGCACGACATGAGCGACACGACAGCGCGCTGCATCGCGGTG
>PLEG01000271.1 GCA_003136975.1 Gemmatimonadota bacterium | reverse complement strand
TAGTCTTCCGGCCGATCCATTGGCAGGTTACTTGGGCTTCTTTGCCGCAGCCGCGTGCTCTGCTGCAGCTTCCTTTACTTCGGACTTCGCCGACTCATGGCCGATCTTGCCGACAAGAGCGCCATTCATGGCGTTGACGTTCACTTCATCGATACCGGACTTGCCCGCAGTCTTCATATCGAACGAATAGATGAGCTTGCCGTTCTCGCGCTCCAGTTCCTCGGACNNGTGGCCTTGGGGAGTTGTGCCTTCGCGATCATGCGCGCGGAGTCGAGCGAGATCTTGGCTTCGCGGGCCAGTGCAGCTGGAACGTCTGACTTGGGAGACGGATGTGTGGGCTGCTGCGCGCCGGCAGATGCGACCGCCGCAAAAGTGGCCAGTGCGAGTAGTGACGGCATTCCGAATAGCTTCATTGCTGGTATCCTCATGGAGTTTGTGAATAATCCCACTGAATGGAGAATACCACCGGAAGCTGTCAGGCCCCTTACCGGTCCATTACGCGAGCATGAAAATCACTGGAGGCGGGCTTCCGCGAGTGCGCGGCGGAACATGAGTTCGCGATTATCTTCAGTGAGCCTGCGCATCTCCCCACTCCGGTCCAATTAGCTGTCATGCTGTTCATCGATAACCGCGATATCACCGACGCACGAGTGAACCTGGCGCTCGAGGAGCATGTACTTCGCAACAAGGTCGGCGCGGACGATTACCTGCTGTTTTACGTCAACGCGCCTTCGATCATCATCGGCCGAAACCAGAATACGATCGAAGAGGTGAACCCTGATGTGGTGTCGTCGCGCGGGATAACCGTGGTGCGCCGCATTTCTGGTGGTGGGGCGGTGTATCATGATCTCGGGAACCTGAACTTCAGCTTCATGACGCCATCCGTCCATGGGCGATTCAATCGGTACGAACTTTTCACGCGCCCGGTGATCGAAGTTCTGCACGATCTCGGGGTTCCCGCCGAGCTCGGCGGTCGAAACGACATTCTCGCGGGCGGCCGGAAGATTTCGGGGAATGCACAATTCGCGCGCCCGGATCGCATGTTCAGCCACGGCACGCTGCTGTTCGACTCCAATCTGGATGATGTGACAGCGGCATTGGTGCCGAGACCGGGCAAGGTGGAATCAAAGGGTGTCAAATCCATTCGGAGTCGCGTCGCGAACATAGCTGAATTTCTGACCGAACCAATCACCGTCATCGAGCTGCGCGAGCGCATCATCGAGCGGATATTCGGGACGCGTGATCGCGCAAGCATACCGACTCTGGAGCTGACTGCCGAGGACTGGACGGAAGTCGATGCGCTCGTGAAGCGCAAGTACGGAACGTGGGACTGGAACTACGGCGAGAATCCGCGGTGCAATGTACAGCGGTCGCAACGCTTCACAGCGGGCGAGATCGATGTCCGCGTAAACGTCGAAGCTGGTCGCGTCGCGGGCGTCCGCATATTCGGCGACTTCATGGGCCGAGAGGATGTGTCCGAGCTGGAGGCGCTGATGCTTGGCGTTCGTTACGATTACGAGTCGATCGCCGCGGCGCTGGCCGGTGTCAATCTGGAAGACTACTTTGGTGACATTCCAGCACCCGAATCGTTGAAGCTGCTGGCCGGATGATCGGGGTGGCGGCGTGACGCAGATACCGTCCGCTCATAGAGATTGAGAACGTGGCTTCTGTTGATCAGCCCAAGCAGTCGGCTGGTGCGCCGATCGACAACTGGAATTGATTCGGCTCCGCGCACGCCCATCTTCCGTATCGCTTCGAGCAGCGAGTCTCCTGGCGACACTGTCTCCGACGGCTGCGCGATGTCACCGGCAAGCAGCAGCATACCGAGATGTTCTTCGCTGCGCGCGAGTTGGCCTAGCTCGGCCACGGTGATCACACCGACAAGCGCATGCGATTCATCGACCACGGGAAAGTACATCTGATCAGTGCGCCCGAGATGCGCGAGCAGTTCGTCGACCGGCGCTGCTTCCGCTATGACCTGTGGAGCTGATTCATACGCATCGGAGACGTGCAGGCCGGCCAGCACATCGCGATCTGCTCCCTGTTCAATCGACTCGCCTCTTCGGCGCAGCCATCCGCTGTACAGTGAGTCGGCACTGAGTTTGCGCGCGATCGTATGGCAGATGACGACGGTAAGCATCAGCGGAATGACGATCGCGTAATCGTTGGTCATCTCAAAAACCAACAGTATGCCCGTGATCGGAGCGTCCGTGGCGCCTGCGATCAGCGCTCCCATTCCGACGAGGGCATACGCTTCCGGATGCAGGCCCATCGCTGGTAGCGCACCGGAGAGCGCGACACCGAAGGCTCCGCCGGTAGCGGCGCCGATATAGAGCGACGGCGTGAACACACCGCCCGAGCCGCCCATGTTGAGCGTGATCGACGTCGCGAGAATCTTGCCGAGCGCAAGAGCGAGAAGTCCGTACCACGCCATGCGGCCGAAGATGTCGCTGTGAATCGCGAGATGGCCGTATCCAACGAGTAATCCGCCCGACGCGAACACGAGCAAGCCAACGGTCGCGCCGCCAATCCATGGGATGAGAGCGGGCGGAAGCGTCAACTTCTTGTCGAGATCACCGAACCAGAAATAGCTACGCACATAAAACGCTGCCATGAGACCGCACACGACTCCTAGCAACGGATACAGCAGAATCAATTCGCTTGGGTGAGCGTATCCATATTGCTGCGGTATCGCGAACGCGGGATGATTGCCGAACACTGCGCGCGAAACGACTGCAGCGACGACGCTCGACACAACGACGGGAGCGAATGAACCAGCAGCGAGCGTTCCAACAACTTCCTCGAGAGCGAAGAACGCGCCGGCGAGTGGTGCGTTGAATGCGGCGCTGATCGCGGCACCCGTTGCGCACCCCACAAGCACTACCACGCGTGACGGCGCGAATCGGAAGGTGCGTCCGAGCCATGATCCGATCGCGGCGCCGAGTACGACCACCGGGCCTTCATTACCAGCTGAGCCGCCAGCTCCGATGGTGATTGCGCTTGCCACTGTTCGCGCGAGTGCCGGCTGTGCCTCGATGTCGCCGCCACGTCGCACTACAGCGAGCTGCACGTCGGGGACGTTCATTCCGTCGTGCCCGCGTCCCATGTGGCGCATGACCCACCACGCTACAGCGAGACCGGCTGCGGTGATGACAGGACGGTACGTGAGTAGCGCAATTCGTGGGAACTGGGATGTTGGAAGGCGGTAGAAAGCCCAGTACGCGAAGTCGATGCTCTTGTAGAATGCGACGACGCCGAGTGCGCTGAGCAGCCCTGTGACGACCGCGAAGATCAGAAGAACGGCGTTCTCGCTCAACGCCTTTCCGTTGAACCATGCGGTTACGCTATTCCACGCCCCCTGCACGGCGAGTACGCTGCGTTCCGCGAAGGCTCTTTCGGGACGACTCGCTCGTTCGGACATGACGTCAATCTAACCCGAGCCATGTTCCCCTGTGCCGATCTCATTGATAGCTTGATTGCACAATGGCGATCTCAGAACCAGCTCAGGTGTCCGTCTCCGTACCGATGGCCGGTGTTGCTGAAAGGACCAACTGGCGGTGCGATCCGCGCGGCGCGCAATCGCGGTTACGGTTCTGGTTGATGTCAGCGGATCCACGAAGGATATTGTTGGCGATGGCCGCAGAGTTATTGACGTGGAGAAAACGACGTTGCTACTCGCGAGCGAAGCGTTCGACGCGCTTGGCGATCCGTACTCGATCGTCACATTCTCGAGCTGTTGGGCTGCTGATGTGCGCGTAGCTGCGCTTAAGGCATTCGCCGAGCCGAACGGCGATGCGATCAGACGCCGAATTTCCGGAATCGAGGCAGGTGGAAACACGAGACTGGGTGCGGCGATACGTCATGCGACCGCCAAGCTCTTCGCTCAGCCGGCGGGGCACCGACTTCTGCTCATCCTCTCGGACGGCAAGCCCAACGACGTGGATCGTTATTTCACGACTTACGCGATTGAGGATTCGCGTCAGGCCGTATTCGAGGCTCGCGCGGCCGGTGTGTACCCTTTCTGTCTGACCATCGACGCGAACGAGCCAGATCCGTACCTCGCGAGAGTGTTCGGAGTAGCCGGACATTCGATCCCAGGCGACCGGAGCAACTTCCGGTTGCGCTACTTGATCTTGTGCGGGAGCCGCTTCGGGCTGGCGGGGCACAATAGCCAGGGCGGCCTGTCGCAGCGAATGTGACTCGGTTCCGAGTGCAGGGGTCTTATCTTTGAATCTTCGATCATGCATCTAACCCCCGAAACGTCCCAGGATCGAGTCTGGCACGCCGCGATGGTCGCGCGGGTGCTGAGCGGGGACGTGGAGGCGTATGCCGAGCTTGTTGCCCGGCATCGGGATCGGCTGGTGCGATATGCGGTGAGAATGCTGTGCGACGCGGATGAAGCTGATGACGTGACGCAGGAGACGTTTGTAAGGGCGTACCGCTCGCTCGCGACCTGCGAAGATCCATCCCGCTTTGGCGGCT
>PLEG01000326.1 GCA_003136975.1 Gemmatimonadota bacterium | reverse complement strand
CGACAGATGGGCGGCACGCTCGAGAACTCGCGACTGTACGGCGCACTGCAACAACGCACCGCCGATCTGGAGCGTCTCTCCACGCGCATGGTGCTTCAGCAGGAAGAAGAACGCCGCCATCTATCGCGCGAATTGCACGACGAAACGGCGCAGCTTCTGTCGGCCGTGAAGATGGAGCTCGCCATTCTGCGTGAAGTAGTTCCCGAGCCGCACACTGGTCGCGTGGATGACGCACTCGCGCTCACCGATGCGGGAATCCGCAGCATTCGCGCAGTGATGCACGATCTTCGGCCAACGCTGCTCGACGATCTCGGGCTGGTTCCCGCGCTGCGCTCAGTAGCCACCGCGTTCGCGCAGCGCTCAGGGACGGAGGTACGGCTCAATCTTCCATCTGCGTTGGAGTTTCCCGCGCTGGACGATGGCGCGGACCTCGCGTTCTATCGCGCGCTGCAGGAGGCACTATCCAACATCGGTCGTCATGCCGGCGCGTCGGTTGTTGACATAGCGCTACACGCAGACGTCACAAGTGTCAGACTCACAGTCGTGGATAATGGATCTGGTCTCCCCTCCGATCAGACTGGCTCGACTCTCTCAGGCATGGGTCTGATAGGGATGCGCGAGCGCTTCGCGTCACTCGGCGGCTCCGTACAATTGCGCGACAATCCGCGCGGCGGTGCACAGCTGGATGTGAGTCTTCCGCTCGACGTTGGAGTTACAGCGTGACCGTGCCGCCGCAACAGATAACCGTGCTTGTCGCCGATGATCATGCAGTGGTTCGCGCTGGTATCCGTCACATCCTCGAGTCGATGCCTGACGTATCAGTCGTCGCCGAGGCGAGCGACGGCCCGTCTGCGCTAAAGCTCGCGCGTGAGCAGAGGCCGGACGTAATAATTCTCGACGTGTCAATGCCGGGCGGATCAGGGCTTGGTGTGCTCGCAGAGCTGCGCCGCGATCTGGAAGGAACCCGGATACTGATGTTGAGCATGCACGACGACGCCGAGTACATCGCGGAGAGCGTGCGTGCGGGAACGCACGGCTATCTGTTGAAGGACAGCGCCGCGACTGATCTGCGCACCGCGGTGCGCGCGGTTATGGCCGGTGAAAGCTTTTTCAGTCCCGAGCTGAACCGGCCGCGTGTTGCGCCAGTCACGCAGCGGGAATCGCCAATCACCCGGCGCGAGCGACAGGTACTCGTGCGAGTCGCAGCGGGTGGAACCAACAAGGAAATCGCGGCTGATCTCGGAATCAGCCACCGCACAGTCGAGACGCATCGCGAGAGTATCGCGCGCAAGCTCGGTATCTCGTCGGTTGCGGGCCAGACACGTTACGTGATAGAGCACCACTTGAAAGATGACTGAACGATCACAGGCAGCACTTTCTCCGGCGCGTAGCGTCACTCCTCGTATTGCATGGGCGCTCGGAGCTCTCGCCGTCATCGCGTTGCTGATCTGGCAAGGTGTGACCGCCGGCGGAAGCCCGGATCCCACGCTCGATCACGGACGGACCGCCGCATCGATAGACATCGCCGTACTCGTCTTTCGTGAGGGACTCGAATGCATCCTCGTGATCTCGGCGATCACGGCAAGCATGGTAGGCGATAGCAAGTTGTACCGCCGCCCAATTGCGTTCGGCGCCGCCGCGGCATTCGGTGCGACGCTGATTACGTGGTGGATCGTCGTCGCGATTCTCGACAATCTCTCCGAGAGCGTTCCGGCGCTGGATGTACAGGCCGGCACCGGGCTGCTCGCGATCGTCGTGCTTCTTGTCGTGATNNTCGTGATGAACTGGTTCTTTCACAAGTTCTACTGGTCCGGCTGGATCTCGCTCCATACCAAGAAAAAGCGGAAGCTGCTCAAGGGTGCGGATCGCGGCGACTCCCGCGCCCGCGTGGCGTGGGGGCTCGCGATACTTGGTTTCAGCTCACTGTATCGTGAGGGGTTCGAGGTAGTTCTTTTCCTTCAGAATTACCGGCTCAAGCTGGGTGGCAGCGCAGTGCTGCACGGAGTGGTGCTTGGTCTCATCTTCGCCGGCGTCGTTGCGGTGTTGACATTCGTGGCCCATCGAAAGCTGCCATACAAGCGCATGCTCATTCTCACCGGCGCGCTGCTCGGTGTGGTGCTTCTGGTCATGGTCGGCGAGCAGGCGCAGGAGATGCAGCTCGCGCACTGGATAGGCACCACGCCAATTCCGTCGCTAGAAGGCGTGATCCGTCCGTGGATGGGGCTCTGGTTCTCGATATTCCCAACTGTCGAGACGCTCATCGCGCAGGGGATTGCCGCGGCGCTCGTACTTGGGTCGTACGGCGTAGTACGACTGCAGCTCGCGCGGCAGCGCTCGGTCTCGGCGCCACAGCATCCGGCGGTGGCGTTACTAGAACCGCGTAATACCGCCAATTAGATTCGGCGAATGGATTGGGGACCACTGCTCGACTCGCGGCATCCATCGTACCCGATGGTGCGATTGATTGTCGCCGACCTGCGGCGCGATTTCTCGATGTGGTGCGACAAGGTGCGCGACTTCGAGCTGGCATCTGTCGACAGCACCGCTGGTGAGCCAAGCGAGGCGGCTGTGGCGCTCGAGGCCGAAGTGCGCGCTCTGGCGGTCGACATCGAGAGCTATGTAGCCGAGATCAATTATCTGGGCGTAGCGTTCGACGTGCAGCAACTCTTCGAGGAGACACCGTGAGCAGCAACAAGAACATGAAGCCATTTCAGACCGCGGACGGCACGCTATGGGGAGTGGAGATTCAGCTTCCGGGCTCCAGCAGTGCGAACGTCATATTCCATCATCCAGACCCGAGCACATCGCGAAAGGACCGCTACGCGCGACTGGACTGGCGCGGACCCGAGGCTGTCGATGTTACGGGTCATCTGGACATCGCCAAGGTGAGCGCGACGCTCAGTGAGGTGGCGATCGCGGGGCTATTTCAGCGTTCGATGCCGGTAGGGTTCGGGCCACCGGCCTTCGCGCCGGCGTAGGCCGCGAGTGAGTTTGGGAGTGAATTTGCGGCTCGCCACCCAGAAATAAAAAACCCCAGGAGTAATCCCGGGGTTAAGAAGCTGCCACGCGCGCCGTCATTGGAACTCTACGTCC
>PLEG01000209.1 GCA_003136975.1 Gemmatimonadota bacterium | reverse complement strand
CGCTCCTCTCGACGCTGCGCTGCACACGCGAATGGAGCGTGGAGAGCAGAGCATCCTGCTACTCAATCGCCGCGGCTATTCGGCGTTCGTCCAATGCGAGGCGTGTGGCAACGTTGCGACGTGTCCAAACTGCAGCATAACGCTCACGTATCACCGTTCTCCCGAGCGACTCGTCTGTCACTACTGCATGCATCAGGAAGAGCCGCAGCATGCGTGCAAGCGCTNNCGGCACGCGTTGCACGGATGGATGTTGACACGACTTCGGGAAAGTGGGCGCACGCCGAGATCCTCGATCGTGTGGGAGCTGGCGAAGTTGACATTTTGCTCGGAACCCAGATGATCGCGAAGGGGTTGGACTTCCCGAACGTGACGCTGGTCGGCGTAATCGACGCGGACGTGGGAATCAATCTTCCGGATTTTCGCGCAAGCGAGCGCTGTTTTCAACTGCTCAGTCAGGTAGCCGGCCGCTCAGGTCGCGGTGCCAAGGGCGGGGAAGTGTTGATTCAAACACGCGTGCCGACTCACCACGCCGTCAAATACGCGGTAACACACGACTACGCGACCTTCGTCGCGGAGGAACTGGCTGGCAGGCTGCAACCATCGTATCCGCCAAACAACAGACTGGCGAATATAGTATTCAGCGGGAACGTCGAATCCAGTGTCGCGGATCTTGCCATCACGGGCACCGCGTGGTTGCGCCGTCTTGTCAGCGCGCGCGAAAGTACGGGATTGACTGTCGTCGGTCCCGCACCGAGCGCCGTGGAGCGGATCAAGGCACGCTGGCGCTGGCATGTACTGCTCAAGAGCGAGCATCCGCACGAATTAACGCGCGTGGGACGCTACTTTTTAGAACGCTTTGCGGTGCCGGCCCGTGATGGACTGCGTGTGACGTTCGATCGGGATCCGGTCTCCTTGCTGTGAGTGCCGATTGTCCCCCGGCTCTCCGCGTGCGACCTTTCTACATATGACCGAGACCACAGAGCGCTTCTTTCGCGAAATCTCCGATCGGGTCGGATATGACCAGGTTGCGGAGTTGTACCTGTTCCCCGTGATCCGGCAGTCTGGAGTCGAGGCGGCGGTGGCGGTGGTTGCGGCATATCCAGATCCGCTGGTGGAGTCGCACTCGCCGCGTCACGTAGTTTATTCGGCGAGTTACCGGTCCACGGTCAAGGGCACAGACCGGGGGAAATGGAGTGTGGACGTCGTTGCCGAAGCCGACGCACCGCTGATAACAATTGAAGAAGTGGTGCGTGGAGTGGTTCAGCGTAGCGGCGAGCAGTTCCAGCCAGAGCACATCACCGGCGCCGAGTTCAGAGCGATTGTACCAGCGCCAGCAATCGTGCTATCGGAACCGGCTTGAGCAACACGTCAACGCAGCCTGCATCCAGGCATCGCTGACGAATCTCGTCGTCGTCGTGACCGGTGAGTGCTATCGTGCCGCGTGGCGCACAGTGCTCATCACGCAGTCGTTGGAGCGCGGTCAATCCATCCCCATCCGGAAGCGTGAGATCGAGTAGCATCACGTCCGGCGTTTGTTCAATCCCGATCGCTACCGCGCTGCTGACGCTCGACGCAACCGAGACCTCGTAGCCAGACTCTTCAAAAAGGAGGCGCAGCGCTGAAGCCGTCAGCGCGCTGTCTTCAACGATGAGCAGGCGAGTTGCTGGCACTGGGAATCGTGAAGATGAAACGGCTGCCCTGACCGACCTTGCTCTCGACCCATATTCGGCCGCCGTGTAGCTCGACCAATCGACGCGCGATGGTGAGGCCGAGGCCGGTTCCGTGATGTTGCCGCGACGCGGACGAATCGACCTGTGCGAACTCATCGAAGATGAGCTGCTGGTGCTCTGGCGCTATGCCGATCCCGTCGTCGCCGACCTCGATAAAGTGCGTCGGGCGGCCGTTGTCCTCTTCGTGCCAGGCACGAACCCACACGTGCCCGCCGGTGGGTGTGAAGTCGATCGCGTTTCCGATCAGGTTGTTCAGCACGTGCGTGACCTTCTCGCGATCGGCAAAGAGAGGTGGCAGAGTGTCCGGCATCTCCGTTGCGACGCTGAGAGAGCGCCGGTGCGCCACGGCTTCGTTGATCGCGCTTACCTGATGCACCACCAGGCCAAGATCAAAATCTGTTGGCACGAGCCGCAGGCGATTCGCCGTTGCTTTGGCGTAGGTGAGAATCTCGCTCACCATATCCAGCAGTTGGCGACCGCCGGATATGACACCCGCTACGCTCTCCAGCTGGCGTGCAGACATGGGCCCGAGAATTCCATCGCGCAGGATTTCCGCGTGGGTAATGATCGCCGTCAGGGGCGTACGCAGATCGTGCGAGATATTGGACAGGAACTGCGTCTTGAGCGCGTCGCGCGAGTGTAGCTCCGCGAGCTCTTGGCGGGCCTCCTGCAGCTCGGCCGCGAGCGCCGCGGCACGTAGTTCAGGAGCTGTCGCGGGGTCTGTCACGTGCATATGTGGGAAACTTACACTCCCGCGGTGACCTCCTCAACCAATTGCTGTCTGCGGAGCAGTGCCCAGTAGCGTCCCTCGGCTGCCAACAGGTCGGAATGGGTGCCGCGCTCGACTATGCGACCCTCGTCCAGTACCAGGATCATCGCGGCATCACGCAGTGCGCTGGCGCGGTGCGACGCGATGACTGCGGTTCGCTCGGCGAGTGCGGTGCGCAGCCCTCTCAATATTTCGGCTTCGGTATGTGTGTCCACGGCCGACAGGGCATCGTCGAGCAGCACGATCGCCGGCCGGCGTGCGAGGGCGCGGGCCAGCGCGGCGCGTTGCTTCTGCCCACCGGAGAGATTGATTCCGCGCTCGCCGAGGATGGTGTCGTATCCGTCGGGGAAGGATCCGATTGCCTCGTCGAGCTGCGCGATGCGAGCCGCGTCTCGCCATGCTTCGGGGTCGTCGTTCGCGCTCAGGCCGTATGCGAGATTCGCGGCTATGGTATCGCTGAACAACAAGCTTTCCTGCGGCACATATCCTATTTCACCCCGCAGCTCGTCCAGCGGAACGCGACTGATTGGAACGCCGTCGATCAATACATCGCCCAGCTGTGGATCGTAAACTCTCGCGATGAGATCGATGAGCGCGCTCTTGCCGCTTCCGGTGGCGCCGACGATTCCCGCTGTGGCCCCAGATGGAATGACAAAGCTGACGTCTCGAAGCACCCAGCGCGGCGCGTCAGTCCCGGTAACCGGAAAATGGAAGCTGACATTCCGAAACTCGATCGAGCGGCCTTCCTTCGCTGCTGGTAGGTGCAGTACCGGCCCCTGCGTGACTACGCGCGGCCGCTCATCGAGGATTTGTAACAAGCGAGCCATCGACGCGTCGCCGCGCTGGAAGAGGTTGATCACCCAGCCGAGGGCGATTAGCGGCCATGTGAGCATTGTGAGGTACATGCCGAATGCGACGAATGCGCCGATCGAGATGCCGCCTCGCAGCGCCAACATGCCGCCGGCGCCGAGGACGATCACCGCGCCGGCGCCAGCAAGCGTTGAGAAGAGCGGATGCATCACGCCCCACAGCCGCACCAGCGCCATGTTACGCGAGAGATATTCCTCGTTCAGCGCACCGAAATGCGCGATCTCGGAGTCTTCCTGCCGGTACGCACGAACAATTCTCACACCGGTGAGATTCTCCTGCGCGTGCGTGGTGAGTGCGGAGAAGTGTTCCTGTACGGACTCGAAGCGATTGTGGATCAACTTCGCCAGCCGCACGCTGATGATCGGCAGCAGGATCATCGGACAGAACGCTAGCAGCGTCAGACGCACGTCGATGCGCGCCATGAAGTAGAGCGCGAAGATCCCGCCAAACACGGTGTTGGTGAGATACATGATTGCCGGGCCGGCAGTCATGCGGACCGCGCTTAGGTCATTGGTAAGACGCGCCATGATGTCGCCGGTGC
>PLEG01000372.1 GCA_003136975.1 Gemmatimonadota bacterium | reverse complement strand
GGCTAAGTGTCCCACTCCCACCGGCGGTGCGAGCTATCTGGAGCGCGGTCACGTCGGTCGCAACCGGTTCGGGCGCAAGGGCAAGCGGCGACGAAGTTGAGCGCGCATGAGGCGTGAGCGACAGGCGTACACCGGCCGATACAAACCGACCGCCAGGGAATCCCTGCGTGTAATCCACTGGGTACGTCCCCACGCTAGCGAGAAACGCGACGCGCGGGAGTAGCCACGCGACGGCATTGATGCTTCCCCATGCGCTCGGACTGGCAACGAGCGATGGGAGATGCGAGCCTGCGCGTGCAGCGGCGACGGCGCCAAGCTCGAAAATCCCGCCACGCCAACTTCCTTCAGCCGCCAGGTCAGTATAACGAATGGAATCGTCCACCACAGTCGGTTGCGCGGTCAGCGTCAAGCTGGCTGGCCCGACGCCGAACCATGCGCCAAGCTCTCCTTCCCGCACACCGCGCCAGACGTAGCCGTCCGACGTGGCTCCAGCACCCGCGCCTACCCACGCGCCCATGTTTCCGGCATCCAGGTGCAGGCGTCCAATCCCTATTGCGACGCCTGTGTGAGCACCATCCTGATGCGCGCTACCGCCCAACGTTCCCGATATCTCCGCGGACCACGGGCCAGCCGACGGCGTGAACAGTGACGCGCCAAACGACCCGTTGGCGCTCCATGCGTGGGCCAGCTGCGCAAAGGTGCCTGACGTGCGTACAACGGCGTTGTCCCAACCCAGTCTCAACGATGGCGAAAGTCCCGTTGCCGTCGCATCGATCGAGTCCGCATAACGCAGTTGTGTACCCTGTGCGTCCAGCGAAGCGGTAATTCGCTGGGCCGCGACGGGACCAGGAAATGCGATTGCCGTGACGAACCCAATAGCAACCAGGCGCCGAAGCGCCGGAGCGTGAAGTAGAATCAGCAGGGAGTTATGGTTAATTGTCGCGATGATCACGCTATGATGGCGCTATTCTGTGGCTACTATTCGACTACGCCACTGCCGACCGTAACGACCGAGCTCTGTGTGTTGAAGTCGTCTGCCAGACGCTCCGAAGCCGGATCCGCAACCCAACGCCTGCCGTCTACCACAAAAGCATATTCGTGCCGCCCCGCCGGAAGCGCCACCTGGGTGCTCCAAACACCTGGCTTGACCACGCTCAGCGGTGTTGCGTGCTTCGCCCAGGAGTTGAAATCGCCCACAAGGCTCACTGTCCGGGCGCCCGCATCGGACAGGACAAACCGCACCACATAGACAGTATCATGTGCTGGCACCGGCATGGCCGGAGGCGAAACTGTCCGTTGCAAGCCGCTAGCGACATTCTGCGGTCGCTGTGTCCGGCCAGCCGTACGGGCCGCCGAAAGCGTCCCCAGACTCACCAGGGCGGCGAAGCCGGCTGCGACGGCTCCCCATGTCGCCGGTCGAAGCGTTATCGAGCGCGGCCGTCGCCACACCGCCGTGCGAGGATGGAGACGGAACACCGTCGCTGCACTTGATGCGGCATGCGCGTCCTGAACAGCGGACCTGACGCGCTCGTCGAAGCCGGCCCGAGGGCTCTCGGACGTGCGCAGCACAGCCGCTAGCTGGCGGGCAAAGTCCGCATCCTCGCGACTCAGCTCGTCGCCATCGTGTTGGTCGTTCGAATGGATCCTCATCGCACCACTCCCTCGAGTAGTTCTCGAAGCCGCTCGCAGCTTCGCTTGACTCGCATCTTGAGCGCCGAGACACCGACGCCAGTGATCTCCGCGATCTCTTCGTAGCTCAACTCTTCAACGTACTTGAGTAGAAACGCCTCGCGTTGCTCGGGTACCAACTGCGCAAGCGCGTACTCGATCTCCTCACTGACGGCCGAATCTCGGTGCGATGCGGGGTCGACGATATCCGGATTCAACTGCACGAGTTGTCGGTCCCGGCGCCCCATGCGGGTTGCCCGCGTCCGGCACTCATTCACCAGGATCTGATACAGCCACGCCCCGAATCGCTCCCGGTCGCGGCAGGTCACCAGTGCGCGAAAGGCACGGACGAAAGCTTCCTGTAGCGCATCTTCTGCGTCATCCCGATTCCCAAGGATGCGCAGGGCAAACCGAAAACACAGATTCCGATACCGTCGCACCAGGATCGTGAACGCGTCCAGATCGCCGCCTACGACTGCTGCAATCAGATCCGCATCCGAGGGGACCGCCACTTCCATATCAGATAGACTAGCCCTTTTGGTCCTGCGTCACACCCGGATGTTGTCGCCGGGAATGTTGGGTGCCTGTCACTAGGAATGACCTGCGAACAGTAAGCACGAACAAATGTGACGCTGACTCAATCCAGGATCGAATAGCCGAGGCAGCAGCGGCGCGCGAGCTCAAGGGATTGCTGGAGCGCGCGCGCTTCCGAAACGGAGCCAATCATCACTTAGAATACATGATGCTTCGCTGGATAGCGGGTCTCGTCGGCTCCTTCGGATACTCTGGTGTTGCGCTGTTAATGGCGATCGAGAACATCGTTCTTCCGCTGCCATCGGAGCTGATCATGCCACTCGCTGGGTTCGAGTCTGGTACCGGGCGCATGACTCTGCTTGGTGTCATCATCGCAGGATCGATCGGTTCGGTTCTGGGCGCACTGCCGGTATACGCATTCGCGCGCAGCGTCGGTGAAGACCGGGTGTCGCACTGGCTCGACGCACACGGACGCTGGCTGTTTGTGAGCGGAAGGGACATGAAGCGCGCCGATGCCCAATTCAAGCAGCACGGAGGGCTAGCTGTCGTTGTCAGCCAACTCTTGCCCGGCGCACGCGGACTGATCTCGCTCCCTGCAGGTGTGGCACGGATGAACGTACCGTGGTTCACCGTTACCAACTTCATTGGGACGATCGTCTGGTGCAGCGTACTCGCAATCGCGGGTCACACGCTCGGCGTTCATTACGCGCAAGTCAACGACCTGCTTGGCCCTATTGGCTGGGCAATTCTGGCCGTGATCGCGGTGTGCCTAGTCGCGATACCAATGGTGATGCGGCACAGGAGCCACAAACACGGTGGCGCCGGCCCATTGTAGCCGTTGCTCGCCGTGACGGCAACCAACCAACGCAACACGATACCGGTGCGGTTGAAGGCTCAGTACCGCCACAAATGAAAAGTCCTCACCCGTAGGTGAGGACTCTCCAAGTTGCCCCTCCTGGGGTCGAACCAGGACTCTTCCGCTCCAGAGGCGGACGTGTTGCCAGTTACACCAAGGGGCATCGGCCGGCGGTTCCCCGCCGGTAGATCCCCCAAACTTACAACGCCCCCCCACCCCCAACAACCCCGTTTTCGCTTCCCGGCAACCCTCGCGGCCCGCCGTGCGTACCTATATAATCTGACGTCGGAAACAATTGGTCCGGCCGATTACCTCCAGCCACCACGCATGAAACGCTTCTCCCTCATCGCGGCAGCCGCGCTAGCTCCTGCTCTCCTCGGAGCCCAGGCCGCTGCCACGCAGGCGCCCGCGACCGTCGTTCCTTACCCGGAAACGACGCTCCCCCTCAAGCACACCGCACAGCCCACGACCGCGGCCATCACCGCGCAGGACCTGATGACCCGCCTGTACATCTTCGCCGATGATTCGATGCAGGGCCGCGAAGCTGGCACCATCGGTAACGTGAAG
>PLEG01000083.1 GCA_003136975.1 Gemmatimonadota bacterium | reverse complement strand
GCGAATCAGGCAGATCAGGCAGATCAGGCAGATCAGGCAGATCAGGCAGATCAGGCGAATCAGGCAGATCATCAGCGGCGACCGCATCTGCCGCGGCGCAAGCTCCGGCGCGCGTCGCAACCAACTCAAAGGACTCCGTACATTCGCCTGCTGTGGTTGCGCCGCCGGTGAGCTACGTCGCGCGGCCCGATACGCTGCGCGGCTTGTACGTGAACCGATGGGCCGCACTTGGCGACCGAATGTGGGACCTCGTTGCGATCGCCAGGCGTACCGAGATCAATGCACTCGTAATCGACGTGAAGGACGACCGGGGTTTTGTTCTGTACAAGTCACGCGTGCCTCTTGCGCAGGCGATTGGCGCCGACAGCAATCGCCCCATGTCGCCGCAACGACTCACGGCACTGTTCGATTCGCTGCGCAGCAATCACATCTATCCGATTGCACGCATTGTAGTGGCGAAAGACCCGCTGCTCGCGGGCGAGCGGCTCGATTGGGCGATCAAGCGCCGCAAGGACGGAAAGCCGTGGCTCGACAAGAACGGCCGTCCGTGGCTGGACCCGACTCAACCCGCGGTGTGGAAGTATGCAGTCGATCTTGCGCGCGAGGCGCACGATGCTGGCTTCAGCGCGGTGCAATTCGACTACGTTCGTTTTCCGGACGACGATCGGCTCGCGCGCGAAGCTGTATTTCCGCTGGAGCATGGTCGCACACGGGCGCAGGTAGTTCACGATCAGCTCGGCGTTGCTCGTGAAATGCTCAAGCCGACGGGGATGCCGATGACGATCGATGTCTTTGGTCTCACCGCGACTGACACAACCGACATGGGCATCGGGCAGCGCTGGGAGATGTTCATCGATCGCGCAGACGTTGTGCTTCCAATGGTTTATCCATCGCATTTTGCGCCCGGCACGTACGGTCTCGGCAATCCGAACGCGAATCCGTATACAACAATCGATCGAGCGCTCAAGGACATGAAGAAACGCAGCGCTGGACTGAAGAATGCAGCAGCGATAATTCCGTGGTACCAGGATTTCACACTCGGTCCGCCTGTTTACGGTGCTGTACAGGTTCGCGCCCAGATCAAGGCGGGCTATGACAACGGCTTCAATAGCTGGATCCTCTGGAATCCGGGGAGCAAATATCACACGGACGCATTGGAGCCGCGATAAACGGTGTAAGTCGTTGCAGGTAAAGAACATAGCCTGCTACCCCCTAGTATTTGCCGCAAAAGGCGCTATTATTGCCGCCCAGGCCCAACCCCAATCGTGAGCCGTATGGCCGAGCTGACTCCTGTTCCGCAGGAAACTGAAGTGAATTCGCCGGAGTCGACCGAACCAACGTTCGAGTTCCCGTTGAACTGGCTTCTCGACCACGCTGCACCGCCGATCCAGTATCGATCGTTCGTCGATGTAGCGCGGCTTCCGTCCAGCCAGAAGCTGGAGACGCTCGCACTCGCGTCGCCGTACGCCATCAAAATGGCGGTCGCCCAGTCGCTGGACGGCACGTGGGACGAGCACATGCTCACGCTTCCCAAGCCGGGCAAGGATGGCGTGCAGGGCCTCGGAACGATCCCAGCCGTGGAGCGGCTGCTCGAGTATGGATGGCACCGCGATTCACCGCCGCTCGCGCAGGCGCGCCGGCCGCTGTTTCGTTTGCTCTCCGAGGATACCGATCCGCACTTTCTCTATGAGCTGCGCGCTGGTGCCAAGCGGCCGGACATGGCTGTGCGTGGTCGCCAGATCTTGCGCGAGGCGTCGTCCGCAGCCCTCGCTCACGCCGGATACGAAGCGGATCCGCGGCTGCGCGGCGCTGCGCGGCGCGCGATGGAGCGCATCGATGCGTATCTCGACTCCGCGCTCGCGGAGAAGCCGTGGATCCGCATCGGGAACCGGCATGTCCTGGCTGAGAATGCGTCGCCGCCGTCGATCTATGCGCTGATGATGGTGGCACACATGCCGATCTTCCGGAGCGAGCATTACCCGGAGATGGAACGGCTTTACGCGTATCTGTCGCAGCCCAAGCCGACTCAGGAAGCGGTGCAGATGTATGGCAAGGACATCATAACGCAGCCGCATCTGGTGATGGGCGATCTGCTGCACAACAAGAACGTGGTCGACGCGGACATTCCATTTGCGCTTACCTGGCTCGAACTCATGGCTCGGCTTGGGTTCCTCAAGCGGAACGAGACGTGGCTCAAGATGTTCGAGCGTTTCGTCGACGACCGTGGGCGCGACCGCGTCTGGCGTCCGCACAACAAGAGCACGATTGTGCCGACGACGACCAATCCTTACGCGTGGCCGAAGTTCCCTCTCGAGACGGATCTGGAGGGAGATGGGCGTTGGACCGACGTGACATTCCGCATCGGTCTGATCGCGCGACTTTTGGGTTGGCAGATCAAGTTGGTCTGACCAGCGGGAGAATCCCGCCGGAGGAAATGTTTCCGGCTGGAGATTCACGCTTCAGCACGACGTTTCTCACGCTCGCGCTCCGCACGGGAACCGTGGTGGTCCGCACCATCGAGTGTGGCGATCCGACATCGGAGCGCATCGCCTTCTGCGTGCACGGATGGGCCTGCTCGGTCTATTCATATCGAACGTTGATGCCATTGCTCGCCGATATGGGTATGCGTGCGATCGCGATCGATCTTCCGGGCCACGGACTGTCGGCGAAACCGGGCGACGCGAGTCTCTACACTCTCGACGCACAGGTCGAATGTGTGCTGGCGGCGATGGACGCTCTGGGCATCGCTCGCGCGACGCTGGTGGGTCATTCCATGGGCGGCCCCATATGTGCGCGCGCTGCGGTGCTTGCCCCGGATCGGGTGGTGGCGCTGGCATTGCTCGCGCCCGCGGGCTTCGGTACCGAATGGGATCTCCGGATTCTGAGGTCCGTCACGCCTCGCATCGTAGCACCGGTGCTACCGCGCCTGCTGCATCGATGGATGGTCGCGTTGGTGCTGCGGGCCGTGTACGGATCGCTCTACCGGCCGACAGAGCGGGACATCGACGAATACTGGGCTCCGAGCCAGTTCCACGGCTTTGTGCGTGCGATGTGGGATCTGCTTCATTGCTTTGAATGGAGCGCCGGGGCAGACCGCGGCTTCGCCGGAATCGCTGTTCCGACGGCCATTCTGGATGGCCGGAGGGACAACCTCGTGATTCGCCGATGGGTGAGGCGATACGCCGAAGTGCTGCCAAACGCGGTGCTTACGGTGATAGAGGACTGTGGTCACGTTGTCCCGGAAGAGGCGCCAGAATTGACCGCGAGAGCAATTGGGGCGCTGATCCGTTAGGTTTAGTATCAAAATGAGTTTAGATACGAAGTTAGAGGAACCCGCCCTCACATTCGCGGACCTCGGGCTACACCCCGATGTGCTGCATGCGGTAAAGGACGCTGGATACACCCATCCGACGCCAATTCAAGCCCAGGCGATCCCCC
>PLEG01000263.1 GCA_003136975.1 Gemmatimonadota bacterium | reverse complement strand
CGGGGGCTCAAGGGGCGTTGGACCATGGCTCCGGATCTGATCAAGTCAGTGGCACGAAATGAGGGGTATGCGCCGGATCCCAGATCACTTGCGGCTGGCGACATTCGTACTGGCCAGAAGTCGGCTGAATGGCAGCTTCGTGAGCCGTTGGCTTCGCAGCTGCGTTCGCTGATCGCGCTTACCGACGCGCGCTACGTACTTTTTCCGGTCGAGATGAGACTTACGGGTTCCAATGGTGTTGGTCATGCAATGTTGCATCTGGTAATCATCGATGTGCGTAGGTCACAGGTACAATGGTCTGGCGATCTGGCCGGAGCGCAGGAGACGAAGTTTTCGCCGGCGATAGCGGCGGACCTTGCATCGCGGCTTGCGGACCTGATCGCCGCGCCAGTGAACTAGTCAGTCCGGCGGGCTGTATGACAACAATTCTTCATGTCTCTGATCTACACTTTGGCCGGCCTGCCGTGTTGGAGCAGATCGACGCGATAGAACGCGCGATCGCCAAGCGCTCGTTCGATGCGGTAGCCGCGTCGGGTGATTTTTCGCAACGCGCGCGAGCTGGTGAGTTCCAGCGCGCTGCCGTGTTCCTGCGCGACGCACGAAAGTTCTGTCCCGTGATAACGGTCCCGGGGAATCACGACGTTGCATGGTGGTTCGCTCCTGTAGGAATCGGGGACGAGGCGAAGGTGTATGAGAACTATCGCAACTACATTTCAGAAGATCTCGAACCGACGTTGCGGGTGCC
Source organism: Gemmatimonadota bacterium (assembly GCA_003136975.1). Lineage (GTDB taxonomy): Bacteria > Gemmatimonadota > Gemmatimonadetes > Gemmatimonadales > Gemmatimonadaceae > Fen-1247. The sequence continues at coordinate 2,636 of PLEG01000263.1, read as the reverse complement.
TGGCGCATATTTTGTTGGGTTGAATACCGCACACGGAGTGACGGCGCGCACACTCACGTTGAATCCGCGGGACATCTCGATAATCGGTGATCTCACGCCTGGTCAGATCGACGGTGCGCGCGAGCGATTCGAGCGTGCGCCGCAGGGCGACGCGAAGATCGTGGTAATGCACCACAATCCCGTAGCGGGCGAGCTATCACAGCGTTACGGACTCAAGCACACGTCGCGAATCCTCAACACGTTCGCCGACATGGGCGTCGAGTTGGTTCTCTGCGGTCACGATCATCAGGAAGCGGTAAACTTCATCGAACATCCACGTAAGAGCGTTGTCGTCTCTACCGCGGGCACGGTTTCGAACCGATCGCGCGGCGGGCGTCCGTCGTCGTACAACGTCATCACTATTGAACCTCAAAGCATCACGGTTGTAACATTCATATGGGACGGAGAAGGCGAGTTCATTCCAGGACCACAGCGCTGCTACGCGCGCTGAGGGATTCACTGCGGCTCGACAGGCTGCGCCAGTTGTGGATGCAGTGCGACATGTTCGACATCGTCCTGCTGCAGGAGCAGCGTACCGAGATCGCGCGACCGGCTCCGCCGCGGCCGGAGATCGCGGCGCCGCGGCAAAAGCGGCGCACAAGTCGAGAGCGCGTAGATGACGCAGCAATCATCGAGCGGCTGCAGCTTGCGCACGCCGAGTACAATGCCACGTTGTTCGATTGCGAGCTCACCCCGATCAGGATGCGGATCTCACGTCGCATGAAGAATCGGCTGGGGCACTACATGGTCGCTGGCGGGACCCAGCCCGCGGAGATTGCGGTGTCGTTGCGGCATGTCGAACGGGATCCGTGGGACGACGTGCTTCATACCCTCGTCCACGAGATGGTACATCAGTGGCAGGACCAGCAGGGGATGGCGCTGGATCACGGGCAGACGTTCCGCGCGAAGGCGCGGGAGGTTGGGATAACTGCGCGCGCGACACGCCCCCCTACGCTGGCGATCGCCGCCAACCGCCCGCGCCTCGCGGCGCGTGCCGGTCAGGATGGGCGGGGATGAAGAGTTCATCCCCACAAGAGTGGCTATCTTTCAGGACATGACCAACCCACTCGACCTCTGCGACATCGACTCCCTCCTCTCGGAGGATGAGCGTGCGGTGCGCGATTCGGTCCGCGCTTTTGTCAACGACAAAGTTCTTCCAATCATCGGCGACGCGTATGTAGAAGGCCGTTTTCCGAAAGAGCTCATTGCGGGAATGGCCGAACTTGGCGTGCTCGGCGCGAACCTCCCGGAAGAGTACGGCTGCGCAGGACTTAATAACGTCGCGTATGGCCTGATCATGCAGGAGCTGGAGCGCGGTGATTCCGGCGTGCGTTCATTTGCCTCCGTTCAGGGCGCGCTGGTGATGTATCCGGTTTATGCGTTCGGATCGGATGAGCAGAAGGCGCGGCTGTTGCCGTCGATGGCGAAGGCGGAGACGATCGGTTGCTTTGGTCTCACCGAGCCTGATTACGGCTCCAATCCAGCCGGAATGATCACGCGTGCGCGCGAGCAGGCGGACGGCAGCTGGATTATCAATGGCGCGAAGATGTGGATCACCAATGGATCCACGGCGCACGTCGCGATAATCTGGGCGAAGACGGAAGACGGCGATGATGACGGGCATTCAATCCGCGGCTTCGTGGTACCGACGTCGACGCCTGGCTTCGCGGCAAAGAATCAGAAGGGTAAGCTGTCACTACGTGCGTCGGATACTTCATCGCTGTCGCTGCAAGACGTACATGTTCCAGCCGATGCAATACTTCCCAAGTCTGGCGGATTGAAGAGTCCGCTGATGTGTCTCACGCAGGCGCGGTATGGGATTGCGTGGGGCGCGATGGGTGCGGCGATGTACTGTTTTGAAGAAGCGTTGTCATACGGCGGGAATCGGGTGATGTTCGGCCGTCCGATCGCCGGTTTTCAACTTCAGCAGGCGCGCCTTGCCGAGATGGTTACCGAGATTGTGAAGGGGAGATTGCTCGCGCTTCATCTTGGCCGTCTCAAGGACGCCGGAAAGCTCACACCGCAGCAGGTGTCGCTTGCGAAGCGCAACAACGTGAGCGTGGCCTGCGACGTCGCGCGCGAAGCTCGCCGTCTGCTTGGCGGGAACGGCATCCTCGCGGAGTACGGTGCGATGCGGCACATGGCGAATCTGGAGAGCGTGTACACGTACGAAGGAACGCACGACATCCATACGCTCATCGTCGGTCAGGCGGTCACTGGTCTTGCGGCGTTCGAGTAGGCGGCTCCGGAAGTAACGCGCGGATGCTGTTCACCGCGATAAGAAGCCCGTCTACTGGTGTAGACGGGCTTCTTATCGTATTCTTGCGTCCTAGCGCACGCATTTAGCGTGATGCATTTTAGCAGCAATTCGGGGACGCGCGCGCGTGTCAAATGGTGACCTGCGCTGTGCGCGCCATTACCAATGCGGGAGGGTGGATGGGATTGTTTTTCGATTCGCAAGCTGTGGCCTCAAGGGCCACGCGATTCGCGGCGGGATGGGCCATGCGGGGCAGTATCGCGTTTTGCGCGTTGCTTGCCCCGCAACTCATTTTCGGCCAAGCCGGTGGGACCGTGGCGGGGACGGTGGTGAGCGAACG
>PLEG01000304.1 GCA_003136975.1 Gemmatimonadota bacterium | reverse complement strand
CATGGTATTGGCGACAATATAGGGCCAGGACGTCCTGGCTGGCCCTCAGGAACCCGACCGACGGGTATCCGGGGCTGGCCCCTCCCTTGCACCAATCGCGCCCATGTACGACATGATGCACGTCACAACGCTGCTGATCCAGGCGACGCAGCACGTTCTGCCTGATACGCTGGTCACCAAGCAGGTGCCGGCAGCCGTCGGCACCTTCGAAAAGATCACTTCGGTGGCCAGCGGTCTCATGACGATCGCCCTCCTGGTGCTTGCGGTGGGACTCGTCCCGGCAGCGTGGGACTTCAGGAAGACGTACAAGAAGGTGAACGATCTACTTGATCGCGTTTATGGCGATGTGGCACCGTTGGTTCGCAGTGCAAGCATCGTTGCCGAAGACGCGCGTGAGATCATCGCCATCGTGAAAGGTGACGTGCGCCAGGTTCAGCAGACCGTAGCCGCCGCGAATGCGCGGCTCCTCAAGGCGGTGAAAGAAGCCGAAGCGAGGCTCGACGAGTTCAATGCGCTGATCGAAGTCGTGCAGGACGAGGCCGAGTCGGCATTCGTGAACACGGCTTCCACGGTTCACGGCGTGAGGGCGGGTTTCGCCCAGGTATTTGACAACACGGAGGATTTCGAGGATGGCGATGACAGAAACGGAAGTGAGACCGGCGCGGCCGGCACGAACGCCCCGGCCCGGTCGCGGCACGCGCCGCGCCGCCGCGGCGGGCTCGCGTGAGGAAGATCTCGACCTCCTGACCGCGGCTCTGATTGGGCTGACGGTTGGCGTTGGTGTTACGATGCTCTTCCGCCGCCGTACGCCAGCAACCCGTAATTCACTGGCGCGGGGAATGGAATTGGCCGGCAAGGGAGCTCGCATGGCCTCGCTCGCCGGTGTGACCGGCGCACGGATGGCGAGCAAGGCAGCCGATGGTGCGCGTCGCGGGTATGACCGTGGGATGGAATGGGCGGAGGATTTATCGCTGGATGGTGTCGGCGAGCAGATGCACGAATATTTCGAGGCTGCCAAAGGGGCCATCGAGGACACTGTCTCGGGGGAATTGCAGGATCTCCGCAAATCGATTCGTCGCCGGCGTCGGCGGCTGGGCATTTAGCATAAGAGGAGCAGCGGCGATAGTAGTGCTGCTGCTCCTCATCACACCCAGAACAGCGCATGCCTGGACACCTGGCACCCACGTTTTCCTGGGTGATGCGGTGCTGCGCTCGCTCTCGATGCTCCCGGGTAGCATCGCCGAATTGCTCGAAGCCTTCCCGTACGACTTTCTGTACGGCTCTATCGCGGCAGACACCAGCATCGCGAAGAAATACGCCGAAGCTGGTCGCCACTGTCACTCATGGAAGGTGGGCTACGAGATTCACGACCTCGCCTCCGACGGCCGAATGCGGGCCTTTGCACTCGGATATCTAGCGCATCTCGCCGCCGATTCGGTAGCGCACAATTACTACGTTCCAAAACAGCTCACCGTAACGTCAACGACGTCTGCGCTCGGGCACAGCTACTGGGAGAGCCGATTCGAGACGCACCTCGGCGGCGATTCACCGCACAAGGCGCGCGAGCTGATACTGCTCGACCACTCCCGAGCTGATGAGCACCTCGATCGGATTCTCAGTCCCACGATCTTCAGCACGCACACCAATCGAAGAATCTTTCGCGGAATGGTTTACGTAACTGATACCGACTCGTGGCAGCGCGCATTCCAGCTAATCTCCGAGAAAAGCCGCTGGGATCTCGCGAACAATGAAGTGTCCGCGTACATGACGAGGTCTTACGACTTCATCATGGATCTCTTCAACAGAATGAGCGAGTCGGACCCGTACGCGCTGGATCCATCCGGTGACGTCGCGCTGCGAAATGCAAAGAAGGTGCGCCGGCTCGCATTGCGTCGGGGCGGTGAGCTAACGATCCGCGACGAGGCAGATCGGGAGTTTGGATTGCCGGAGACGCAACTGGTGTATCACGAGAAACTCGGCGCGCCGATATACCCCGTAGAGTAAGCCGAAGCCGTCATTCCCGCCGAAGCCGTCATTCCCGCCGAAGCCGTCATTCCCGCCGAAGCCGTCATTCCCGCCGAAGGCGGGAATCCATGGCCGAGGCCCAACTTCTGCAACATCGCCTCGCAGGAGTCGTATCCTACGGAACCGCCGCTAGCTCGAATACTTGCCGAGCAGCGCGTTGACCTTCTTCGGATCTGCGCGACCTTTCGACTTCTTCATGACCGCCCCCACCAGAACCCCAGTCAGCTTCTTTTCGCCAGCGCGGAAACGCGCCGTCTCATCGGGAAGCTCAACGAACACTTCCGCGATCCACTGCTCGATCTGGGAGTCGTCGCCGACCTGAGTGACGCTCATTTCCGCTGCAACTACCGGCGCCGATTTTCCGGAAACGCGCATCGTCGCGAAGACGGCTTTCGCGGCGGTGTGACTCAGCTTTCCGTCGCGGATCATGTCGAGCAACTCGGCGAGTTGCGGCGCCCGTACTGGAAAGTTGCCGATCTTTACGCCAGTCTCGTTCAACGCCGCCGCAAGCTCTCCCATCACCCACTTCGCCGCGTGCTTTGCATCGCCATGCGCGCGCGCGACGCCTTCGAAATACTCGGCGAGTCGCGGCTCCGCTGTCACCGCATCGAGCTCAGCGTCGCCGAGACTGAAGTGCGTCACAAAACGCTCGCGAAGTTGTTGCGGTAGCTCCGGGAGCGAATGTCTGAGCCGTTTTACGTAGTCGGGATCGAGAATCAGTGGCGGCAGATCCGGATCCGGGAAGTAACGATAATCGTGGCTCTCTTCCTTCGATCTTGCCGGCCGCACGGTTCCGTGTGCCGCGTCCCAGAGCATCGTTTCCTGGCGAACGGTTTCCCCGCGATCCAGCATCGCACACTGACGATCGAACTCGCTCTGCAGAGATCGCTCAACTGCCGAGAACGAATTCACGTTCTTGACTTCTGTCTTGGTTCCGAGCTCCGTGACGCCGTGCAAACGAGCGCTGACGTTCGCATCAACGCGCAGGCTTCCCTCCTCCATGCTCACGTCGCTCACATCCGCGTACTCGAGAATCTGCTTGAGAGTTCGCAGATAAGCGCCTGCCTCGGCCGCCGAGCGCATGTCCGGCTCCGAGACGATCTCGACGAGCGGGACACCAGCACGGTTGAGATCGATCGCGGTCATTCGAGGATAGCGATCGTGTACCGACTTGCCGGCATCCTCTTCCATGTGCAATCGTGTTATCGCGATAGCGCGAGTAGCCGTCTCACCAGGGATCCGCGCGTGGAGCGTTCCCTTAACTGCGAGCGGTTGGTCGAATTGCGATATCTGGTATCCCTTGGGTAAATCGGGATAGAAGTAGTTCTTCCGCGCAAATACCGACGTGAGGTTGATCGTGCACTCCAATGCGATTGCAGCGCGCACTGCCAGCCGTACGGCTTCCGCGTTGATTGCCGGAAGCGCGCCCGGAAGCGCAAGACACACGGGGCACGTATTCACATTTGGTGGCGCGCCAAAATCAGCCGAGCAACCACAGAACGCCTTCGATCGCGTCTTAAGTTGAACGTGGACCTCGAGGCCGACCACCATCTCATACTTCTCGCTCCAGTCCGTCATGTGTGCGCCTCCTCACCGAGCGCGGCTTCCAGGGCGGCGGCTACGTGAAACATGCCCGGCTCGTCAAAATGGCGAGCGAGAAACTGTCCGCCGATCGGGAGTCCGGCAACGCGACCAATTGGAATCGATATGGCCGGGATCCCCGCGAGGTTCGCGGTAACGGTAAAAATGTCACTCATGTACATCTCGTACGGATCAGTCACCGCGCCAAGACGGAACGCGGGCGTGGGTGTGGTCGGCGTGAATAGCACGTCGACGCCGGATGCGAATACGGTTGCGAAATCGCGTGTGATCAGCGCCCGCACGGCCTGAGCTTTTTTGTAATACGCATCGTAGTAACCGTGCGACAACACGTATGTGCCGATCATGATCCGTCGTTGAACTTCCACGCCGAATCCGCGACTGCGCGTCGCGTCGTACATCACTCGAAGGTCCGGCGTGTCAGCGGCGCGCGGGCCGTAACGTACGCCATCGAATCTCGCGAGATTGGAGGACGCTTCCGCAGGCGCGATGATGTAGTAGACCGGGATCGCGAGTGGCGTATGTGGAAGCGATACCTCGACTATCTTCGCGCCAAGGCCGCGTAGAACCTCGATTGCAACGTCGCAGCGCGCACGGACACTCGAGTCGAGTGACGGCGGAAAATACTCGGAGGGAATCCCGACGGTCACGCCATCCAGCGTCTTGCCGCGGTACGCCTTAACATCGGGCGGGGCCGGTGGAACTGGTACGTCGGCGCTCGTCGAATCGTATGGATCTCGACCGGACATGGCGTAGGTGGCGACCGCGCCCTCTCGAACGGTTCGGGCGCAGACACCGATCTGGTCCAGCGATGAGCCGAACGCGATCAGGCCGAATCTGCTGATGCGACCGTATGTTGGCTTGACACCCACAACGCCACAAAACGCCGCCGGTTGCCGGACGCTTCCGCCCGTCTCGGAGCCTAGCGCGATGTTGGTGATGCCGGCGGCGACGGCGGCAGCTGAGCCACCGGACGACCCGCCTGGAGCACGCTCCGGGTCGATGGGATTGCGTGTTGGACCGTAGG
>PLEG01000257.1 GCA_003136975.1 Gemmatimonadota bacterium | reverse complement strand
AGTCGATGCGGAGTTCCGCAAAATACATCTGGATTTTCGTCACCGTCGCGTTCATCGGCGGATTCCTTCTATACGAGTCGTCGGGCCTTTTCGGAAGTGCCCCGGTCACATCCACCACCGCCGTGGCTACGGTGAACGGTGAGGACATACTCGTAACCACCTGGCAGACGCTCTCGGGCCAGCTGGAACAGCAGCGGACCGCGTCGAGTGGCGAGTCCATTTCGCTGGACGCACGTCAGGCGATACAGGATCAGGCGTACAACCAACTCATTGACGAAGCGCTGTTGCGCCAGGAGATGCGCAAACGTGCAATCTCGGTTTCCGTCGACGAGCTGACCAACGCCGCGAAATACAGCCCGCCGCCGCAGCTCATGCAGGATCCGGAGCTGCAGACCAATGGCCAGTTCGATCTCGCGAAGTACCAGCGCTTTCTCACCAGTCCCAGTGCGAAGCAGAGCGGACTGTTGCTTCAGCTCGAGGGCTACTATCGCGACGCGATTCCAAAGCAGAAGCTGTATCAGCAGATCACGGCAGGACTGTGGATCTCGGATGCAACGCTCTGGATGAACTACCGCGATGCGCGCGACAGCGCGACCATCAGCTACGCGTCGTTCACGCCGAGTCAGGCGGACATCGCATCGACTCAGGTGAGCGACGGCGAGATTCGCGCTTACTACGACGCGCACAAAAAGGACATGGCGCGACCGGGCCACGCACGCGTAACAGTCACAGAAATCCCGCGCGTGATTACCGCCGCCGATAGCGCCGCGGTGCGCACGCACGCAATCGCGCTGCGCGACAGCATCATGGCCGGCGCCAAGTTCGAGGACATCGCGAAGGCTGAATCGACTGATTCCGGCTCCGCGGTTCGCGGTGGCGATCTCGGGAAGGGCGTAAAGGGGCGCTTCGTACCGGCATTCGAAACAGCGGCCGCGACGCTCAAGCCAGGTGAGATCTCGCAACCCGTTCTCACGCAGTTCGGCTACCATCTCATCCGTCTGGACTCGCGCAACGGTGACACGGTCGCGATGCACCACATATTGCTTCGTGTCGCGCAGAGCGACTCGAGCGCAGATCGCACCGACCGAAAAGCTGATTCCCTGTCGAAGATGACGGCATCCGCGGAAACGCCGGATAAGTTCGACGCGGCGGTAAAGGCACTCGGCCTCAAGACGTTCACATCGGATGTGACCGAGGGTCAGCCGCTGGTCGTTAACGGCACGTCGGTTCCAAGCGTTTCCGCGTGGGCATTCGGCGCCAAGGTTGGCGAGAGCAGCGATCTGTACGATGACGAGAACGGTTATTATCTCGCTCGCCTCGAGACACTTACACCGGGCGGAACGCCGTCGCTGGACGCTTCCAAGAACGACATCAAGCAGATTCTCGCGCGCGAGAAAGCGGTTCAGAAACTGGTTGATCCAGCGCACAAGTTTGGGATTGCCGCATCGGGAAGCTCACTTGCGCAGGCTGGACAGATACTCAACACGCAAGTGACCAAGACGGACGCATTCACGCGTGTTGCGGGCCTTCCGGCGGTTCCAAGCTCCGCCAAAATTGTTGGCGCAGCCTTCGCCCTTCCCGTCGGTGCTGTCAGCGAACCAATCGTCACCGACGAAGCGGTGTACGTCATCGCGGTGAACAGTCGCATCGACGCAGATCGCAAAACGTTCGACGCAACCAAGGAACAGCTGCGCGGCCAGTATCTGAGTTCCATGCAGCAGGGCCGCATTCAGGAATTTCTGTCGAACCTTCGCTCGGCCGCGAAGATCACCGATCGCCGCAAGGAGATCGAGGCGTCCATTCGCAGGACTTCATCGTGACAAAGCGATGAGCTGAATGGGTGGGGAAAAAAGAGGGGCGATGAACGAAGCACCGTTCACCGCCCCTCTTTTTTCACTCTGGAAATTCCGATACAGAATCTCTGGCAGCGACCCCGCCAAAACCTTTCTGCTTTCTTAACGGTGAGCTAGAGAAGCCGGCGTGGCTCGTGCTGCTCTGCCTCGGGGGTCGTCTGCGCGGACGGACGCTGGAGATCCTCGGAGGTGAGGCGCGGCGGAGGGCCCACATCACGATTCGTGACGTTCCGCTCCATGTCGTTCATCTCCTTCTTGAACTCCTTGATCCCCTTGCCGACGGAGCCGGCGATCTCAGGAATGCGCTTGGCGCCGAACAGAAGCAGGATCACCACCATGATGATCACCAGTTCCATGAAGCTGAAATGCGGCATATAGATGACTCCGAAGGGGAAAACGTTCAGCGGTACTGCACCACAGACTTTCTAAAATAGCGACCGCGCGATTAAATACGCCAGAAGCACGCCCAACAGACTCAAGAGGGACACGTCCACTGCAACCGGACCTATCGCGAATTTGAGAACCACGAGATCCACAGTGAGTGGTCCCAGGGCAGGCGTTACCCCGGTCGTGAAAAATTCCTTCACCGCACTTGGCGGCAGAAATCGACGGGAAACCTGGGTCAGGAGGCCGCCGGCGATGAATCCAGTTGCCAGGACCATGCCGTAGAAAAATGCGCCCTTTCGGGATGCTCCGCGCGGTGGCATCAGGCGTGTCGCTCCATTACGTACAAGATAGCTGCGCCGAGGGCGTCCCGGGCAGGCGTTGAGGGAAGATCGACGAGCGCGGAGCGCGCGCGCTCCGCGTATTCGGCGGCACAACTGCGTGCATAGTCCAGCCCGCCGCGCGCCACCACGATTTCCGCGACTTCCGCCACGTCATCGTCGTCAGGCTCGGGCGTGTCAAACAGGGCGGCGGCGCGAGCACGCTCAGGCGCCGTCATCGAGCGAAGTGCGGCGATCAGCGGAAGCGTAACCTTGTGCTCCCGCAGATCCAGCCCGCTCGGCTTGCCAGTTGTCTCCGACGCTTCGGTGAAATCGATGAGATCGTCGGTTATCTGAAAGACCATCCCCAGTGCGTCACCGTACCTGCCGAGCGCGTCGGCGTGCGCTGATGCTCCGCACATCGCACCAACGCGGCATGCGGCCGACATCAGCGATGCCGTCTTTGATCGGATCAGAAATTCATAATCTGATTCAGAGAAGCCGAGCGGCTCGACGGTGGAAAGTTGCGATAATTCGCCCACAGACATCTGCGTGGACGCNNGTTCTCGAGTGCGACGAGCTGAGTGAGTGCAGTTGAATACAGATAGTCGCCCATGATGACCGAGATCTGGTCATTGAAGAGCGAATTGATGGTGGGCATTCCGCGCCGCAACATCGAATGATCAACGGCGTCATCGTGCACAAGCGTCGCCAGGTGCACCATCTCGACCACTGACGCGACAACAATTGCATCGCGCGTTGGAGTGCCCGCCGTGTGACTCGACAGAAGCACGAGGGTTGGGCGAAACATCTTGCCTTTCATCGCAAGTAGATGCCGGGCCGCCGTCGCGAGCATCGGAATGTCGCGCGTGATGGACTGCTCCATCTGATCGCGTACTGTCTGCAGATCGTCGCGCACCGGCGACTGCACCTGCGCTAGCGATACGGCGCGCAAGGCGTCACTCGCCTCTGGCGCGTCGATTGCCCGCGCGGTCACGCCATCTGCTCGGCGCGCTTCAGCCGTTCGCCGATGTCGCGAAAGCGGATGTCCACCGCGAAGACGCGGCGATAATAAACCTCTGCATCCGACCACTGCTCCAAACGCTCGCTGGCATAGCCGAGCAGATACAACACTCCAACAAGCTTGGTGTCTGTGAGACCGGATTCTTTCAGCGCACCGCCGAGCGAGCTTATCCCAACAGCATATTCATTCTTTTCGATGAAGCTCTGTCCCAGCGATTCGTATGCGCGAACGCGGCGTTCGGGTGTTGCGTCTCCGCGCAGCGCTTTCTGGAACTGCGCAATTGCTTCGTCGAACAAACCCATCTCCATGTATGCAACGCCGAGGTCGTAGTGACTGTCGGAGTCACTCTCGTCAACATTGGCTGCAACGCCCGCCTTGAACGTCTCGAGCATCTCTGAGAAGTCTGTCTGCACGTCGCTGGTGGATTTGTCTTCCTCGTCGGCCGTCATGCGCGGATTCTTGGCCGGCTCGCCCTCGAGAAGCCACTCGTTCAAGTCAACAAATTCGTCGTCCGAACGTGGTTCCGGATGGGCGGCTGACTGTTCTTCCTCCACCGCCTCGAGCGGAAGAATGCCGAGATCGCCCGGAAGACCACCCTCCGCGACCCCGACGTCGCTGGAGAGCGAAGCCACGTAGCCGGTGACCAAGCCAGCCATCGAATCGGTTGAGTCGTCCACAGGGCCGGCGCCTTCATCGGCGGAAGTGAGCGCGTCGGCCTGCGCGGGCTGCATAGTCGCGCCAGCTTCGGCGGGGACGGGCTCATTTTCTTCGGTGTCGAGCGAAGCGGGCGACATCGTATCGAACGACGTGTGCTCGATCGCGAGTGGCGTAATTTCCCGATCAGTGCCCTCGATTGGGAAGGATGTGGACTCGAATTCCGCCATCGTAGGTCCCGGTGACCGGGACTCATCGGAGATCATCGACGTGAGCGGATCTTCGAGTGGCGTGAGTCCCGCGAGTGGCGACTCGTCCAGCGTTCCCGCAACGCGCACGTCGGCGGCCGCTGGAAGCTCGACCTCTCCAAAGTTTTCAGCGGTCAACGGCCGGGCGAACGGCTCTGCGCTGGTCTGTACTGTGACAGGCGGAGCGTCTGGCGTGCCGTCGCGCTTGCCGTAGTCGACGTCGAGAAATACCAGCCCTTCGCGCTTGGCGTGCTGCCGCGACATTCCGGCGCGTGGAGCAAAATTCGGGTCCAGCGCGCGGATGCGCTCCAGCGTGGCAGTGGCTTCAGTGCCACGGTCCTCGGCGAGCATCGCCTCGTACACCATCTGGAGCTGCTCGAGCGCCTCCTGGGTGCGGCCCGCACGCGCAAGCTGCTCGGCCAGCATCAGCCGAACGTCGTCCTGCCCGGGACAGAGGTCCGCGAATTCCTTCAATGCGCGGAAAGCCTCACTTATGTCGCCGCCCTTTTCCATGCGGGCTGCGTACTCGAGGAAATTCTGCTTCGCGTCCGAGTTGAAGCCCTTCTTCGCGCTGATTTTCCCGAGTTTGTAATAGATGACCGAACGGTCCGGCGCGTGGCGAAGCACCTTGTTGCAGAGGGCGATGGCGTTGTTGAAGAAACCGCCCTCTGCGTACAGGTCGACCGCGGTTTCGTAGTACGCTACCGCTTTCTCAAGCTCGCCAAGGCGAAGGTGGAGGTCGCCGACGCGGTTGTAGAGAGGAATATCGAGCTCCTCCGGGATTCCGGCGGCAGCTTCGATAGCCTGAGCGTAGGACGTGAGAGCACGGTCATATTGCCGCTTCTGCTCGAACTCCGCGGCTTTCCTCTTGAGCTGGGCAGACTTGGACATGTCAAGGGGAAGTTAACGAGAGCGCCGGGAGCGGGCCAGAATGGCCTTCCCCCAAGGATCTAACGATCGAACGGCGATGCCATTACATCGCGGATTCGAGACAGGCGCAGTGGAGCCTGCGCCTCGCCGCGGCATGCGTAATAGCATGCGTTACAGTTGACTGGTTCATACTTCCGGAAGTCACGCCAGTGGAAGTCCACAGGGAAATCCGGGCATCGTTTCACGTATCCAGCCGGATCCAGATGGATGGTCCGGATGCCGGACCGGCACGGTTCGGAGGTCTCTCCGCGAACGTAGCGCGGGATCTGCTCCAGATAGTAATCGGAGTTGGTGATGATTCCCCGGCGCTCCCGCTTGAACGCGAGTAGCTCCTCGATGACCTCCTCGAGCATCCTGACCTCGGAGGCGGGAATGAGGCCCTCGGCGTTGCCATTCTTGTTATCGGTGTAGCAGCTGAAGTTGACGCCAACCCCGAGCTCCGCCGCACGATTTACGATGGAGACGAGCTCGCCGACATTGGAGCGCTTGATCACCGTGTTGAACCGAATCGCGTCGATGCCGCGTTCGCGCATCGCCGGAACGTTGCGCATGATCTTGCTGACGAGTCCAGGAATTCCACGCGCTTCGTCGTGGCGCTCATCGAGAAAATCGAGCGAGATGTTGAACTGGTTGACACCAGCATCCCAGAGCGACTGTGCGCGCTCCGGAGTCAACGTACCTCCATGCGTGATGAGCGTCATGTACTTCACGCGGATGGCGCGATCCACGGCGGACACGAGATCTTCGAGATCTCTTCGCAGCGTGGGTTCGCCGCCAGTCCATGTGATCATCATGGGATTGAAAAAGCGAGCGGCGTCCGCGTAACTCTTCAGCTCGTTGTCGCGCTCGGACGAATCAGTTTTCCAGTAATCGCAGAAATTGCAGTGCGCATTACAGCGAAGCGTTACCTCGAAGTGCACGAGGATTGGCTTGCGGACAAGCGTTAGATACGCGTATTTCGCCAGGAAGATCGGAACGTCCCACGGCGCGAAGCGGGCTGATAGCAACGGCTACTGAATGTCCTGCTGCCGGTAGGTGGGCTTGTCGTAGTTGAACTTGAGATCGGGCTGGGCCTTGTTCCCGATCATGAAGCTGAAGTATGAGTTGCCGTTGGGACTCTGACTGAACGAGAATATCGCGCGCCAATCGTGCAGGTCGCGTTGCAATGTAATCTGGTTGCTTGCGAACGCGTGGTTGGTGACATCGTAGAGCGTTCCCCAGCTCGCGGCCCATTTCTGCGTGATGTGAAAGGTGCTGTTCGCGCTCAGAGTCTCGCGCGGCGGAATCCTGACGAACACGCCACCGCCGATTGGATCGTTGATGTTGCTCACCGCCGTTTGCGGATTTAGCAACGCCGTTTGCTTGCACTGGTCGAACACGATCGGATTGGTCGCGAATTGATTGCAGATAAGCGTGGGATCGTAGTTCACCACACGTCCGCCGATCGGCGGACGCTGCCGGTTGGACGAGAAGCTGATCTGGCTGCTCCATCCCTGAGTGTCATCGATTGCATACTGAGATGCGCGCGAGGCTGTACCGGCAACCGGGATCGATGACAATCGGGACGCGAGCTGGTCCTGCTCACTCTGCTCGAACGACACCGGCGCGGCGGCCGGCGATGACGCGTGGCCAAAGAGCCTGCTGATCGCTCCGAAGATCCCCGTCTGGCCATTGATGGTGAAGGCGGCGGTAACTCCTTCGCGGAACGGTTTGAATCGCGCGGTGTCGCTCTGTATGTCGCCCTGGAATAACGAATAGGTGCTGTTGAAGCTGAATCCGGGAAGTAAATCCGACGTTGCGCCGTACGTGAAGGAGTTGGTGGTAAGGCCAGTTCGATGAGTCTGCCGCGCGCGCTCGAAATCCCACGTTAGCGACGAGAAATCCAGCGCGAGGAGCTTCACCTTCTGACCTTCCCCCGCGGATCCCGTGTCGGACCGCATCTTTCCCTCGAACACCTGTGACAACCCGAAGGTGACCTGCTCTTGCGGTAGATTGCCGAGGAAACCGTTAGCAGAGTGATTGATAGCCGCGAGATACGCTGCGGGCACGTTGCCCGTCGGGGCGTAGCCGAAGCTTATGCGCGGGGTGAGCGAATGGCGGATGCGCGCAATCGGCCCGATGCCAGGGAACAATGCAAACAGTGTCGGTGAGATGCCGAGCGAGAAGTTAGGCCGCTTGGTCTGGTGAACCCACTGTCCATTAGAGAATTCGGATTGGACGTAATAGGCTCCGCTGTATACGTTGGTGAAGTTCACCGACGGATTCAGGTTGAGAGTTCCAGGAAAGAACCCCGGCAGGCTGAACGCAAAATTGAAGTCGGCCTGATTCGACGCCGACCTTGCGAACGTTCGATTGTAGCGTTGGGTGGTATCCGTCTGGCTGATGAAGGTACGCGTCACGGGATGCTGTTGATCAAAACTCTGCAGATTGCCCGACAGATCAATGCGAAAACCGTGAATGCTTATTGGCGTTCCAAACGACGTGGACTGTGTAATCTCTGAAGCCTTGATCCGCGAGCTGTCAGCGGCACCGCTCACATTGGTGAAATAGCGGTAGAATATGTCCGCCGACTGGTCCATGTTAACGACCGCCTGGCGTTGGAAGTTCAGGCTTGGAGTCCAGTCGAGCCAGTGCGTCACGGCGAGCGTGGGGCTCGTGAGACTCACTGTGGGATAACTTTCCTGTATCTGTGTACGCCCAGAGTACTGGTCACGGTGGACGCCGATATCCATCGAGAATGGTCCGACCTTGCGGCTGTAGCGCACGTCGGAGCTGATGGCCGCCAACTGCTGCACGGGATTGTAGGTCGTCTGACGCAACGCCATTGTATTCGTGGTGAAATTGACGTTGGCGTTGAACCGGCTGGTGGACGAGAACTCCTCGGAGTGATACCAGGTAACCGCTGTATTGTTGGATCCGCCCGGTTGCGCAAGATGATTCACTGCGATTCCGCCAGTGATAAAGCGATCGAGCCAGCGGTAGCGGAACTGTCCGTTCACGCGGGAGAATCCAGGATCGTTGATGTTCCCGCGCGCGCTGCTGCGCCAGTCGTACCACGCTTCGGCGTCCATGTAGTCGCCGAGGTTCGCGTAGTAGCCGAGGTTCTCCAGGTGGCGACGGTAGGACGAGCTGCTGCGGACAAATTCACTCAGACCAAAGCGTGGCGTGAGGATTCCGCTACGTCGTCCGTTGCGCACATCCTGAAACAGGAACGGGAGCCAGAATACCGGCACACCGGCAACGTAAAGCGTCGCCGGTCGCGCCACGAGCAGATTCTTTGAAACAAACTTGATCTCGCTCGACTTGAAGTAGTAATCTGGAACGCTGTCGTCGCAGCTCGTAATGATTCCGTTGCGAACGTAATAGGCGCTGCGTTTCGCGGTGCTGGTGTCGCGAACGAAAGCGGTCTCCTGACCCGACAGATAGTATCGCTGCCCGCTTTCAACCGAGGTGCTGATGTTGCTCGCTGTTCCTCGTCCGAGCGCAGTGTTGTACGTGACACGGCCTTTCGCGACGACGTCGGCGGTCTGTTGCGACGGATCGTGCAGGATGACCGTATCTCCCAGCGCGGTGACGAATTTCGTCGAGTCGTTGTACAGCACAGTGTCGCCAATCACGACGGTCTGATCGCGTCCGACCGCCGCCGGCTTGCCCTGAATGCGCAGAGCCTTGCTGCCGGCGTCGAAGATCACGTTGTCGCCCTGATACCGCGTCACACGATACCCGGGTTTGCTCATCAATGCCTTCGCTACGGAATCCGAGTCGGACGTCCACGTGACCAGCGGCTTGATCTGGTGCAGAGTATCGCGGGACGTACTGTCGCGGCGGTTGGTAGTGTCATGAGCTACAGCGCGAGGAACGGTGTCGCGAGCCGCTCGCTTGACGCTGTCAACGGTCTGAGCGCTGGCGAGAGTAGCCGCGCTCGTGATGAGCGCGGCTACAAGGATCTCACAGCGCCGGTATCCCATCACGCGGGCGCTCCCAGGCGGCGCGGTTCTTCGCGCGTTGGTGGCGACGGAGACGGCGGTGCAGGCGGAGGCGGTGGCTCGTCCGCCGAGCCCGAATCGTCGCCGACCTCGCGTTTCTTCCGCCAACGATAGACCATGCGCGATAGTACGATACTGAGCTCGAACAGTCCATACATGGGTATCGCGATCGCGAACATCGCGGTCGGATCGGGTGTGATGAAACAGCCGACTATCAGACCCCCAACAGCCGCGTAGCGACGGTACTTCGCCAGAAAATTGGGGTTGGTCAACCCGAGCGCGGTAAGTCCCATTATCACGATCGGCAACTCGAATGCCGCGCCGAAAGCAAGGCACATGTAAATCGCGAATCCAAAGTACTCCGATGGNNACTCCGATGCCGCGATCATCGGCTGAAGCGCAGCCGATTCGACGCCTACCAGGAAACGGATCGTCATCGGCAGAATCAACGTGAACGCCATCGCAACGCCGGCAAGGAACAGGAGGACGATTCCGCCGAGCACGGGGAGCACCATCTTCTTCTCGTGCGAGTACATCGCTGGCGAAACGAATCCCCACAACTGGTACAGTATTACGGGCGACGCGATGATGAACGACAGCGCGAATCCAGCGTCGAGCACTATCTGAAACGCGTCACCTGGATGCAGATAAACCAGCTTCTGCCCGTGCAGGTACGGCGTGATCGGGCGCGAAAGAAACTCGATCACGTCGAAATGCGGAACCTGCGTGAAGATCAGAAACGCTATGATCGCGCCAAACGCGAACGCTGCGGCACATCTAAAGAGTCGCTGCCGCAGCTCCTCGAGGTGATCGAGGAACGCCATCTCGGCCATCCCACCCGCCGTACGACGCATTGCCACGATCTGCCTCCGCCGACTACTTGATCGTCTTTATACGGTCCCGAGCCAGAGCAGCCTCGTCGGAGCGCGGATACTTCTTGATCAGCTGATTGTACAGATCGCGCGCCTGGTCGCCCTTACCTGCGTTCTGAGCGGCAACGGCGCGCTTGTAAACCGCGGTCGCGGCGCGAGGTGATCCGGCGTACTTCGACGCAACCTGCGCGTACACGGAGTCCGCCGCCGACGCATTGTTCTCCGCCGCATATGTCTCGGCGATATAGAACTCCGCGTCCGGCGCAACGTCTGCCTTGGGATACTTGGCGATCAGATCCTGGAACGCCTGGCGTGCGGCCGCGTTACTTCCCTGCATCATCTGCTCGCGCGCGACCTGGAACAACGCGTTCGGTCCCGGCGTCGCCGGCGCGCCGGTCGAGTCTGGAGCCGCAGTCGCGCTCTGGCGTTCCTCGAGCGATGCGCGGACTTCCTGAATCCGGCGCTGGCTCTGGCCAGTCAGCTCCTGCACCTGAAGAAGCTGTTGCTGTACCGACGCCATGCTCGATGTCATATCAGACCGAAAGTGCGTGAGTCGCGCACCCAGCGCATTGAGCGAGTCATTCGCAACGCGCATGCTGATGAGCGCGCGGTCGAGCTGCAACTTGCGCGCGGAGTCAGCCGCAAGCTGCTCGCCGCGCATCATGCGAATGTCGCCCTGAAGAACCTGCACATCCTGCTGTGTAGCGAAGCAGCCGGCGAACAACATTGCCACCGGTGTCGCAAGAATCATCTTCTTCACTGGTTTGCTCCTCCAGAGATCGGCGTGAATTCGGAGCGACGGTTACGCGACCACGCTTCCTCGTTATCGCCCTGAACCGCTGGTTGTTCCGCACCCATGCTCGTGATGGCCAGCCTGCCAGCATCGATTCCGTTGTTCACGAGAAACGCCTTCGCCTCCGCTGCGCGCCGAAGACCTAGCGCGAGATTGTATTCGGACGAGCCACGATCGTCGGTGTGGCCTGTGATGCGAATGCGGATAGTGGGCTGAGCCTGGAGCACCGGAACCTTCGCCAGAAGAAGCGAGCGTGCAGCTTCGGTGAGGTCGGACTGATCGAAATCGTAGAAGATCGTCGCGGACAGAACCTTCATCGCATCGGCGTTCTGCGCGGACTCGCGCTGCTCTCGCTCGCGCACCAAACGCAGACTATCCTGCTCTGCCTGTGCTCGCGCGATCTCGGCCTGGCGCGCTGCGTTCGCACGCGCTATCGAGTCAGCGTGCGCCCGATCGAGCGAGTCGCGATTCACCGGCAACGGCGCGGGTGCAAGCGGAGCCGGAGCCTTGTGACATCCGGCGGCGACGGCGAGCGCCACGATTGTGAGTAGAGATTTGCGTGAATGCATTAGCCCGAGGGTTTAGGGTTTGAGAACTGGCGACCAGGCGGCAAGTCGCGCACCGGAAGCGTGGGTCAGCTGGCGCATCCGCCCTGACTCGGCGTCGAGCACCCAGAGCTGGCGCGGCCCTGTACGGGTGGACGAGAACACCATGTGACGCGCATCCGGTGCCCATGATGGATCCTCGTTCTGCCCGTCACTCGTGTACTGCTTGGTTGAGCGATCGCGCAGATCGATCGTCATGATCTGAAAATCGCCATTGATACGCGATTCATATGCGATCCTGCGGCCGTCGGACGACCAATCCGGTGACGCGCGGTATGCCTGTTCGCCATAAGTGAACTCGGTGAGCAACGACGGATTGGTTCCGTCCGCGTCCATCGTGTAAACCTCTGGATGCCCTGCGCGCCCCGACATGAACGCGATCTGGCGTCCGTCAGGACTGTAACTCGGCGACGTGTTATCGCTACCCTTTCCCACAGTGATTGCACGCGACGGTGAACCATCGCCTTCCTGCATTACCATCACGTCAGTCCCGCGATCGGTTCCGCTTGCATACGCGATCGTTCGGCCGTCCGGAGCATACACGGGAGTGATGTTGAGCCCGCGGGCGGTTCCACTCAACCAGTGCAGATCACCAGTTATGAAACTGTACACCGCGATCTGCGACCCGCCCGGCGTGAATCCGCAGAAGATGAACTTGGTGGCGTCGGGACTCCACGCTGGCGACATCGCGAGAGTTACCGACGTCAGCTTGCGCGCATTCTCGCCATCGCTATCGATCACCCAGATCTGTTTGTCGCCACCAGCGTATAGAATGCGCGTCGACGCCGACCCCGGACTTCCGAAGATCCAGCGCTCAACCTCGTCGCTCGCGCGATGAACGGCGAGCCGCCACCCTGGTGAGTTGGGTGCGTCCAGCAGCGGGAATCCGCCCATCTGAACGCGACGTTTCGCCGCAACATCGTACATCGTTATTGTGATGCCGGTGAGCGAGTGCTCGGGACGCAGAATCGCAACCACGCCAAGCTTGGCGAACAACGGGTAATTGAACTTGTCGCCCGTCGCCGGCATCATGCCACGCGCGGAGGCGTCATCGAGCGTAATGACCGTCGCACGGTCATCGTAGTCGATGTCGCGCTGCAAAATCGCGCGCACCGAGTCGCCGCCCACGGAGTCCATGGGCAGAACAAGTACGCCGGGCTTTGTGCCGAGTGTGTAATTGAGACCGAGCCGGACACCTTCCGGGACGGTCGGATTCTGTGCGTGCGCACCAACTGGCGCAAGCGCGAGTGCCGCGCTCGCGATGGCGGCAAAGGATATCTGTTTGAATTGCATCACTGCAGGAATCGGGGATCGAAGCTGAAAACTACGGGAAGGACATCATCCCGGAAACCGT
>PLEG01000391.1 GCA_003136975.1 Gemmatimonadota bacterium | reverse complement strand
TCTGTCCTGTCATTCTCGCGGCAGGAACTGAAATGCTGTACACGCCCTGATCATTGGTGTATGCACCGAGACCGAGTGACGTGATCGAAACGCTTGCAGACGAAAGGGCACCGCCCGATTCCGTTTGCACGCGTCCCGAAATAGTGGCGCTTTGCTGTGCAGCAGCGGCCGTGGCAACCATTGCCAATGCAGCCGTGGCTGAAGTGATGCGCTTTAACAACCTAAGCATGTATCCTCCAGGGTTGCCCCTGATGGGTGTGACCTGACCACACGGACGAATTACGACGTTGGGAACTGGACATTCCCGGGCTCACTCCTGTTTTTTCTGGGGTGAATAGGCGCGACGTGAGGAACTCCCGTTCGGAGGGAGCTTCTGGTCGGATATCGGTTGGGTAAATTCTAGGACAGAAACATTAGAGTGTCAACAGAGGGGTAATCAAGGTAGACGACTGGAAAACAGCGGCCAGAGATGGGTGACGAAGGAGTTTTTTTGCTTCGCTCCCCCGAGGAATGGCTCGAATCGTCGAAAGCCCAGGACGTTGTCAGTGCCCCGTTGGCGGAGGTCCGCCGCCGTGAACGCTGGTGCCGCTCCCACCGCCCAGGCTACGGCCGACCGCCAAGCTGGCGGCCACGATGGCGCCTGCGGTCAATAGAGTTCGGCTGACGGATAGCGACTGGACACGGATGGTCGCGATTGCATCGGCGGGTACCGATACGAGCCTACCTTCACCAAGCTCCGTCGTCCCGCCGGTTCTCGTCAGCTCGCTGACCGATAAGGTTATTCCGGTCGCATCAGATTGCGTAACCTTTCCGTCAAGCTGTTGGGCGTGCCGACCGACGCCCGCGGCAACGGCGGAACTTCCGCTATCGGTGAGCGCGACTTGCACATCCGCACCAACCGGAACCGCGCTGAGCGCGACCGTTGAATACGACTGACACGCCATTGTTGCGCCGAGGATGCAAGCGACGAAGGCTCGTTTCATTCAATTTCTCCGAAATCACATGGTTGAAAGAGCAACGGGTCCGGCGCAATATCGCACCGGACCCGCATCACGTGTTCCCACTACAGCGCCGGAAGCAGGCCGCCGCAATGTATATCGCCCTACTGGCCCAGACAGGCACCACCAGCGTCCGACGTTGTCGCCGGCGGATCAAGCTGATTGAACGAGCCGTTCACCCCTGTTCCTGTATTAGGAATGTTCGTGTTAGTCTGGCGCTCGCCCGAATCGTAGTAGAAGCGACGCGGGATCTTGAGCGTTGAAACCGTGGGAGTGAGGTTAGGGAAGCAGGTGCGCTTGTAAAGATTCCAGGACTCTTCCCCGAGCTGAAAGTCGTTGATGTACTCCTCGGTGAGAATCTCCGTGAGAAGTGCCTGGCCACCAGCTGCCGCAGCTACGTCCGGCCCGAGCCCAGCGAGGGCCCGCTCCTTGTTGAGCTGCACGAGCGCGGTTGCAGGATCGCCCGTACGGTACGCCGCTTCCGACCATATCAGCAGATTCTCCGCGGTGCTGACGAATGTCTGCTGGTAAGCCGCCGCGCTACGCGTGCTGCTTACGTAATTGGCAGTCGTATCGATGTAATCCGAAAACCTCGGATCCTGCCGGGTTAACATGAGGTTTACGAACTGCGGGTCTATACCCATGTAGCCACCGCGCCCAGCTGGACCGTTGAACTGATAGTAAAAATTGGTCTCAGCCAACGGGGCTGTCTGGAAGACTCCTTTATAGTCCATGGCTGGGTCGCTGAGGCCCAGCTTCGCTTCCGCGAGAGCAGCCGTGTAAGCGGCAGTCCCACCAACCTTGGCGGTATGCATATAAAAGCGCGCCTTCAGCGTATGAGCCAGCTTGGTCCAGGACGCCGGATCACCGTTGTAATTCAGGTCGTACGGACCAGGGCCGGCGTCCGTCGCACTATTCGACGCCATGTTGGCGATCCCAGCCGAAAGTATCTTCTGAACTGAATCGTAAACGGCCTGCTGTTTGTCGAGCGTCGGATTTGTCTTGCCCTGAAGAGCCTGACTGTAAACGAGGTCGCCAAAAAAGTCGGCGCCCGTTCCCATCAGCGCGCCTTCCATGATCTGTCCAACGCCGAGCGTGTGCTTGTCGTTGGTTTTGATGGCGAGCGAGTCGGACTTCTTCAGATCGACGAGTCCGCCCCCACTATACAAGCTTCCGTGAAAGCCGCCGGTGGTGGTTTCGTCGTGAGAGTATTCATACAGTGACACGTACTGGGAAATGATGCCCTGAAACTGTTGGGCCCACATTCCGGTTACGCGTGCTGGGTCGCTGCCCCAATACGACCAGAGGTTGGATTGGACTCCAGCGAGGAGTTGCTGCGCGGATGCAGCGGTCGGTCGGTTCGGATCGGTACTGAGTTGTCCACCAGAGAGAAAGTCTCCCTGGCAGGCCGCGACGCCGAGTATAGCCAGCGCGGCGACCGGCGCGATCTTCCATGTTTTTATCACTTCACGATCTCCTTGAGTCTTGGCGGGTGGCTTAACGATTGAGGCTGATCGCGATGATGAACGACTTCGTTTGCGGGCTGTTGAAGTAGTCGATACCCTGCGTCAGGAACTCGGCACCACCGAGGTTCGCCTCAGGATCGAGGCCGGTGTACTTGGTCCAGGTGTGAAGATTGCGACCTGAGACACGGATATCGGCACTCGTAAAGCCGACCAGATTGCGCACCCACGCACCGTCCAGCGTGTATGTGACTGACAACTCGCGCAGTTTGACGAAGCTTCCGTCCTCCACGAACTGCTGACCAACGGGACCAAATCCGCCGCCGTTGTTCTGAAACCAATTCTGCCATGCCGCCATGCTCGTGAACGGCACTACTCCGACGCCCGGCCCGGCGACATTCGGGTAGATGTTGGTGTCGAAGTTCACTCCGAACTGCCCATTCGTCGTTCCACGAACATCCGTGAATGCCGACGTACCCTTGGTGATCAGAACTCCCTTGGTACCGTTCCACACCTGGCTGCCCTTACGCAAGTCAAGGAGGCCGGAGAACGTGAATCGGTTCCAGAGCTTGAGCGACGTACTGTAGCTCATGGTGTACTTCGGGTTCGGATCCGCGATTACGCGATCGGTCGGATCGGGAATCGGCAGGCCGTCGGGACCCAGAAAGAGAGCACCTTTCTTGTAACCGCCAACGGTTGCGGCGCAAATGGCGTCAATGTTCTTCACGCCCGTACCGTCGTAGTCGAGCTGCAAGCCACGTCCGCAGCGAATGAAATCGGAGCCGCGAATCACGCCCGGCGCATAGCCAAGCGTTGATGACCCGACAGCGCCGGTGAAACCTTCGTTGTAGCCGATGAACTGGGCTCCCAACAAACCATCGACGCTGCCTTTATTCTTTGCGTACTGCACGCCCAACTCCAGCGCGACGTTCTCGGCTTGAATTGGCCGAACGTTGAAGGCGAGTTCGATACCGCGATTGCTCAACTTCGCGCCATTCTCAAGCTTGGAGCCGTAACCGGTCGCAGCGGCGCTGGTAGGGACATTGATTATCACGTCGGAGGTATGCTTGTTGTACGACGTGACAGACAGGTCGGCGCGCTGGTTGAAAAAGCCGAAGTCACCACCGAACTCGAACTCCTTCGACCGCTCTGGCCGCAACGACGAGTTGCCCTGTCCGTTGCTGCTAACGATACCGCCAGGGCCGAAGAGTGTGTTGATAAAGTCCCCGTAACCGCTGCCATATGTGCTGTTCGTGCTGAAGGCCGTGATGGTGCCATACACGGGCGGCTCGTGGCCTGTCTCACCGTAAGCTGCCCGCAGCTTACCATAGCTGAGAATTCCTTTCTGATCGCGGTTGCCGAGCGCGTTTGTAAAGGTCCACGCGCCACTCACCTTAGGGAAGTTGCTGCGACGATTCGATGCACCGAAGGTCGAGAAGCCGTCGTTACGAACACCGACCGTGAAGTTGAGTTGGTCGTAGAAGTCTGCGGTAGCCTGCGCGAAGTACGACTCGATGTGCGCGAGTGATTCGGCTTGGCCAGACGTCTGCGACACCGTATTCTCAAGCGCCAGCGGCGTAAGAGCGAGGAATTGATTTCCGGTCGAGAAGAGATTCCGGTCGCGACGCGAGTTGAGGTTCTGCCCCAATGTCAATGTCGCAGAGACGCGATCGCTGAAGCTGTGCGTTGCGGTCGCGGTCAGGTTGTGATCGATCTGGAGAAAAGTCTGATCGCGGCGCGTGACCTGGCCGACCGCATTTCCGGCGGACGTAACCGGTAGTGCCTCCAACCGGCTATCGGCATAATTATCAGCACCGAGTGTCTCGTTGACCGAGAGCCAGGATGTTGGATGCCAATCCGCATTGAAGCTTGCGATCTCGCGGTTAAGCTCGCTCTTATTGCCCGGACTGTTAAGCACGAAGAACGGGTTGTCGTAGTAGCCGGCGTTTTCCATCGACGGAATATCAGTCGGGTTGGGAAAACGATACGGACGCTGGAGTCCCAACGTGTTGAGATACGGCAGGTTGTTAAAGTTGGGCGGCGTACGAAGGCCGCCTAGCAAAACACCTGAGACGTTCGATCCCTTCTGAACGTAGTTTCCGCGCGTATCAATAAAGTTGAAGTTGCCGCCGACCTGAAAATTCGAACTGACTTGCTCTGTCCCCTTCAACCGGAATGTCGCGCGGTTGTACTTATTCTGAGGGCCCACGAGCACACCGTCCTGATTGGTCAAGCCGCCTGACCCGTAGAACGTTGTGCGGTCATTGCCGCCCGACACGGACATGTTATTGTCGAACGTGTAGCCGGTCTTGTACAGCTCACTCAGATGGTCATACACAGGCGTGCCGGCGGGAATCTTCGCGCCGTAACTGTTGCTGCTTTCCACGCAATTGGGGGTGCTGCACACCGCAGTCTTGCCACCGCCTCCCTGCGCGTAGTCCTGCTGCAGCTGCAGATTACCCGTGTCGATGTTATCGAAGTTAGACGTCGTCGAGAAGCTGTAGCGAGTCGGGCCTGAGTGACCGGACTTGGTAGTGATGAGCACCACACCGTTTGCCGCGCGAGCGCCATAGATAGCCGCGGCGGCGGAACCCTTGAGGATGTCCACGGAGGAGATGTCACTTGGATTGATGTCCGCCGCACGATTCGAGGTAACGGTGCTACCATCGCCGCCCGATACGGACGAAGTGGAGTTGTCGATCGGCACTCCATCAACCACAAACAATGGCTGGTTGGTGCCGGAGAGCGACGCCCCGCCACGGATCTTGATCGATGCAGATGCGCCCGGCTCGCCCGACTGCGTGCGAACCTCTACTCCCGGCGCTTTGGCAACGAGCGCCGAAACGATGTTCTGCGGTGCGGCGGCTCGTGTGATACTGGCGCTATCCACGGAGTTAATCGTGACACCGAGCTTTTCACGTGTCGTGCTGGTGCCAGCTCCGGTAATAACCACTTCGCCGAGTCGAAGCGGGTTGCTCGAGAGGGTGAAGTCCTGGGTGATGTCGCGACCGCTCGCCAGCGTTACCTGAAAAGACTTGGCCGTGAAACCAATGACGCGAGCCGTCAGCAATACTGTCTGACCAGCCGCACGGGTCGCGGGAACGACGAAGCTATAGCGTCCAGCGTCGTTGGTTTGCGCTCCTACATTGAGCGACGGGATGAACACGCTTGCACCAGCTACGGGCGCGCCGGCGTCGTTGGTCACACGCCCGGAGATTGTAGTCCCCGATTGTGCCAACGCGGCCGAAGCAACCATCGCACTGGCGCCGATGACTGACAGGATACGTTTCAGCATTGTATTGAGTCTCCTCCATGATGCGCCGTGGGTCGGCGCGGTTGGTACGAACACGAAGTACCAGCTATCCGATGGAAAGGGCCTCCTTTCCGCTCATTACCTCCCGTGCCACGCAGCGAGCTCTGCGGGCGGGACTGAGTAAGCCACGTAATTCGCGTCGCGGGAGCGCAACGCGAAATGGACGACATCCCGCTAATCACGCGGTCAGAGGCGGGGCACGCTAGAGCATTAAGATTTCTTAGCATGTACGTCAGCGTACGCAGACGTGCGCCTGCCGGCAGCATGAATGCCTGGGCTCAACGGGCACACGGCGCGCCGGGATGGGCTAGCTTAAACTGTCCCTAGCGGGAGCGGATCATGAACGTGCGAACCGTCGCTGGCTCAGCCGCAATAACGCTCTGTTTGATGGTCTCATCCGCGTGCGCCGGTCACCATGGAT
>PLEG01000309.1 GCA_003136975.1 Gemmatimonadota bacterium | reverse complement strand
TCGCCAATTCAGAGTACGTAACCGGAATCTCACCCCCGATCTCCTCTCCCTCATGCACGAGCGTGACGTCGTCGCCCGGCGTGAGCGAGATACTGAGCACGAGATCACCAATGCGAATGCGCGGTCCCTGCAGGTCACCGAGTATCGCGATTGGCCTGCCCAACTCATCCGCGATTGTGCGGATCAGGCGGATGCGCTCAGCGTGATCGGCGTGTGTGCCGTGCGAGAAGTTGAGGCGCGCGACGTTCATCCCCGCTTCCGCGATCGACATGATCGCATCGTGCGTTGAACTTGCGGGGCCGAGTGTGCAAACGATTTTCGTGCGACGCGTATGCGGCATCAGACCGCGCTTTGACGAAGCTGCGCGATCTTCGCGCTGATGCCGTCGCTCAGCGTCGCGAAGGACTTCTCGAAGCTCGCGATACCCTCGCGCAGCAGGGTACTCGTCACGTCGTCCATATCGATGCCGATTCGAGCAAGCGCGGCAAGATCGGCGCGCGCCTGTTCCATATTTGCATCGACAGTTCGCGCGACCAAACCGTGATCGCGGAAATCCTCGATCGTTGTTGGCGGCATTGTATTGACGGTGTGCGGCCCGATGAGCGTCTCAACGTAAAGCACATCGCGGTACGCTGCGTTCTTTGTGCTCGTGCTGGCCCAGAGTGGGCGCTGAACGCGCGCGCCTTTTGCTTCGAGCGCCGCCCATCGCGCGCTACCGAACTTGGCGACGAAAAGATCATAAGCCGTCTTTGCGTTAGCAATCGCCGCCTTGCCTTCGTGCTGCCGAGCGTCGCCACCAATCGCTTCGAGTCGCTTATCGACCTCGGTGTCCACGCGGCTTACAAAGAAGCTCGCAACGGACGCGATGCGATCGACGGGCTGTCCCCTGGCCACGCGGGCCTCGATGCCATCGATGTACGCGTCGATTACCCGCTCGTGCGCCTTAACCGCGAAGAGCAGCGTAATGTTGACATTGATACCATCGGTGATGAGCTGGCGAACTGCCTTCGCGCCCTCTTCCGTACCTGGAACCTTGACCAGAAGATTGGGACGGTTGACTGTCGTCCAGAGACGGTGCGCTTCTTCGACCGTCGCTGTTGCATCATTCGCGACACCTGGCGACACCTCGATGGATACAAATCCGTCCTCGCCCTTGGTGCTGTGGTACACGTCCGCGAAAATATCGCACGCGTCGCGCACATCCTGCGTCTCGACGAGCTCGAACAACTGGTTGGCGTCGAGCGAGGCAGGCGCTGAACGCAATTGGGCGTCGTACGCCGTCCCCTCGGCGAGCGCTTTCTGAAAGATCGTCGGGTTGGAGGTCATACCCGTGAGCACGTCGTCAGTGAGACGGCGCTCGAGATCTCCGTTGTGCAACATGCTGCGATCTATGTAGTCAAGCCAGATTGACTGGCCAGCGTCATGCAGCGCCTGTAGGCGATGATTGTCCATTGGGATACGTGGGTTAACGGTCAGCGAACTGCGCGGTAGTGCGATAAAGGGCGAGGATCTGGCGGTAGCCAAGCGATTCGATCACGGCGAACGCGAGCAGCCTAAGAACGTCGCCGGGCTGGCCGGCTCGCTGGAACGAAACGGCCTGAAACACTACAGTCCATACTGATAAGAGTATGCCGTATCCGATCACTGAGGCCAAGTAGGCCCAGGCAAATGATGAACCCAGCACACCCGTAGCGAGGCCTACAACGAGCCCGATGTAGCCCAGCAACTCCACAATCGGGGCGATGATGATCCCGAGCCAGAAGTACGGGACGGCGATCACCCCGAACGTGCCGTATTCGGGGTTTGCGAACATGCCTGCGTTGCGCCCGAGCGCGCGCCGCAGCCCGCGGAGCCAGCGCTGGCGTGCGCGACCTATGCTCGCCAGGTCCTCTGGGACGACCGACCAGGCGACCGGATCCGGTATCACTGGCATCCTGGCATTGACCCCGATGTCCGTAAGGTACTTGTGCAGACGAACGCCCAGATCGAGACCGGGCGTCTCGTCAGTCGCATCAAACCCGCCCACACCGAATACGTGCTCGCGCTTGAACAGAACCGTGTTACCAGGGAAAACGATATTGCTCGCGATTCGGTTCCACCCCAGTCGCTGGAACATGAAATTGCGCAGATACTCGATGGTCTGACAGCCAACAGTCCAGCCGCGGATCTGACCAGGAACGATCTGCCCATCTTCCAGATGGGCACCGTTTGCTGGACGGAGTATGCCACCAACGCAAGCGACTGAACGATCGAGAAGAAACGGCCGTGAGAGTCGCAGCAACGCGTCGGGCTCGAAGACGACGTTCGGTGCGGCTGAGACGGCGTGCGGATAACGTGCGGCGTTGATGGCCGCGTTGAGAGCATCGCCGATGGATCCCGATGGCTTGTCGAGGCACAGAAGACGTGGATGGAGGCGCGAACGATAGTACGCCCGCACGGGCTCCGTCTTAAGATTGATCGTGAACGCGGCCGGCACTTCGTACAGATCCAATGCGCTCACCAGATCGCTGAGCGCAGTGCCCGCCCCGCCATTCACAACTAGAATTACCTCGAAGCGCGGATACTCGAGCGCGAGCAGCATTAGCGCGAATGCGACCGCGTCGTTCGGTGCGTCCCGCAACGCAGCGACGACGGAGATTGGAGGAAGCGCCTCGGACCCGACGAGCGCGTGGAAGTATTCATCGTCAGCAAGCTGCCAGTGCGACCAGAGCTCCGGCACGGAGTACATCAACAGAATTGCATGAAATGAGTTGATGACGAGAAAGAAAATCATGATCGTCGTCATCGATACCAGCAGGGCGTTCGCGATGGTCATCCGCCTGACAGCTCCGCGACACTTGCCTCTGATAATCCGATGACGAGCATCGCCATGTCGCGGGCGTACCGGTCGCTATGGGTGAGCGTTTCGGCGAGCGCGGCGCGCCCCAAGGGACCCATCGCTGCGAGCGCGAGTCCCGCACGGAAACGAACCCACCAGTTGGTATCGGTAAGTGCCCGCGCGAGCTCCTTCACTGTTCGCTGATCATCGACCCCTGAAAGGCCACGCGCCGCCTGGGCGCGGACTCTCCAGTCCGGGTCACGCAGCAGCGAAAGAAGCTTGACGTGAACGGTGTCGCCCGCCTTGCTACGGAGCACGCGTGCGACCGCGACGCGCACTTCTGGATGTGGATGGGTCGAGAGATCCGCAACGCGCACCATGCACTCGGCATCCTGCAATTCCGCAGCGGCGTGAATGTAGGCGTACAATTTGTGAGGCGGCGCATCCGGCCTGATACGCTCGAACAACATCGGGCCCGCCAATGCGGCATATGTTCGCAACACGCCGAGCTGGTAAGCGCGAACGGCGGAGGAAGCGGATGAGAGGCCGTCGATGACGCGGATCAGCAGCTCCTCGTCCGCATATCGATTGAGGCACGCGGTTGCTGCGCTCTGCACTGCCGGATGGCTGTCCGATAAAAGCAGCAGAATCGTGGAGCGATCGCGTTTTGTGGCAACGAACGAGAGTGTGCGAGCCGCAGCGAGCCGCTTCCACCACAGCAGAGAGTGCGCCCCGTCCACAGTCTGCCTGACCCACGGCTCCTTCTGTAGCAACTCGGTTAGTGCGGCGCGCTCCGTGGGACGAACGCGCTCCATTCCGAGCCACACTAGCGCTTGCGCAGTGTCGTTGCGCGAAGCATTGCGGAGCGCCGCGACTACTTCCGGCGCACCGAGCTCGCCAGACAGGAGGCGCCTGGCGCTCCCGGTCGCCTCATGCGAACCGATAATTCCGCCGGCGGTCCGGGCACGGGAACGCTTCGAATAATCCAGAACGGCGGCAAGTCCGGCTAACCCGATTTGCGCCGCGCCGATGACGATCGCGACGAACCCGTACGTCAAATCGAACGACCGTTCGAAAGGTGTCTGGTCAGTCTGCCGTTGTGGTTATCTGGCATCCTGTCAAATATGCCGATCTGGGCCTGTCGACGTCAGTCCAAATAAATCGCGCGCGCAGGAGGCCGTATCGTCCTAGTATCGTTGCAGCGATGGATCGACATCCCTGGTCCAGCTCACTATTCCGCCCGACACATTCGTGACTCGCGTGAATCCTTTTTCTAGCAGTTGCCGGGCGGCGTTCATGCTTCGAACACCCGCCTTGCAATAGAGTACGACTTCGCGTGAGCGATCCCAATCGTCACTCGCGTGACGCACCGTCGCGAGCGGAACGAGCCGCGCGCCCTCGATTCGCGCGATCGCCCATTCCGCGGGCTCCCGGACATCGACAAGATCGAAGTCATGTCCGCGCGATATACGATCCGCCAGCTCCGTGGCGGTTATCTCCCGGATTGCGGGCGCGTCGCCATCCATGACGGAACCAGGCACAGCGCAGACAACTTCGTTGTAGTCTGCCGGCCTGTCATCCAGGCTACGGATTGTACCGCCGCCGAATGCCGCGTCGCCGCACGCCGGACAGGTTGGGTCGCGACGAACCGCGATCGAACGGAACGTCATTCCCAGCGTCTCGATCAGCAACAGACGGCCAATGAGGGGATCCCCCACGCCAAGAATCAGCTTGAGCGTCTCGATCGCCTGGATCGTACCAACGAGTCCCGGAAGCACGCCAAGAACACCCGCTTCCGCACAGTTCGGAACCAGCCCTGCTGGCGGAGGCTCCCGGAAAAGGCAGCGGTAACACGGACCGTTGGGAGCGCCGAATACCGACGCCTGGCCCTCGAAGCGAAAAATGCATCCAAACGCGTTTGGCTTGCCCAGCAGAACCGCGGCGTCGTTGGTGAGATATCGCGTCGCAAAATTGTCCGTACCATCGACCACGATGTCGAAGTCGCGCAGAATCTCGAGCGCGTTACCGGTATCGAATCGGGTGTTGAACGCCTCGAGATGCACGTGCGGGTTCACTTCGTGAATCCTGTCACGCGCAGAGTCGGTCTTTGCGCGGCCGACGTCAGCCGTGCCATGAAGTATCTGGCGCTGAAGGTTTGTCGCATCCACAACATCGAAGTCGACGAGCCCAAGCGTTCCAACACCAGCCGCGGCGAGATACAGCGCGCTTGGCGAGCCAAGGCCACCTGCACCAATCAGGAGCACTCGTGCATTCTTGATTCGCCGCTGGCCGTCAACGCCAACTTCATCCAGAAGAAGGTGGCGGGAATAACGAAGTGCCTCGTCCGAATCGAGCTGCGGAAGCCCGTTGGGCGCGAGTTCCGGGCGCTGACCAGTCGTAGTTGCAATAGTCATCGTCGTCAACCGCCAGCTATGGCTGGCACCAGGGTCACCTCATCACCGTCCTTCACGATTGACGCAAATCCACCCGCGAGGCGAATGTCTTCGTCGTTCAGGTAGTACACCACAAATGGATACGGCTGTCCCGCATCATCGCGGATACGAGTCGCGAGCGAAGGATATCGCTGCGACAGCGACTCGA
The DNA here is from genome assembly GCA_003136975.1 of Gemmatimonadota bacterium. Taxonomy (GTDB): domain Bacteria; phylum Gemmatimonadota; class Gemmatimonadetes; order Gemmatimonadales; family Gemmatimonadaceae; genus Fen-1247. The sequence continues at coordinate 5,076 of PLEG01000309.1, read as the reverse complement.
CCACGGCACCCACTGTCGCGCCATCTGCGGATAGTTCCTTGTTGCCATCGGCGAGACGCGCAAGCACCGCCGGTAAAATTACAGTTATCGCCACGTTTCTTTCCTCATGTTGTGATCAGAAGTGTAGAGTGCCATAAATCTTTTGCGTCGTGTCGCTCCTCGTATCGATCGTAGCGCCGCTTCCCTCTGCCGCGGTAAGGAATGCATCCGCTTCAATCCCCACAGATCGCCACGCGCGAAGCGCGGCCTTGCAGACTTCGTTGACCGCTCCGTTCTGAGCGACCGCAACGATTGTCGAGCCGGAGCCGCTCAATGTCGCGCCAATTGCACCGGCTGCGATTGCGGCGGTTGTCACATGATCGTACCCGGTGACCAGCGCACGTCTGAACGGCACGTGGAGCACATCATCCAGTGCGGCCGCGAGGATTTCGACGTCGGCGGTTTGTAGTCCCACCACCAGCGCCGCGGCGCGCGAGGCTGCCGTCACCGCCGTCTCGAATTTGAGATGCTGTGGAAGTGCTGCGCGAGCCACGGCCGTGCGCACTTCAAAGTTGGGAACCAGGAAGATGAAACGGAGCGACGGATGCACGCCAAGTCGCACCGAACGGTAGTGATGTCCGCCAGTCCGCACGCTTAACACAGCCCCGCCGAGTGTGGACGGCGCGACATTGTCAGGATGTCCCTCGAGCGCGGCGGCAATGTCGATTACTGCCGCGCCGTCCAGCCCGCCGTCAAAAACAGCATTGGCCAGCAGCACGCCCGCGACAACCGCAGCCGCCGACGAACCGAGTCCGCGCGCAACCGGAATGTCAGAAGTTACGTCGAGCTCGACACCATTGGGCGGCGTACGCCGAAGCGCGACGCACGCGGCGACGAATCCGCGCCAGATCAGATCATCGCCGCCAGCACAGTCGAGGCTCGCCACTGTTCCAGCTCGCCTGATCGTTACCGGCTGATCGCTCGCGCCAATGCTCGCCGTCACATGGAGCCAGCGCCCGATCGCCATCCCTATGGAGTCGAAGCCGGCACCCAGGTTGGACGTGGACGCGGGAACGCGGACAGCATATACGCGATCGTCTGCAACTCTGCGCGGAGTCGCGGAGCCCTGTGGTACAAGTGTACTCATGCCGAGTTCACCACTGCGTTGACCAGCGCGCGCACCTCGCGCAGTTTCGCGTCGATCACCGGTGATTCGGGTAGCGTATCCACGATGGGCTCCAGCGTTTTGAGTCCGTTTCCGGTGATGCAGAGAACGACCTCGTCATTTGCGGAGAAGCGTCCCTCGCGCGCAAGCGCAAGCGCGGCTGCAACGGTGACACCACCCGCCGTCTCAGTGAAGATACCAGTGTCCGCGGCAAGAATCTTGATCCCTTCAATGAGATCGGCGTCACTTACCGCCGCGGCCCACCCGCCCGTCTGTGTTATCGCGGCCTTGGCAAAGCGACCGTCGGCGGGATTCCCGATCGCTATCGATCGGGCGATCGTGTCGGGAACCACGGGGCGGACGTCGTCGCGTCCGTCGAGCACCATCTGCACGATGGGCGAGCAGCCGGACGCCTGTGCGCCGTACAGTCGCGGAGGAGTGCCGCTGACCAGTCCAGCATCGCTGAACTCACGGAATCCGCGCTGGAGCTTTGAGATGAGTGAGCCACCGGCCATCGGCGCGACGACGGCTGTGGGAAGTGCCCAGCCGAGTTGCTCCGCAATTTCGAAGGCGATGGTCTTGGACCCCTCGCCATAGTAAGCGCGAAGATTCACGTTGACGATTCCCCATCCGAATTGGTCAGCAACGATCGCGCACAGGCGATTTACGTCGTTGTAATTACCGCGAACCCGAACGAGATGTGGTGCGAAGATCTGCGTGGCCGCAACCTTGCCACGTTCCAGCGAGTCCGGAATGAACACCCACGCATCCATTCCCGCGCGGGCCGCCTGAGCGGCAACTGAGTTAGCGAGATTTCCCGTGGACGCGCAGCCGATGGTATCGAGACCGAATGCGCGCGCGGCATTGATCGCCGTCGCGACGACGCGGTCCTTGAACGACAGCGATGGGTGCGACACGGAATCATTCTTGATCCAGCATCGCGCGACCCCGAGCCTCCGCGCGATACCCGGCGCGTCGACGAGCGGAGTGTAGCCGGTATCGAGCGATAGCGTCGGCTCACCGTCAAAGGGAAGCCACTCCTTGTAACGCCAGATTGAATGCGGCCGTCGCGATATCTCCGCCCGCGTCGGAAGCGTGGCTGGATCCGCGTCGATCGCTTCCAGCGGCCCGAGACAGTTCTCGCACACCGCCGTTGGAGCGGCCTCAAAGCCTGAGCCGCACAGTTTGCAGCGCAGCGCGCGCGGCCTGAGTTTGTCTGCGGCTGGCGCCCTGTGGCGAGATTCGGTGCTCTCCGCCGAATGGTCTATCGCGTTGATATCGGAGTCTGTCTGCAGTGATGTCATGATCGTCGCTCTGCGCACGGTTGAATTGCCTCTGGCAAACTCGTTTCCCGCGCCACGCCAACCAAATCGACTGAGTATATCCTTTAAAAAAACACAAAAGCCCACGGCTGGCCGCGGGCTTACATGCTTTTTAGCGATTTGTTTAACGTGGCTGCAATAGGCGGCAAATCACCACGGGACAACGATTGTGCCTAGACGTTAATCGGATCTGGCTCCGATGTCAACAGTAGCGTGCACACCGTGCACGCCGTGCACACCGATCTCTCTCATGTCAGCGCCGCCGCCGGCAGGAAGCGTGGCGGCCGGCGGACCCTGGTCTTTTGCTCGAATGCGTACGCAAGTTTGATCAGCGTCGGCTCACTCCATGCCGGGCCGAAAAAGGAAAGACCGACGGGTAGGCCGAACGAATAACCGGCCGGAACAGTGATGTGCGGATACCCGGCAACAGCGGGCAGCGAAGTTGCGCTGCCACCACCGCCGGAATCGCCGTTGACCAGATCGATGAGTCCCGGCGGCTCTTGCGTCGGCGCTACGATCGCGTCGAGCCGGTACTTCGCGACTGCGGCATCTATACCCTGTGCGCGCGAGCGACGGTGTCCCGAGGCGAGTGCGTCGCGGTACTTCTTGTCGGTCAACGGACCGCGAGCCTGCGACGTTTCGAATATCTCCTGGCCAAAATAGGGCATCTCTTCGCTGCGATGCGCGGCGTTGAACGCAATAAGATCCGCGAGAGTCTTCATTGGTGACGCTGCGCCGAGCGATGCGAGATATGCATTGATATCGGTCTTGAATTCGTACGACAGGACGACGCCCTCTCCGTTCCCTCCACCGCCAAGGTCGATGGGATCGATGATAGTCGCACCGGCCGCGCGCATGACTGCTATCGCCTGGTTGACGATGGCATCCGTGGCAACGCTGTAGCCGAAATAGCTCTTGCGCGGAATACCGATACGCGCACCCTTGAGGCCGTTGGCGTCGAGAAATGTCGTGTAGTCACGATGCGTATGTGATGCACTCGCCGAAGTCGCCGCGTCACGCGAGTCAACGCCTGCCAGCGCTCCCAGCAGGATCGCGGCATCGGTCACGGTGCGCGCCATGGGGCCAGCGGTGTCCTGGGAATGCGATATCGGAATGATTCCAGCGCGGCTCACCAGTCCGACTGTTGGCTTGATTCCCACGAGCGATTGAACTGCCGAAGGCGATGTGATCGACCCGTCGGTCTCGGTACCAACCGCGACCGCACACAGGCTGGCTGCTGCAGCCGCGCCAGATCCTGAGCTCGAGCCCGATGGCGTCCGATCGAGCGCGTACGGATTGCGAGTCTGGCCGCCCATGCCGCTCCAACCGCTCGACGCGTGAGTGGAACGATAGTTAGCCCATTCACTGAGGTTGGTCTTGCCGAGTATGACCGCGCCAGAAGCGCGCAACCGCGCAGCGACGAAAGAGTCGCGCGGCGCAATCGAATGAGCGAGTGCGAGAGAACCGGCAGCGGTCGTCATCCGGTCGTGCGTATCGATGTTGTCCTTGATCAGCACGGGCACTCCGTGCATTGGCCCACGCAGATGGCCGGCCTTTCGTTCCGCGTCGAGCGAATCGGCGATCGCCAGCGCGTCCGGATTGTGTTGAAGGACGCTGCGGATCGCGGGCCCGGTCCGATCGACTTCGGATATGCGTTTCAGATACATCTCGCACAGCGCGCGTGAGGTGTAACGGCCAGAGACCATCCACTGTTGGAGTTGAGCAATGGTCGCCTCTTCAAGCTCGAACGGGGATGTGGCGATGGGCGCGGGCGGGGTCTCGCTCGCGTGGGCTTCGGACGGCGTCGCCCCCGTAATAGCAGCAAGCACGCCCGCTATCCCAACACCCACAAACGCGCGACGACTCAGATCGAATGGAGCGCCGTCGTCACCTGAAGTTGCAGTCATGGTTACGTCTCGCGTGTGGGTGAAACACTGTTACTTTTGCAGCCGCTGTCGTACTCTGCCTCGAAAATAACTTAGCACGATGCCGGCTCGGCGGCGTCTATCGCCTCACCGTTCTCGAGCTCGGCGCAGATCTGAGACGCCCGGAAGAGCAAGGCGTCTGGCGCGCCGAGAGCCGCCAGCAACGATATCGCGTTCCGCCCTGTTGCCTGACCTGGGCGCAACACAAAGTCGAATGCAAGGCCGGCCGGGGTCACAGATTCGGCAAAATGCTGAGCGTCGTACGTATCACGCGTGAAATGAACCACGTCGGCGTCATGAGTCGCGACCACCGCCATGTTGCCATTTGCGACGAGAGACCCCATTACTGCAACTCCAGCGGCGATACGTTCCTCCGTGTTCGTTCCGCGGAACATCTCATCCAGCAAAAATAGATGTTGCACAGTCTCGTCAGCGCCAACCATGCTGAGCACCGTGGTGGCTTCAGTGAGATAATAACTCTTCCCGTCCAGCAGGCTATCAGATAAAGCGATGGCCGTGCGCACCACCAGCGGTGGACAGACAAAGCGACTCGCAACACACGTGTGAATAGTCTGGGCGAGAATTACGTTTACTCCGAGCGCGCGGAGCAGCGTCGTTTTTCCAGACATGTTCGAACCGGTTATCACGATCCCGCGCCTAGAGGGAAGATCGATTTCGTTCGTGC
>PLEG01000254.1 GCA_003136975.1 Gemmatimonadota bacterium | reverse complement strand
CCTCCAGAAGTACATCCAACATCGCTGATCCGGCCAGTCCCGCATATTCGGCGTGGCCGCCCGCGATCGCGGATGTGACATGTCCGGCGTCGATTGCCGGGTTCCTACGCTGTATTCCGTCTGTGGTATCGCTGCGTCCAAAGATGCTGTACGGGCCGCGTGGCGTACCGGTCTGCCATCCCGTTGACCAGTCTCGCTCGGTGCGCGCACCAATGAATATCGTCGCGACATCGAGCGGGAGTTTCAGGGTGGAGGTCAATCGCGCCTCGCCTCTGTCTCCGCGAAAATAATTGCGCGCATCGTGGCCGAGCCCAAACGACACGAGTGAGTTGAGAAGATCAGATCTTATCCACCGATCGTTCGTGAAGGTGCCGCGTGCGCCAGAGAGCGCGAAGCCAAGCGTTGAGTCGGCGGTGATCTGACCCACAACGGACAGTGAGGGATCGATCTTCCCGAGATTGGAGCGATACGTGAGTGTCGGGTTGACTACCAGGCGCTCGTCATTCCCGATCGAAATAGTCGGGCCGAACGGCAGAGACACTCCATTCACACGATCGTACGAAGGAAGCGCTCCGACGGTCAGCGGAAAATCGACTGATACCTGCGCGCTGACCGCCGCCGTGATCAGGAGAGAGGCCGCGAGAAGAGTTGTGAAATGAAGCAGACCGGCACGGGTCACTGCGTAATGTCCAGGAAGTTGCTGAGCAGCTGCTTGCCACCGTCCGTCAGAACCGACTCGGGATGGAACTGCACTCCGTAAACCGGATGCGTGCGGTGCTGCATCGCGTGAACCTCCGTGCCGTCCTCCTCGCTCCATGCGGTAATCTCGAGTTCTTCGGGAAGCGTATCGCGATCCACGGTGAGCGAATGATATCGCATCACGCGTAGCGGGTCCGGAAGGCCGGCGAACAAGCCGGTGCCGGTGTGCCGAATGTCCGATGTCTTGCCGTGCATCAACCGGTTGGCGCGGACCACGCGTCCTCCGTAGGCGGCTCCAATCGCCTGCTGGCCAAGGCACACACCGAGGATAGGAATGGAAGGTCCGTAGATCCGAATCACGTCGAGCGTGATCCCTGCCTCCGCTGGCGTCCTGGGTCCAGGCGACAACACTATTGCGCTCGGCTTCATCGCGGCGATCGCGGAGGCCGGAATCTCATCGTTGCGGCGGACCGCGACTTCGGCGCCGAGCTCACCCAGGTACTGCACCAGATTGTATGTGAACGAGTCGTAGTTGTCGATTACGAGAATCATGGTTTGACCACGTCGGAAAGTCGCTCGCGCGGATGGAACTGTCTGTGCACCGAGCGCAGGTACTCGCGGTCGACATGCGTGTATATCTGTGTAGTCGAGATGTCAGCGTGGCCAAGCATTTCCTGGACCGCTCGCAAATCGGCACCGCCCTCGAGCAGGTGCGTCGCGAACGAGTGGCGCAGCGTGTGCGGCGTTACGTGTTTCGTGATACCGCTTGCGTCGACGTGCTTGCGCAGGATCTTCCACGCGCCCATACGCGTCATGGGCTCGCCGCGGGAGTTGAGGAAGAGAATCCCCTCACCGGCCCCCTTCTCCAGCTTCGGCCGCAACTCGCGCAGGTAGATTGCGACCGCGCCCACGGCCTTTCGGCCAATGGGAACCAGTCGCTCCTTGGAACCCTTGCCGAATACCCGCACAAGAGACTCGTCCAGCATCAGGTCGCGAACGCCGAGCGTAATCCATTCGCCAACTCTGAGCCCCGCACCGTACGCGAGCTCGAGCATCGCGCGATCGCGGAATGCCAGCGGCTCGTCAAGCGTTGGTGTCTCGATGAGCTTTGCGACCTCGTCGGCGCTAAGCACGTCGGGAAGCTCGCGCCACTTTTTGGGAGTTTCCAATCGCTCGCTTGGGTCGCGCACGACGTGTCCTTCACTGAGAAGGAACTTGTAGTAAGTGCGCAGTGCAGAGATGTTGCGACGGATGGACGACGGCGCGAGACCGAGATCCTTGAGATGGTAGATGTATGACCGCATGGTGGTCGAGCCGACTTCCGCCGGTGCATGCGCGCCCTTGGTGAGCGAGTAGTCAGCGAAGCGCGTGAGATCGCGACCGTACGCCTCGACGGTCCGCGGCGACGCTCCATCCTCGAGTGTCAGGTAATCACCGAATGGACCCAGCCAGAATGCGCGCGCGAGAGTCTCTCGCGCTGATTCAACGCTCACTGGAGAGTGTCGCGACGGCAATACACGCGATCCCTTCACCGTGTCCGATCCAACCCATCCCTTCGTTGGTCTTCCCTTTTACGCTCACGGCAGAGGCCATGATGCCCAGCGCCTCAGCGAGTCGCGCGCGCATTGCCGGCGCGTGGGGACCAACCTTCGGGAACTCGGCGATTACCGTCACGTCAACGTTGGATACGTCGTAGCCAAGAGCGCGCACCGATGCCACTGCGCTGCGCAGCATCTCGATCGAGTCACGTCCCTTGTTCGCATCATCGTTGTCGGGGAACAGCGCTCCAATGTCGCCGGCTGCGGCCGCGCCAAGTACCGCGTCAGTGACAGCGTGCGCGACGGCGTCGGCATCAGAATGTCCGAGCAGTGACACATCCGCAGGTATGCGGACACCACCCAGGACGAGTGGGCCGCCGGGAGTGAAGCGGTGCGAGTCATAACCAATGCCGACGCGCGTCACTCCCGCGAGCATGCGGTCGCTACCCTTCGAAGCGCCGAATGGCCAGACAGGCGTTGTGGCCGCCGAAGCCGAAGGAGTTNNGCCGCCGAAGCCGAAGCTATTGCTGATCGCAGCGGTTACGTGACGCGCGACCGCGACGTTGGGCGTGAAATTCAGGTCGAGCTCCGGATCCGGATGCTCGTAGTTGATGGTCGGCGGAATCACGCCTTCGCGAACGACAAGCGTGCAGACGACGAACTCAACAGCGCCAGCGGCGCCGAGCATGTGGCCAGTTGCCGATTTGGTGGAGCTGACGTTGACGCTCTTCGCGTACTCACCGAAGACTGCCTTGATCGCGCGCGCCTCGTTGAGATCGTTCGCGGGCGTCGATGTTCCGTGCGCGTTGATGTACTGCACGTCGGCGGGCTGGAGGCCGCCGTCG
>PLEG01000053.1 GCA_003136975.1 Gemmatimonadota bacterium | reverse complement strand
TCCCGCGAATGCGGGAATCCATCCGTAACTTGGGCATCACCGACGCCAAGGGAAAGGCGGCGGTCATTAGGGCGGCTGCGACGGACTCTCTTCACGGCGCGAGCAGACGCGCATCCCACTCCACCGTGCGAGGCGCAGTCATCTCGAGCCGCGCGAAGTCCGCGTGCGCGGGATTGAGCAGGATGTTTTGCTCGTACGGTCGCGCGATTACCGACGGAACGAATAACACCGCCGTTGCGCCCGTCGCGAGCCACGCGTCGCCGATGGCGCGACTCACCTCTACGCCCGCCCCGTCCCACCCGGGCATGTCGTGCGGATGCGCTATCTCCACGTTTAGTCTGGAAGGAATGGCAAACTTCGCAACGTGATGCAGGCCCGGTAATTTGATGCGGTTTGCGTGCGCGAGAATCTCGAGCATCGCACCAGCCTGCGACGCGCCACAGTAGATGACTGCGCGCCCTGGCGAGTTCCAGCGTCCGCCTACGCGTGCCGCGCCAGTTCCGTCATCCGGTGCGTGACGCAGCTTGCACACGCGATATGCAATGGTTGCCACGGTCGACTGCACGTTCAGGAGCTCGCGCGTGGCCGCGTGTCAGACCGGCAGCGCGTACTCGAGCGCCGCGAGCACATCCTCGNNGAGCTCGGTCTCGGCGACTTCGATTGGCGCTCTGCCCTCGAGCAGCGGATGCGGCGTCGTCATGAACCGCTGCGCGTCCGCGTGATCCTCCCACACCGACTCCGCCATCGCCATGGCACGCGCGACACGCTCGAATCGCGCGCTCTCTTCCGGGGAGAGCGTGAGCTTTCGCCGCTTGAGCGTCGCAGGCGGGACGAGCGCGTTCCTTACGCGCTTACGCCTGAACGGATCCTCAATCACGTAGGCGAGCGTGAACTCCACGACCCCGATAGGAAGCCCGCTCGCAACGAGCCGCTCGAGGTCGGCGGAGGAGCGCACAGTAACCTTTAGTACGCGCGCGCCCCCCATCACCTTCGCGACCGCCTGACTGCTGATCATCGTGGTAATTCCGTCAGAGAGTGGATCACCTGAGCCATAATATAAGATCAAATGGTGGGATACGCCAGCTCGCTTGGATGTCGTCGCGAGATGTCGTCTCCGCGCGGCGGGAATCACGAGTCGCCAGGCCGCGTCGCTAGCGGACCTCGACGTTATCTTCCTTGCATGTTCGAAGAGCTATCCGACAAACTAGAGATCGCGTTCGCCAAACTGCGTGGACGCGGCGTTCTCACCGAAGCTGACATAAAAGAAGGACTACGCGAAGTCCGCCGAGTCCTGCTCGAGGCTGATGTATCGTTCACCCTCACGCGCGAGTTCCTCGAGCGCGTCGAGGCCAAGGCCGTAGGCATAACGCAGCTCAAGAGCGTGTCACCCGCTCAACAGCTCGTCAAGGTCGTTTACGAAGAGCTCACCGCGATGCTCGGCGAGCGCCGCGAAGGACTCAAGCTTTCATCGATCCCGCCCACCGTCGTGATGCTCGTCGGACTGCAGGGATCGGGCAAGACGACCACCGCCGGCAAGCTCGCGCTCAAGCTGAAGAAGGAAGGCCGCGCGACGCGCCTCGTCGCTGCCGACGTCTATCGTCCGGCCGCAATCGATCAGCTCGAAACGCTCGGCAAGCAGCTCGATGTCCCGGTGTACTCGGATCGCACGACCCAGGACGTTGTGCGCATTGCGAAGGCTGGCATCGAGGAAGCCAAGCGCGAGCGCGATCGCGTCGTGATCGTCGACACCGCAGGCCGACTGCAGATCGATGAATCGATGATGGCGGAGCTCCAGCGTTTAAAGAAGGAAATCTCACCCACCGAGATCCTGCTAGTCGCCGACGGCATGACCGGACAGGACGCAGTGCGCATCGCGGAGGGCTTCGACAAGGCGTTGAATGTCACCGGCGTGATTCTCACCAAGATGGACGGTGACGCGCGAGGCGGCGCAGCGCTTTCGATCTATGGCGTTACAAAAAAGCCCATCAAGTACATCGGTGTCGGTGAGAAATCCGACGCGCTCGAGGATTTCTACCCGGAGCGCATGGCGGGCCGGATCCTTCAACAGGGTGACGTACTCACTCTCGTTGAAAAGGCCCAGGGTGCGTTCGATGAAGCAGAGGCCAAGAAGCTGGAGAAGAAAGTCCGCAAGGAAGGGATGGACCTGGGCGATTTTCTGACAGCGATGAAGCAGATCGAGAAGCTTGGGCCCCTGGAAGGCATTCTGAAGATGCTCCCCGGCGTGAACACAAAGATGCTCAAGCAGGTCAAGACCGAGCCCAAGCGGCTGAAGCACGTCGAGGCCATAATCCTGTCGATGACTCTCGCCGAGCGCCGCGATCCAGCCCTGCTCAACGGCTCTCGCCGGGCCCGGGTTGCCCGGGGTTCCGGTCGCACGATTCAGGAAGTAAACCGCCTGTTGGAGCAGTTTCGTGACATGCAGAAGATGATGAAGAAGATGGGTACCAAGGGCGGCGGTCGGATGCCAGCACTGCCGGGCATGTTCGGGATGCGTTAAGTTCCTCAGGCTATACCGGATGCGCCGCGGAAACTCCGCGGTCGCGATGAGTCCGGAGTTCGACCCGCTACCTCGTCTGGAGCATTAAATGGTTCGTATTCGTCTCCGCCGCATCGGCCGCAAAAAGGCCCCGGTGTACCGCATAGTAGTCGCCGACTCCCAGAGTCCGCGCGATGGCAAGTTCATTGAGATCATCGGTCAGTATGCTCCGCGCCAGAGCGAGGGCGGTTTGAACATCGAAGAGGATCGCGCCAATTACTGGATGAACGTCGGAGCTCAGCCGAGCGACACCGTTCGCTCGCTGTTGCGTCGCGCTGGAATTCTCAAGCGCCGTCATGAGACGCGCACTGGCCGTCTCGTCACCTCGAAGGCCCCAGTCGCCGCCGAGCAGCCTGATTTGTCCAACGTAATTCCGATCTCGGAAGACCCGTCAGCCGAAGGCTGAAACGCTCAGTAATGCACAAATCGTTGGGCCGGCCTCTGTGCCGGCCTTACTTTTTTCAATGATGCAAGACAAAGCTTTCGCGATAGTCGGGCGCATTCGCAAGCCGCAGGGGATCCGCGGCGAGGTGACCGTCGAGCTGCTGACCGACGAGCCTGAGCGCTTCTTTGCGCCCGGGAGCCGCGTGTTCGCCGGCACGATCACGGGTGATATCGCAAATCATCCTGCCGATCGCAAGAATCTGCTCAGCAGGCAGGAGCTTCGCGTGGAGCAGGCGTCGCCGTATCGCGGCGGGCTCGTCGTGAAGTTCGACGCGATGCCGGATCGCACGGCGGCAGAGATGTGGCGGCAGCGTTATCTGCTCGTTCCCGCCGACGAGATAACGCCACCGGCCGACAACGAAGTCTTCATGCACGACCTGATCGGAATGCACGTGTGCGGTGACGACGGAACCGAGATCGGCGAAGTGACCGGCCTGTACGAGCTGCCGCAGGGACTCACGCTCGAAGTAAAGCGCGAGGGTGGGGACGTGCTGGTGCCGTATCGGCCGTCGGTGGTGCGCGAAGTGGACCTCGACCAGCGAATTGTTCTGGTTGAGATGTCGTCGGGATTGTTCGAGTGAGTACGCGGGCGATCGGCGCATGCTGACCATCAACGTCGTCACGATATTCCCTGACTTCTTCACCACGCCGCTCGCACTGAGTATTCCATCACGTGCCGCAGCTGCTGGATCTGTCGCGTACAATGTCGTCGACCTGCGCGACTACACGCACGATCGTCATCGCACGGTTGATGATTACCCGTACGGCGGCGGTCCCGGAATGGTGATGAAGCCGGATCCGTTCTTCGAGGCGGTAGAATCGCTTGGCGCGTCCGCGCCGATAGTGTTGCTCTCGCCGCGCGGACGCCGATTCGAGCAGGCAGATGCGATAAGATTCGCGGCCGGATCGGAGCTCACGCTGCTCTGTGGGCACTACAAGGACGTGGACCAGCGCGTAGCCGATCATCTCGCCACAGAAGAGCTTTCGCTCGGCGATTTCGTCGTGAGCGGTGGGGAAGTCGCGGCGCTCGCCATCATCGATGCGACCGCGCGCCTGCTTCCCGGCGCTATGTCAGACCTGGAGAGCGCATACGGCGATTCATTCTACGAGGGACGCGGAATCTCCGCACCGAGTTACACGAGACCGCCGGATTTTCGCGGACACGTGGTGCCGGAGATCTTACTATCTGGTGATCACGCAAAGATCGCGGCGTGGAAGAAGGATCAGGAGCGGTAGGCCGACCCATTTGTGCGATCCTGGGGTGCTTTGCTTGTTGCAAAGGAAGGGAAGTACACTCTGGCAGAGTTTCCGGATTGTCCCGGGTGTCAGACATTTGTAGGTGAGGGCGAATCGATCGAGGCAATGGCGGAAGATGCACTGGCGGGGTGGCTAGCGTCGAATCTGAGTCGTGCGCTCAGTCCATCGCGGCCGCGACCGCATCGGACAGTGAAGGGATCTGATTTTATCCACGTTGAGGTTCCCCCCGTCCTTGCTGTTCGCCTGGAACTCCGCTGGGCCCGCGAGGACGCAAATCTTACGCAGGCCGATCTCGCCCAGTCGATCGGGATCTCCCAACAGCAGGTGGCGAAGCTCGAGGGACCTGACGCGAATCCTACTCTGGATACCTTGCAGCGTGTGGCCGAGGGGTTGGGGAGGCGTCTGCACGTAAGTTTGAGCTAGCAAAGCCTCAGCGCCCCGCGAAAGTCAGGTTGCGATGCGCTCCATATGGAAGCAATTGCCCCTGGCGGCCCCTTCCACCCACGCGGCCGCCCGGCTATTTTTCAAGACTGTCCCCGAATACGTCGAGAATATTCCATGCACGCCTTCAGCGAAACCCAGAAAGAGTGGCTCCGTCCCAATCTCCCCCCATTTCGGGCCGGTGACACCGTACGCGTAAACGTCCGGGTGAAAGAGGGTGACAAGGAGCGCGTCC
>PLEG01000213.1 GCA_003136975.1 Gemmatimonadota bacterium | reverse complement strand
CAGCCGCTTGAGGTAGAGCTCGTCCGCGATGCGAAGAAAGAGCGGCATGTCTAACGCGTTGTGTTGCGTCGTGAACGGGCGCGCCGCAGCGCCGCCATACAATGGCTGAAGCACCGGTGTCTCGACTTCGAGATACCCACGTGCATCGAGGAATGAACGAATCGCGCTCGTCATGCGCGCGCGCGCAACGAAGGTTGCGCGAACTTCGGGATTGACCGCAAGATCGGCGTAGCGTTGCCGAAAGCGCTGCTCGGGATCGCTGAAGCCCATGTGCCGCACAATAGATCCGTCCGCGGCCGTCTCGTCCTTCCCGAACGGGAGCGGCCGCAGCGACTTGGCGAGCACGTCGAATCCCGCGACGCGAATGGTTGGCTCACCGCTACGCGTGCGGAAAACCACACCGGTAACGCCAATTACATCGCCAATGTCGAGGAAATCGAGATGTGAATACACTTCACCGATGTCATCGCGGCGGAAATACAGCTGCACACGGCCACTGGCGTCAGCGAGATGCACGAAGGCAGTCTTGCCGTGGGCACGCATCGACACGATGCGTCCCGCAACACGTACCGGCTCCGACGACTCGCCCGTCTGATCCTCGGGCGCGAGCGCTACGGATTCCAGTGCGGTGTGGCTGCGCTCGAAGCTGTACGCGAACGGCTCGATCCCAGCCGCGCGCATCGCGTCGAGCTTCTCTCGGCGCGCCGCCATCAGGAAATTCAGCTCCTCGCTCATGACGCGGCCTGCTCTGCCTGCATCTTGAGATACGCCTCAATGAACGGATCGATGCCGCCGTCCATCACCTTCTGCACATCCGGAATCTTCAACTCCGTACGGTGGTCGTTGACCATCGTGTATGGCTGGAACACGTAGCTGCGCGTCTGATTCCCGAAGCTCACCGATGTCTTTGCCGCGTCTACCTTGGCCTTCTCGGCTTCGCGGCGCGTGACTTCAGCCTGATAGAGCTTGTTCTTGAGCATTTTCATCGCAGTCGCCTTGTTCTTGTACTGCGAGCGCTCCTGCTGAGATGCGGTAACGAGTCCCGTCGGTATGTGCGTGATGCGTACCGCGGAGCTCGTCTTGTTGACGTGCTGCCCGCCAGCGCCAGAGGCACGATACACGTCAATCCGGAGATCATCTTCCTTGATCTCGATGTTGATCTCTTCGTTGACCACCGGATAGACGAAGATGGACGCGAAGCTCGTATGTCGCCGAGCATTTGCATCGAATGGGGAGATGCGCACGAGGCGATGTACGCCAGCCTCGGGCTTCAAAAAGCCGTATGCGTGATCACCGCTGATCTCCAGCACTGCGCCCTTGATTCCGGCCTCCTCGCCCTCGCTTCGATCAAGGATCTCGACCTTGAACCCGCGGCGTTCGGCCCAGCGCGTGTACATGCGCAACAGCATCTCCGCCCAGTCCTGCGCTTCGGTGCCGCCGGCACCAGCCGCGATCTCGACCTGCGCATCGCGGAAATCATCGTCGCCGCGAAGCAGCGACCGCAGCTCGAACGATGACATCGACTCGTCTATCGCCTCGAGCTCGGAATCGAGATCGGCCAACATCTCGGCGTCGGGCGATTCGCGCAACATCTCGTCCAGCTCGACGGCGCTTCTCACACGCGCGTCAAGCGCCTCGAACGGATCAACCCACGTCTTGAGGAGCTTGGTCTCCTGCACGACGCCCTGCGCTTCTTCGCGGTCGTCCCAGAAATTGGGCTCGGCCGTGCGCGCTTCGAGTGCCGTCAGGCGCTCGTGCTTTCCGGCGATGTCAAAGATACCTCCGCAGTTCCGCGAGGCGTTGCGTGGCGCGCTCGAGTAAGCGCTCCCTTTCATGATCGAGCATGATTGATTATAAGTATGCGAGTCTTGAAAAAGGCGTCATTCCCGCGAAAGTGGGAATCCATCTGCTGCCGACCCGCGTTGGCCTTCCATCGCAGCCGCAGAGAACATGGATTCCCGCCGTCGCGGGAATGACGGAATTAGAAAAGCTTCTTGCCGCTTGCGAGAACGTCGTTCAACGCATCCTGAAAGTGCGTGGTCGATCCAGCGAAGTCACGTCCGACCTGATCGACATATTCCTCGTAGCTCTTCTTGATCTCGTCGCGGAACAAGGTCTTGAGCGATCCATCGCGCAAACCCTCTGCATGACGCGCTGGATGATACGCTACGATATCGGAGACAAGCGCGCGCGCAAGCCGTTTTGCCCGCAACGCAGGATCGCGCGTCAGGAACGGATTGATCGGTCTGCGCTGCCCCGCATCAGACTCCGGCTGTGCTGACGCTGCTGCTGCTGCCGGTTTGGGCGCGGTCCACCCAGATTGCGCGATCGAGGGTGCGGAGGCGACAGTCGGAACGGGTGGCTCCCACGCAGCACCGGGTTCCGGAGCATGCTCTGTTGCCGGCGCGGTCCAACTCTTTTGAGCGGGTTCCGGCGGCGGCGCAACGTATGCTTCGGGCGCGGGCGGCGCTTCTGGTGCGGGCGGCGCTTCGGGCGCGGACGCGGCCTGCGGCGGGGCGTGAATCGGTGGCGCTGGGACGGTTATCACCGCTGAGCACACGGAGCAGCGCGCGCGAACGCCGGCGGCTGGGACCTTGGCTGGGTCCAGCTCGAATTCGGTCAGACACGAGGAGCACTGCACGACCATTGGCGTCATTGATGGGCACCGGTTTCAGTCAGCTGCGAGGTCGACATCTCGGGTCGGTCGTCGGTACGGCGATCAACTGCGTAAACCGATCCGGGAAGAGTCTTTGCATACGTCTTCATTTCAGTAGCGAGCGCACTCACCGCAACGGACTGCGTGAACGTGCGCCGTTCGTTCGTGACCACACCGATCGAAAGGGTCATCAGAGGGACGCGGTGAAGCTGTCCACGCCTGTCCTTGCCGAAAAAATAGCCAGCGCGTCGGTCATGCTCGGAATATTGATATGCGATGAGAGTATCAAATGTCTGGACGATTTCAGCACACACATCGTCAACTCGGTCACGCGGAATCAGAAAAATAAAATCGTCGCCGCCAATGTGCCCGACGAACCCCTCGTCGCCAACCAATCCCCGAACGGTATCGTGAAGCAATGCGGCTAGCAGCCGGATAACGCGATCGCCCTCAACATAGCTGTACCGATCGTTGAATTCCTTGAAATGATCCAGGTCCGCGTAGCACGCGGCGAACGGGGTCTCGAGGCGATCCTGGATCGCGTCGTGGATTGCCGGCGCACCGGGTAGACGCGTGGAAGGATGCACGTTCACGTCGCGATCCGAGCGCACCATCGCACATCGCAGGCGTGTCTGCGTTTCAGCCTCATCCATTCCGGCTGAAACAACTTCGTCCGCCAACGCGTCAAGCGCTTCTATTCTGGGGCGAACCCCGTCCGGCGCGACATAGATAACCGGAACGACGCCGGTAAACGGATCGCGTTTGATCCGCCGGCAAGCGACCAACGGCAGGCCGGTAGCAGAACGTCCGTCAATGACGATGAAG
>PLEG01000074.1 GCA_003136975.1 Gemmatimonadota bacterium | reverse complement strand
AACACATTCAATGAATCGCCGATGTCCGCGAGCGGCTCAAAAATCTGCTCCGCGACCTGCCGCCCCTGGCTCGAGACAATGAGCGGGGGAAAGAGATAGTCCGCGTCCGCCGCTGTCGACACAACTAGCGTCCCGCCGCCGGTTCCCGATCTGGATTCTCCAGCGCAGGCAACGAAAAGCGCTGCAAGGAGGATCGGGAACCCACCAATTATCGTCCGGGTTGGTCGCGTTGGCGAGAGCCGCCGCGCGGGCGCGGAACGTACGGAATATTTCGTCATCGAGTCTGCAAGTCGCTTCAAAAGGTCCTCGATGAGTATCGTCAGCGCTATATCATCGCGCCACATGCCGCTCCCCACAAGATTCGGCGTGGGAAACCGCCATGTGTACGCGATTAAATTTACGGGCTGAGGGCGTCTTCGCATCCACGTCCGTGCCGACGTACAATCCAATTCTCCGACAGATGGCTTCCGTTCAGGCTACCCCCGCGCTCGCAAGCGCTGATCAATTCACGTCTCGACACATCGGCCCAACGCCAGCCGAGGTATCCGAGATGGTATCCACGCTCGGCTACGACTCGCTCGATGCCCTCATCGACGCCACCGTGCCGGAGCGGATTCGGTTCCGCCGCCCACTTTCTGTTCCCGCGGCAAGAACCGAATCCCAGACCCTCGCTTTGCTCCGTGGCATCGCCGCCCGGAACAAGCTGTTCCGATCCTGTATCGGCATGGGCTTCTCGGACTGTGTAACGCCCCCGGTCATTCAGCGGAACGTTGTCGAGAGTCCCGTGTGGTACACAGCTTACACCCCCTACCAGGCCGAAATAGCTCAGGGACGCCTGGAGGCGCTTCTCAACTTCCAGACGATGGTGAGCGACCTCAGCGGTCTTCCCATCGCCAACGCGTCCCTGCTCGACGAGTCGACCGCTGCCGCCGAGGCCATGGGCCTCTCCCACGCGCTCGCCGGTAAGGCGGGAAAGGAGGTGTTTCTCGTCGCGGACGACTGCCACCCCCAGACCATTAGTGTGGTCCAGACTCGCGCCCTCGCTCGCGGACTCACTGTCCACGTACTCCCGTACGACAAGTTCGAGTTTGGCCCGCAGGTGTTCGGCGCATTGGTGCAGTATCCGGCGACCGATGGCGCAATTCGTGACTACTCATCGCTGTGCGAGGACGCACACGCCCACGACGCCCTCGTCACCGTCGCGTCCGATCTGCTTAGCCTGGTCCTCCTGGCCCCGCCGGGAGAATGGGGAGCCGACATTGCCGTCGGCAACACTCAACGATTCGGAGTGCCACTCGGCTATGGCGGCCCCCATGCCGGGTTCTTTGCCACACGCGACGAATACAAGCGTCAGATTCCTGGCCGGATCATCGGCGTCTCTCGCGACGCCGATGGCGCTCCGGCGTTGCGTATGGCGCTTCAGACCCGGGAACAGCACATCCGTCGCGAAAAAGCGACAAGCAACATCTGCACTGCCCAGGTTCTACTCGCCGTGGTCGCCAGCATGTACGCGGTATATCACGGCCCCGACGGACTCACCCGCATAGCGACCCGCGTACACCAGCTCACCGCCGCGCTTGCCGAGGGCGTCCGTCGCCTTGGCCTTCGCATCGTGCATGAAGACTATTTCGACACGCTCCGCATCGACCTCGCAGCGCAGAACGCTGACGACGTCATCAGGCGCGCTGTCGCGTCTCGCATCAACCTCCGCCGGCTGAGTGATACCGAGGTCGGCGTGTCGCTCGATGAGACAACCACGCCCGCGGATGTCGCCGATCTAATCGCAGTGCTCACCGGATCCGGCGCGACCGACACGAAGGTGGATGATCTGCTTGCCGGATCGGATCCGCGTTACGATGAGCGCTTCCGCCGTACATCGACGTTCATGACGCACCCGGTATTCCACAAGTACCATTCTGAAACGGAGCTGCTGCGCTACATCTATCGGCTTCAGGCGCGCGATCTTTCGCTGGTTCACTCGATGATTCCGCTCGGATCGTGCACCATGAAGCTCAATGCAACTGCCGAGATGATGCCGGTAACGTGGCCGTTGTTCAACAAGATCCATCCGTTCGCGCCGGTCGATCAGGCAGCGGGCTACGCACAGTTATTCAGTGAGCTGGAAGCGGATCTCGCGGAGATCACCGGCTTCAGCGCGGTCTCGCTACAGCCAAACGCCGGCTCACAGGGCGAGTACTCCGGCTTGCTCGCAATCGCCGGGTATCACGAATCGCGTGGTGACGCGCACCGAAAAATCTGCCTGATTCCGCAGTCGGCGCACGGAACAAATCCAGCCAGTGCTGTGATGGCCGGAATGACCGTCGTTGTGGTGAAGACTGACACGTCCGGCAACATCGATGTCGCCGATCTTCGTGGCAAGGCAGAAGCGCATCGCGCGGATCTCGCGGCACTGATGGTTACGTATCCGTCAACGCATGGGGTGTTCGAGGAAACCATCTCAGACATTTGCGACATCGTGCACACAAACGGCGGGCAGCTCTACATGGACGGCGCCAACATGAACGCCATGGTCGGACTCTGCCGTCCGGGTGACGTCGGTGCCGACGTGTGCCATCTCAACCTCCACAAGACATTCTGTATCCCGCATGGTGGCGGCGGCCCCGGAATGGGACCGATTGGAGTGGCGCAGCATCTTGCGCCGTTCCTGCCAGGCCACGCTGTAATCGATCAGCCTGGGCGCGAAGTTGTTGGCGCCGTGTCGGAATCCCCGTGGGGCAGCGCCAGCATTCTTCCAATCTCGTACGCATACATTCGCATGATGGGCCCCGACGGGCTCGCGGAGGCGACGAAGATCGCGATCCTGAACGCCAACTACATGGCAAAACGGCTCGATCCGCACTATCCCGTGCTGTACCGCGGGCAGAACGGAACTATCGCGCACGAGTGCATAGTTGACACACGCGTCGTGAAGGCCAGTAGCGGAGTCGAAGTGGAAGACATCGCCAAGCGTCTCATGGACTACGGTTTCCATGCGCCGACCGTCTCATTCCCGGTTGCCGGAACGATGATGATCGAGCCGACCGAAAGCGAGTCGAAGGCCGAGCTCGATCGGTTTTGCGACGCCATGATCGCAATTCGTGAAGAGATCCGCGCGATCGAGACCGGTGCGGCAGATCGTACCGACAATGTTCTGAAGAACGCGCCCCACACTCTGGCGCGGATTACGGCAGACGAGTGGACCCACCCATACCCGCGTTCACAGGCAGCCTTTCCGGCACCGTGGGTGCGCGAGTCAAAGTTCTGGCCCAGCACGGCGCGCATCGAGTCAGCGTACGGAGATCGAAATCTCGTCTGCTCGTGCCCACCTACGGATGCCTACGTTACCTGAGGGGCAACGCGTCTAACGCCGGCGTGTACAATGTTCTCATAACACGTCATCCTCGCCGAAGGCGGGGATCCATGGCCGACGATTGAATGTTATATACCACCCTTGCAGGTGTAACCTGCCGACAGGTGCGGCCGACGCTCAGCGAAAGTGCCAAACAGTCAGAATCAACAGCATGGCATCCCGCTGACATCCCGCGCTTCGCTAGCTCCTGGAACGCCTGCAAGGCGGGGCGACATCATCAGCTCCTCGTCCATGGTTCCCGGCCTTCGGCGGGATGACGACATCCGCCGAACCCGGCGGAGTATTGCGTTTAAGGCCATCGGGCAGGCACAGAGGCCTGCCCGTACGTGCCTGATTAGCCGATCTGCGCGCTGTAGGCGTCGGCCTTCATCAGGCCGCTGAGAGCTGAAGCGTCGCTCAGCTTCATCCGGATCATCCAGCCGTCCCCGAATGGATCCGTGTTTACCAACGCCGGTTCTCCATCGAGCCGGCTGTTGACTTCCGTAACTTCGCCAGCGAGCGGGGCGAATAGCTCCGAGACCGCCTTGACCGCTTCGATCGTCCCAAAGACGTCATGCGTCTTGAAGGACGTTCCGACTTTGGGCAGCTCCAGGTAGACAATGTCTCCAAGCTCGCCCTGCGCGTAGTCGGTTATGCCAACTTCCACGACTCCGTTGCCGCGGTCGCGAATGTATTCGTGTTCAGCCGTGTAAAGCAGGTCGCCGGGAACGTTGGCCACGCGTCAATGCCTCAATATGTAACGATAGGAGAGATCGGCGCGACGCGCCGGTCAACCCGCCAAGCTAGATCGGGCGTCAATGGCTGTCAACTGCTCCCACACTGCGTCAACCTGTTTGTGAAGTTGATCCAGTGAGCCGTCGTTCTCGATGACGAAGTCCGCGCGCGCACGCTTGAGCTCCGCCAGCATCTGCGCCGCGACCATGTTGGTCGCGTCCTCTTCGGAGACACCGCGCAGTCTTATGAGACGCTCGAGCCGGAGCTCTTTGGGTGCGTCGACCAGGACGATCCGATCGAACTCGTTGGCGAGGCGCCGCTCGAACAGTAGAGGCACAACGTATATGAGGACCGCATCACCGCGCTTCCGCGCGTCCGCGACGATCTTCCGGCGCAGCTTGTTGATTCCCGGATGAACTATGGCATTCAGCTCGTCGAGCTGAGCCTTGTCGGCGAATACGGTATGGCGGAGTGCCTCCCGATCAAGCGATCCGTCGGACGACAGAATCCCTCGGCCCCATCGCGCTACCACGCGGTCATACGCCGGCGACCCGACAGCGACGGCGTCTCGGGCCAGCACGTCCGCATCCAGCATCGTCGCCCCATGCTCGGCGAACCGAATCGCCGCCTCCGACTTACCGCTGGCGATGTTGCCAGTCAAACCGACGTATAACATTGCCTACCAAAGTACGAATGGAGCGGCGCTTGTAAACGGGAAACTGTTGACGCCGGCTCCCTCCCTGAACTCCGGCTGATCAGGCCTGCCTGGCAGCGATGCCGTCCCGAAGAAGCCCGAACACGAGCGCGGCTCCGCCGCGGGCTCGAATTTCGGAGGGCTTCGCCGCTAGATAGCGGCGGCAGTTGTTCCGAAAAGCGCTCCCGGATGGAAAGCTCAGCGTTAGCGCGATCCGGTCCGTGCTGTGTCTCGTACCGTCCATCAGTGCGGCGGCGACAATCAACCTTGCCCACATGATCAGTTTGTGCGCCGATGGATAGCCCGACACTGAAAGCGCCCGTGACAGCCGCCTCCCCCCAACTCCCAACTCGTTCGCCAGGGTCGCCGGGGTGAGGCGTTCGTGGGCCCGCGTGATCGCGGTGAGCAGTGCGTCGGTCGCCATCCGGTCGACCGCCGGCGCGAGCCCGTTCTTGACCATTCCTGCCACGCCTCGCGCCGACGCCTTCTCGATCGCCTTCGCGAACGCCGACGGTCCATCGTCCAGGTCCGCGATGACAAGGGCTTCAAAGCCGTAGCGCCCTGCATCAAAAATGTGATGTACCCTTTCGGGGGTGTAAATCGTGTAGCCGATGAGAGCGACGCTGGGGTTCAGCCTCTTGAAACGGCGAATCGAGTCAAAGCTTGGATTTGCCGCTATTTCAAGATCCAGGACCGCCGCATGGACGACCCGTCCATCGCATGTGGAAAAAATCTGTTCCCAGTCGTCGCAGGCGATAATCGTATGGCTATCTCGCGCGGCCGACCGAAGCCGGGCAAGGCGGCCAGGATTGCTGATAAGAGTGAGGATTACGCTCATGCGGATGTTTTCAGGACGCTTTGGTTGTCACAAGGGACGCCGATACTCGCATTTAGTGACAAGCCTGTCCGGTGGCGTGACGACTCACGCACCCGGCCGACCCTACTTTCTGAGCATGCAGAAATCCGTTCGCGCGGGATTCACGTTAATCGAGATGCTGATCGTCGTGACGATCATTGGCATTCTGGCGGCGCTGGCGCTTCCCAAGTTGCGGGCTGCGCCTTACGACGCGGATGCTGGCATGCGAACGATTCAGGGCGCGCTGCAGCAGGCGCAACGCATTGCGATAGTTCGCCAGACCGACGTCATGGTGAGCTTTGACACCGCTCAAGCGCGCGTAAGGATAGTGTATGACGCAAACAACAATCACCAGTACGACGCTGGTGAGGAAATTCACTGGAAGCCGCTGGAGAAGGGCGATCGTTTTGTGATTCCTCCCTCTGGCGTGCAGCTCACCGCGGGCGCGTCAGTGGTTGGCAACGCACTCGTAACTCGCGACAACTTTCCCACCGTGTACTACCATCGCGACGGAGCAGTGAGCAGTGAGCTGGAGCTGTACTTGTCTTCATACCGTTCTGACAAGAGCGACATTCGTGCGCTACACGTCCGGCAGGCGACGGGCCGCGTGCAGGTTTATCGCTACAACGGAAGCACCTGGATAGGAGCTGGACTATGATGAAATCTGCACGCAAGGGAATGTCGCTGATCGAAGTAATGATGGCCATCACCATTCTGGCCATCGCGACGCTGAGCATTGCCGGGTTCATGGGCAAGTTCGCGCGCATCGTTGCGGTGAGCGACGTGAAAAACACCGCGAACGAGCTCGCCTCGCAGCGTCTCGAGGAGATCAAGAATGCTCCCCGCTATTCTGCGATCGACACGCTGTATCCCGGCACACTTCCTCTTGCATCGCCGTATGTCGGCTATACACGCCAGACACTCGTCACTCATACCGGTGGCGGCAACAGCGATCTGTATGACTACAAGACGGTGACCGTGCTCGTGTCAAACTCACGTCTCCCTGTTCCCATAAAGCGCACGACCATCATCGCAGCCTTCTGAGGAGAATCGCATGACGATCTTCAATGCTGGTGTGGCGGGCGGTTCGAGCGAGCGACTCCGGCGCAGACGATTCACGCTGCTCGAGATAATGATCTCGATCACCATACTCCTGATGGTGTTCGCGATGACCTTCCCGCTGTTCCGCTCGCAAGTGCGCGCGATGGGGAGCACGGCTGGCCGGGCGGATGCGCAGCAAAACGTCCGATTCGCCATCTCCACCATCGAGCGGCAGATCCGCGTGGCCGGTGCGGGAGTCGCGGATCAACAGCCTCTTCTCGTACAGGCCGATCCATTCGCGGTGACATTCAACGCCGACTACGCCGCGCGTGATACCGCGGCGGAAGGCGGCGCCTTCGGCGCGGTGTATTACGAT
>PLEG01000396.1 GCA_003136975.1 Gemmatimonadota bacterium | reverse complement strand
GTCCAGGCACTGCGTGACAACCACGTGGATCTGCCCACCGTTCCACCGCGCTATCGCTCGAGCTACTTCATGCACATCTGGGCCAACGGATACGCGGCCGGCTACTACGCGTATCTATGGGCCGAGATGCTGGACGCGGATGCGTATGAGTGGTTCAAGGAAAATGGCGGGCTTACTCGAGCGAACGGCGACCGCTTTCGGGCAATGATCCTGTCGCGCGGCAATACGCGGGAGCTCGCAACGATGTATCGCGAATTCCGCGGTCGTGACCCCCGCATCGAACCGATGCTCGAGGAACGGGGGTTGCTCACCGGCAGCTAGCGCCGGACGTTTTCTCTTACGGAAGCCGCCAGATATCGAGCACGCCGGTCGCGCTGTGGTCGTTCGAATTGCCTTCCGGAAGTGCTATTCGTCCGTCGACGATGATCGGGCTGTTCCAGTGACCGCCGCCTGATTCCAGATTGGCGATCTGCTGCCCAGTATTCGGCTGATACACAACCAAGCCGCCCTTAGGATTGTATACGTAAAGCAATCCGCCAGCTATAACCGGACTCGTTCCGCCCGTTCCGTTCTTCCACATCGATTGCAGGTGGCCGCTGCTAAAGCTCCACGCTTCTGTGCCGCCACCATCCGCGACAATGAGCGACGTGCTGGTGCCCGAGTGCATCACTGCTGGCGCTGTGAACAGGCGTCCGCTCGACGGTGTTGAAATCACCTGCAACTCGCCGCCCTTGTGCGGAGTGGCGCCGTTCATGACACTCGCGTTGAGCAGGCGGATGGTTCCATCCTTTCCGCCCTGCGCGATGTAGCCACCACCGAGTAACACGGGTGACGACGAGCCAACGTCAGCGTCCGTGGCGTTGAGTTGGTCGGTGTTCGTAGGTGTGTAGTTGCCTATGATATTGCTCGCTGTCGGATCAAGCTCGAGCGTTGCATCGCCCCAGTACACATGCCCATCCCATTTGGCGTTGCCGGTCGCAACGAAGATGTCACCAGTCGCGGAGTCGACCACGGCGCCGGCGCGTCCCCATATTGCCGAGTCGCTTTCAGGGCAGGACTTGGGATCCAACAGCACAGCCTGATTGCTGCAGAGTGAATTCCAGATGTGCAGCAGCTTACCGGTCCCGCCATCGAGAATCACAACGTGACCCTGGTATGGCGGTGCGTCGCCGATGTAACCGCCCGTCGTCGCTATGACGTTTCCGTTGTAGTAGTTGAGCGAAGACGCGATCTTCTCGACCGTCGGCAGCTTGGTAATGGCTGTACTCCAGATTACGTGGCCGTCCGTTACGGAAAGTTTCTGTATCTGCCCATCTGGTGATGCAGCGTAGATGAACTGCCGGTTGGGATCTGCGACAGGTGTCGCCGTCGTGATTTGGCGAGATCCCGACCACCCGTTGTAACCCGTCGGCGTGTATTCCCACAGGACCTTTCCGCTATCGGCATCGATAGCGAGCGTCTTTCCGTACGTCGTGGTAACGAAGAATACGTCGTGAGTGCCGCCGCTAACGCTGGCGCCGTGGAGATAGATGGCCGAGGCGTCAACGGTACCGTCGATCGCAACCTGTTGTCTGCGCAACGACGCAACGTTGCTGGCTGCAATCCCAGTTGAGGCTGCGTCCATGTTGGAGCGTCCGACGTCCCAGCCAAACCGGGTCCAGTCCTGGTGTACCGCGGCCGGTGCGGTCACGGCTGTGGAGCCGGTCGAGCCGGTTGCAGCGTTTGCAGTAGCACCCGCAGCCTGTGATCCGCCGCATGCGGCAAGTGCTAGAGTGCAGAGAGCCAGGAGATACTGCATTTCTACTCCTCCAGTACCGGCTCGTATTCCGTCACGACAGCCGGCTTCAGATGACCTTCGCGCGACAGTACGCGCGCGCACGTGTTCCATCGCATCTCGAAACGCGTCGTACGCCATCGTGCTGCTTCCCATCGACACACGTCTCAACAATTCCTGCCCGTGCCGCTCTGAGGTAATGCCGGTGTAGTACGCGCGCTGGTATGGATCTGTGATCCGAGACAGCGCCTCGCGAACATCGTGCATCACACGTCCATGAGAAGTAGCGAACTGATCGGTGAGCGACAGAACCAGCATCACGAGCACTTGCTGGTTGTCCGGCTCTATCGCAAGAATGTCGCGGCAGATGCTCTCCGCCACCCATGGCTCGTTCAGCAGTCTGTACCGCTCTACCTTCTGAATCGCGCGCGGAATAGCACTATGGGAAATTGGCTTCAGTTCGAATTTGTCGCTCATGACGGGACCCTCGTTGGCTCTTTGCGACTGGATAGAGGATGCATTTTTCTAACCGGCTCGATCTGCGTTCACGCTAAACTCTCCCTCACCTCGCGTTGCATCTGCGACCATCATCCGCAGCTGATCGACATTCGCGCGCGGGACGCGCAGTTGATACCGCACTGTGACACCATATTCCTGCTCGATCACCTGCGCTTCGAGCGATACGATCGCTTGCTGAATCACGGTGATATTCGGATAACCGATCGACATCACGACACCTACATAGTCGATCCGCTCCGTGATCGCTAATGTCTCGAGTGCGAGCTGCACGGTTCCGCCATAGGCCTTTACCAATCCACCGGTGCCCAGCTTGGTGCCGCCGTAGTATCGGGTCACGACAGCCGCAATCTCACCCACGCCGCTGTGGAGGAGGACCGTGAGCATCGGCCGGCCCGCTGTGCCGTGCGGCTCTCCAGCATCACTCATTCCCACGACGTTGGTGCTCCCCGGTGGTCCGGCGACATACGCCCAGCAGTTGTGCGTGGCATCCGCAAACTCGGCGTTCAGCTCCCGAACAAGCGCTTGAGCTGACGCCGCATTCTCGGCGCGCTGCAC
>PLEG01000034.1 GCA_003136975.1 Gemmatimonadota bacterium | reverse complement strand
CTGAGCCGCGCGCAAGAATCGTGTGCTCATTCCAAACGTCCGTATCAGTGAAGCGCTGAAAATACGCATTGAGGGCAAGCCGACTCTGGAGTGCGATCTCGGGACGCTTGGTGGAAAATGGCCCATTACTGACGGACGAATTCAGATATTGAGTGATTAGCGTCAGATTCCCAATTGTGTGCAGAGCCCGCAGGCGCTGAAAGACTCGCTCGACACCGTCGGGGCTTTCAGGTGGATATGGCCAGCTCTCAGCGGAATATGACTGTGGCAGTACATGTTCAACAGACATCCATGTGGTATCCAGATGCAGCTGCTCCTGCTTGTTAGTCTGCAATGCAAGATCAATTGCTTCAAGAAGCATTTGAGTCTTTTGTGAACCGAGCTGTTCGTAAAGGGGGTTTTGACGCAGCGCCGCGCGGAATGTGTCGTCATCGGGCCAGACGCTACTCTCGCCTTCAAATGCTGCGAGCTCCTGCAGCAGCGTTGCTCTGGAGGGGCGACCGGCCGCCTTTAGCTTTGATAGTAGCCCCAGAAAGACGTGATTATAATTCTTGGGCGTGAGATTACAGACTGCACGCCGTACGAGGTAAGAGTACGAACCGGAACCTGTCAATGGCTTTGAGACAGCGGGCGGTCAGAATTTAGAGAGCATTTGCGTCGATTAAGCTGACGGGTTCGGATGGATTGATCGGTTTATTGATCCATGCACCAGTTGCGAGCGCTGGTGGTGTCGGTACCTGCCTGACGAAGCGTTCCGGATGAGCGGCGTAGGCCGCTCGAAGTACTTCAGCGCGATGAGCATGACGCAGTTCAGCGAGCCCGTAATGCCCGTAATGC
Source organism: Gemmatimonadota bacterium (assembly GCA_003136975.1). Classification (GTDB taxonomy): domain Bacteria; phylum Gemmatimonadota; class Gemmatimonadetes; order Gemmatimonadales; family Gemmatimonadaceae; genus Fen-1247. The sequence continues at coordinate 2,785 of PLEG01000034.1, read as the reverse complement.
ACGTCGTGCGGTGTGAGCATCCCGATCCCTGAATGCCGGTGTTCATCGTTGTACCAGCGGAAGAAATCCACGCAGTGCATCCGGCCATGTTCGATTGAGCCAAAGCGGTCGGTGAAATCGGGCCGGATTAGTCTCGCCTACTACCGCATTGTTGATAACACACTCGGGTTGCACACTGTGACGGTGCCGTTTCACCTCAATACTGAAGTTCGTAAACCTTGGTCGCTGAAGTCACATCGGAGTCATGGCCAGTCATGGCCGAATTCAACAAGAGTTGGCTTAACATTGCAATTGCCGCGATGGAATTCTGACTGTATGCTATGCCATACAGTTTGGCGAGGTCGTGCAGTGCCGAAGTGTCGATGACGGACGTGAGTGAATTGCGATAGCTCGCAACGCGCTCACGCCCACACACCATTCTACCGGAGCGAGATGTGCATCGTCTGCCTAATTCAGCAGGACTGGTCGTAGCTGCAGCGGGACTTTGTATCGCCACGGCATGTTCCGATACGCCCGATGCGCGAGTGCCGACGGCGCCGATGGCGCCGTCGGCGCAGGTGTCGATGGTACCAGCGCATCAGACGACGGTGGATTCAGTAGCACGCGGCATCGCGCTCGCGATGGCGAGTTCGGACGTACGTACGCGGCTGCTGGACGACTTCCGTGACAGTCCATTCCCTGCGCACGCGCTCGAGTTGAGCAGCTATCTAAACGGCACGCAGGGTAGTGTCATCGCGCGGGATGCGGCGCGCGCGTTGAGCATGAGTCAGCCGGCATTTCTCAAGTTGGTTGCGGCGCTTCCCTCCATGCTCGTCAAAATGGAACGTCCCATCGACCGCGTTAAGTGGACTGCAACGGCAAACGTCGTGGTGTATGGGTCAGCCGTGAATGGCCTAGCCCGCGTTCAGAACACACCAACGACAACCGGCTTCACGACGAATGGCAGCGTAGTGACGGTGCCGCTTTGGACCGCGGGACATGCGCCCTTTGTACTGATCATGCCGAGTGACGTCGCATTCGGAAAGAATCCAGAGCACACGCGTCTCGCGGCCCCACATCTGGCACGTGCAACGATCAGCACGCGCGATGAAGAGATTCGTGCGACGATGTCCCCTGAGGCGCTCACACTTGCGAGCAACGGGCAGAGGCAGATGCAACCAATGAGTATGGTCCCACCCTGCGACCCCAACCAGGATCCGGCCTGCTCCGGCGGCGGTGGTGGCGGCGGCTATGACACCGATGGAACGCGCTTGAGCGCGCAGTACACACCCGGCTACTGCTTTGCTTGGTCGGCTTGGGGGGCGGCGCCCCTGGATGCGTCTAACGACCGGGACAGCGACGGAATCCGCGATGATTGCGAATTCGCAATTGCATGGGCATTCCGGCCGATGCTCGCCCGTAATAACGCCGATGATGCCCCGGGGAAAGAGCCGCACTGGAGTGTGACGCGAATTCCGGGTTCAGTTACGGGCGTTCGAATCTTTTACGCATTGAGTTACTATAGGGATGCAGGCTTCCCCATCACGCATACTCAGTCACACGATGGAGATTCCGAATTCATCATCGTTGATGTGCAGAATGATATGAACCCGTACGACTACACGCTCTGGGAGGTGAACGACGCCACATTGTCCGCGCACTGGCAATCGAGCGTCGATCAGACTATGACCTGGGGTGCGGGTAGCCTAGAATATCCGGAGGTCTACCGTGGTCGCCCGCGGATATGGGCGTCGTGGGACAAGCACGCGAACTACAATACCAAAGACAACTGCCAGAGCTCGTGGACGGATACGTGTGATTCAATAACGACTGGTACGGTGTACGATGATCTCGAGGTGCGTTCCGACGCCAACCTCGGCAACTATTATGACGTGCCGTACCCGAGCGCATCACGGCAGTTAATGGATTGCGTGTCGAGTTGGCATCCTGGTACCGGGGGCGCCGCCTACGGGATTGAATGTTTTTGGGAGACTTTCCCCGATTTTGCAGGGTGGCAGGGCACGACCTCAGGAGGCGCCGGCGCGTACGGCAACAGTCTGTCATTCTACGGCTTCTAACCACGGGCTGTTTTATTGAGCCCCCGCTTGGGGAGGTGTGGTAATGGAGGTGATATTCGCTCGCGCTACATGTGCGTGTCGGATCGCAGAATGGCTGAACAGCAGAATGCGGAATGCCTGGACCGGAGGCGACGATCTAGCTGCCTGTGGGTCGACGGGAGAACCTCGAACACATCGCGACAACTGCTGGACTATGTTTCCAGTCGCGATCCGTAGTCGGCTGATACAGGGTTCGGGATTGGGTGCTACTCGGCGACATCGCCTGATTTCGCTGCGTGGCAGGGCACGGGGACAACCGGCGCCACGGCATAAGGCACAACGCTCTCGTATCGCGGCTTCTCATCTGACGACGACCGCTCCTAAGTGGCCCAGCACTGGAGGACTGATGCACTTACCTAGACTCACGACTATTGCGGTTGCCTCGATTGTGTTACTCGCGATGCCCGCGGTTAGCCAGGCGCAACGCGCGCAAGTCGTTGGCGTCACTCGGGCCGAAGCGCCGACCTCCATGCGACACGCGCTCCGTGTAGAGTCGCCGGTTGTCGTCGGAATCGACACGACGCAAGCAACTGCATCCGAGGCCCCGCGGTGGTTGGGCGCTACAATCGGAGCGGTCATTGGCGGCCTCGCCGGCTACCGGTGGGAGCTAGGGGTTTGCGATTCGCCTGCGTCTGAATGCACTGGACGGCACGGCGCGGTCGGCGGGGGGGTGATCGGGGGCGTCCTCG
>PLEG01000405.1 GCA_003136975.1 Gemmatimonadota bacterium | reverse complement strand
AGATCGACCCTGGAATGTCGCGCCCTATCGCTGAATCGGAAGCTCCGGTATGACTGTTGCGCTTGGGGTGTGTAGCAGGCCCACATTCTTCCGTAAGAGGCTCTAAGATGCTTTGGACCATAGCTGTAATCCTGTTCGTGCTCTGGCTACTCGGATTCCTGGTATTTCCGGTGGTCGGTGGACTCATTCACATTCTGCTGGTACTGGCGATCATCGTCGTTATCTACCGGTTGATCACGGGGCGACGCCCTGTAGTTTAGGCGGTCACGAGCGGATGCATCCGCACCGTGCGCCGTCATTCCTGATTCCATGGGAATGACGGTGCACGTCGTTCACGCGAATGACATGGTTACATTTCGCCGTGCCGGAAACCGTTCTCACACGCGTAGTTGTAGTACTCTTCGAGCCCCAGGATCCCGTAAACATCGGGGCCACGGTACGCGCGATGAAGAACATGGGAGCCACAGATTTACGTCTGGTGCGACCGTGCGAGTACACGGACGTGCGCCTGGCCGGCATTGCGCACGGCACGTCAGACCTCATCGAACGCATTCGTCACTTCGATTCCCTTGACGAAGCTCTTGCCGACTGCGTGAAGGTTGCGGCTTTCACCGCGCGCCGCCGTGCTGCCAAGAGAGCGCTGACCGACGCCCGCGCCGCCGCGCCTCTGATTCGGAGCGCCGCGCAGGAAGGAAAGGTCGCTCTGCTGTTCGGGCGCGAGGACAGCGGGCTTCCAAATGATGCGATGGATCGGGCGCATCTCGTGGTGACCGTCTCTACCACCGACCACAGCTCCCTCAATCTGGCCCAGGCCGTGCTCCTAGCGCTGTACGAGCTTCACCTCGCAGCGGCTGACGCCACCAGATTCATCCCCCCGCCCAAGCGTGACGCCCCTCCGTCGCTGGCTGCGGACTATGAACTCATGTTCAGCGATGCAGAGAAGGCGCTCGAGGCAGTACAGTTCTTCAAGACACGTCACCACGAGAGAATTATGCGCTCGATTCGCTCGCTCGCCTTTCGTGCTTCGCCCGACACGCGCGAGATAGCGCTGCTCCGCGCAATGTCGATCGAAGTTTTGCGCACGATAGATCGCATCAAGCGCGGCCTTGCATCATAGCCCCTCACGGGCGATAATTCGCGCTCGCCTTGGCTTGTGAACCTTTTTCACAAAGCCGAGTGTTTCACTCGCCTTTAACTACGATTCGCGGATGGCGTTGCGAAGGAAGTGGCTCACGGTATCGGGGTTCATCGCGATAGCCGCAGCGGCCACGATGCTCTCGGCATTTAGCGGCGCATCCACATCGCAGGGCTTTAGCCCTGAACAGCCGGTTCATTTTCCACACCCCCTCCACGTACAGACGTTGAAGATGAACTGCCTGTACTGTCACTTCTCCGCCAATAAGTCGCCGGATCCTGGAATGCCAGCGGTCGCCACCTGCATGGGCTGCCACGCCCTTGTCGCGGCCAACAAGCCGGAAATCATGAAGCTCGCGGCGTACTGGAACAAGAAGCAGCCGGTGCCGTGGGTCCGAATGCACAAGGTCCCGGAATACGTGCACTTCCCGCACATGAGCCACGTGAACGCGGGCGTTTCGTGCCAGACCTGTCACGGCCCGATTCAGAACATGACACAAGTCTACCAGTACTCCTCACTGAACATGGGTTGGTGCGTCAGCTGCCATATCGGCCAGTCGAACCCGCCTTTCAAGGCACGCTACGACTGCGCTGCCTGCCACTACTGAGCCGCGCATGAGCACCGAAACAGAATCGACAGGGATCAAGCGCAGAGACTTTCTCAAGGTGGTCGGCGGGGGAGCGGCGGTTGCTGCCAGCATCGGGTGTAGCTCCGACCGGGTCGAGAAGCTCATTCCGTATCTGGTCTCGCCCGACAACACCGTTCCTGGCGTCTCGACCTACTATGCGACTACGTGCAGAGGCTGCGCAGCGTCCTGCGGAGTGATCGCGGAGACGCGCGACGGACGCACTACCAAGCTCGAAGGCAATCCGGCGCATCCGCTCAACCGGGGCGCGTTGTGCGCGACCGGCCAGGCAGAGCTCCAGGCGCTGTACAATCCGGACCGCTATCGCTCGCCGATGATTCGCAAGAACGGCAAGCTGGTAGCAGCCAAGTGGGATGAAGCGCTGCAACTTTTCTCGCAGAAGCTCGGGCAGACCCGGTCACGCGGCGCCAACAACGCGGTGTTCATCAATCAACACGAGTCCGGTTCGTTTCCGGCCTTCCTCGACCAGTGGCTGAGCGACTACGGTATGCCGCCGCACATCAGCTACGACTCGGGTGTGGACACGGCCGCGATTGCTGCCCACACCGCTGCCTATGGCGTTGCATGGCCGCGCTTCGACTTCGGCGCTACGACGTTGATAATCTCGTTTGGCGGCGACTTTCTGGATGGGTGGGGACCGTCGGTTCCGCAACAGTTGGACTGGGCCGATGCGCGCGCCAAGCTGGTCGGTGCGCCACGACTCGTTTATGTTGGCGCGCGCCGCTCACTCACTGGTCTCAACGCCGACAGCTGGCTCGATTGCAAGCCAGGCACGGAAGTCTCCATCGCGCGCGCCCTTTCTGGCGACATGCCGGTTGCGCAGGCGGCACAGGCGAGTGGTGTTGACGCCGCGCGCCTGCAGTCGGTCGTTGATGAATACCGCGCGGCAAAGCCAGGATTGGTAATCGCCGGTGGACACGTCGCGAATTCCACGGACCTCTTTACAGTGGTCGCGGCGTTGAATCATTCCAATGGCGCGGTTGGCACCAGCATTCGTCCCGATCAGGCCATACTCGGCTACGAGGGAATCGCGCCCGCCGCCGAACTGCGCGCGCTGGTCGATCGCATGAACGCTGGTTCTGTGTCGCTGATCATGGTTCGGGGTGCGAATCCAGCGTACAACATGCCCCGAAGCACTGGTTTCGCGCAGGCAATGGCGAAGGTGCCGTTCAAGGTCTCGTTCGCGAGTATCATGAACGACACGAGCGAGATGTGCGACCTGATTCTTCCGGACCACCACTCGCTCGAGCAGTGGGGCGACGCCGAGCCGGTGCGCGGAACGCTTTCGCTGCAGCAGCCGGCGATGGATCCCGTGTTCGATTCGCTCGCGACGTCGGACGTGCTGATCAAGGTTGCCAAGGGTGATCCCGCGAATGCCGCGAAGTACGCGTTGCCCGATTATCGCACATGGCTCATCGCTCGGATTCCGGGTGGTGATGAGGGAATGGCGACAGCGCTTCCAAAGGGAATCGTTGCCGGATCATCGCTGGCGCGCACGGCGCGGCCTGCGTCTTCCGCTTTCGCCGCAGCTCCCGACATTGCTTCGACCAGCGGCGATCTCTTTCTCTTCGTCTATCATCACCCGGTGCTCGGCGACGGACGCGGCGCAAACAAGCCGTGGCTGCAGGAGCTTCCCGATCCCGTCACCAAGCTCACATGGCAGACGGTCGTCGAGATGCACCCGCTCACCGCGGCGAAGATGGGTCTCGACAACAGCGACCTCGTAACTGTTACTACGAGTGCAGGGAAGCTCACTGCACCGGTGTATCTATATCTCGGCATTCGCCAGGACACTGTGGCGGTTGCGACCGGCCGGGGCCACGTCAACGCCGGTCGTTATGCCAAGGCGGGCGAGAACGCGTACGATCTTCTTCCGCTCGCGGGCAATTCTGCCGGCGGAATTGCGATGGTCAGCACCAAGGCAAGCGTGACGAAAGCGGGCGGCAGCATGCTGCTCGCTACGACCGAGGGTTCCGCGCGCCAGCATCTTCGCGACATCGCGCGCGCGATTCCGATTGGTGAGCTTGGACTCGCCGGCGAGCCAAAACATGCCGAGCCTCAAGAAGAGCACCTGCCCGGTGATGCGTCGCACGAGTTTCTGCCAGGCCTTCGTTCGCCAGTAGCGAACGACGCGCAGGGTGATTTTGGTGATCCGGCTTCCAAGGACAAGGGGATGTACGATCCCAATCATTGGAGTCACATGGCACAGCGTCGCTGGGCCATGACGATCGATCTTGCGCGCTGCACGGGCTGCGCAGCGTGCGTCACAGCGTGCTACGCCGAGAACAACATTCCGACGGTCGGCGCTGAGTGGCAGGGTCCTCAGATCATGCCGGATCGGACAGGATTTGGCGCCAACATCACGCGCAGTCGTGAGATGGCCTGGATTCGCCTGGAGCGTTACTACGAAGGTGGCGAGGATGGCAGCGCCGACTTCGAGACGCGCTTCATTCCAATGATGTGCCAGCACTGTGGTAACGCGCCGTGCGAGCCGGTTTGCCCGGTGTACGCGACGTACCACGCACCCGACGGTCTGAACGTGCAGGTGTACAACCGCTGCGTCGGAACACGCTACTGCTCCAACAACTGCCCGTACAAGGTTCGTTATTTCAACTGGTTCGGTTACGGCGAGCCGCATCGGTCGCAGTACGCGTTCCCGGAGCCGCTCAACTGGCAGTTGAATCCGGATGTCACGGTGCGCGGAAAGGGTGTCATGGAGAAGTGCTCCATGTGCGTCCAGCGCATCCGCGGCGCCGAGCATCGCGCGAAGCTGGAGAACCGTCCATTGCGACCGGATGAGTTCACCACCGCGTGCGCCGAAGCATGTCCGTCGCGTGCCATCACGTTTGGCGACGCGGCTGACGAGTCATGGTCAGTCACGCGATTGATCAAGGACGAGCGCGCGTATCATGTATTTGAAGAGCTCAACACATTCACCGCGGTAGTCTACTTGAAGAAAGTCAATCACCCGGCGCCGGCTACTGCGCCGGCGCACGCGTAGGAGCCCGCGGATGGCAATCACTACGCGACCGGCAACGGATGTGGAGCTGCTTCGGCGGCCGAACATTCCCAGCGCCAACGTAAGACTTCCCGCTGTCAAGGATTACGAGCAGGTCGATGATGAGATAATAGGAACGCTTCATCCTACCGCTCAGTGGTTCATCGGGCTCGGCGTCGCGATTCTGTTTCTGTTGATCGGCGCAAGTGCCTGGACGTACCAGATCTACAGCGGGCTCGGTGTCGCTGGCTACAATCCACCGGTCATGTGGGGTGTGTACATCATCACCTTCGTGTTCTGGGTTGGTATCGGACACGCGGGAACGTTGATCTCCGCCATTCTGTATCTGTTCCGCGCTGGATTCAGAACGACGATCTACCGATGCGCCGAAGCTATGACGGTATTCGCCGTCATGACTGCGGGATTGTTCCCAATCCTGCACCTTGGCCGTCCCTGGAAGTTCTTCTGGCTCATCCCGTATCCCAACTGGCGCTACATCTGGCCCCAGATGAAGAGCCCGCTAGTGTGGGACGTATTCGCGATCCTGACGTACCTCACGGTCTCGGCGACATTCCTCTACATAGGTCTCGTTCCCGACATCGCGGTTCTGCGCGATCGCGAGACGAATCCCATTCGCAAGCGTCTCTTCGCGCAGCTTGCGTTGGGCTGGCGCAATACCGATCGCGAATGGCGTCACTTCGTTCGTGCGTATCTCTTTCTTGCCGCGTTCTCCACGCCACTCGTTCTGTCGGTGCACTCGGTCGTGTCGTTCGACTTTGCAATGTCGGACGTGCCCGGGTGGCATACAACGGTCTTCCCGCCGTACTTCGTGGCTGGCGCGATCTACTCGGGCATCGGAATGGTCTTCACGATCATCATCCCGCTGCGTAAGTGGTTCAACCTCAAGCACTACGTAACGATCAACGATCTGGACGCCGCCGCGAAACTGGCGCTGTTCACGTCGCTGGTGGTAGGCGTCGCGTACATGATGGAGTGGTTCGTTGCATGGTACAGCGGAAGTCCCGCAGAGAAGCAGTTCTTCGCGAACCGGCTCTGGGGTCAGTGGTGGTGGGCGTCCGCACTGCTCTACACTTGCAACATGGTGCTCCCGCTGTCGTTGTTCTCGCAGTACTGCCGTCGAAATACCACGTGGCTCTGGATACTGTCGATCTTCATCAACATCGGCATGTGGTTTGAGCGTTTCGTGATTGTCGTGCCGTCACTGTCGCATGAATACGAGCCGTGGCAGTGGGCTGGCTATCGCCCAACGTGGGTCGATTACGCGATCCTGTGCGGATCGTTCGGTTGGTTCGCGATGTGGTTCCTGCTGTTCATCAAGCAGTTCCCGTCGATCGCGATAACCGAGATCAAGGAGATCGTGAAGCCGCGACTCAAGCACCGCCACGCGATGGGCGTGGATAGCACCGGTCTTCCGCTTCCGTTCATGCCCGACACGCCGGGGGAGTTCGACTGATGCGCGGTGTCATCGGACTGTTTCGCGAGCTGGATTCGACTTGTGATGCAATCACGCTGCTCAAAAAGAGCAAGCTTGGAGAATTCACGGTCTATACTCCGACCCCGCGTCACGAGATTGAGCACGCGATCGATGCAGGACCAAGCGCAGTGCGCATGTTCACGCTCGTCGGCGGACTGGCAGGCGTGACCTTCGGCTACTGGATCGCCATCTGGATTTCGGATTACTGGCCGATCGTCGTCGGTGGCAAGGCGATCGCCACCTGGATTCCGTACACCATTTTTGGTTTCGAAGTGATGGTGCTCATCGGCGCTCTTGCCACGGTCGCGGGGCTCTTTGCAACGGCGCGGTTTCCGCGTATCACTCATACTATAGGCTACGACAACCGCTTCAGTCACGGTGATTACGGCGTCTGGATCGAGCCGTCGCCAGACAGGATGCAGGAGGCTGAGCAGTTGCTACGTGATGCCGGTGCCGTGGAGGTGCGCATTGAACGCTAGAGCGATTCGTGCGCTACTCGCTGTAGCGCCACTTACACTCAGCCTTTCGGCATGCGAGTGGTTCAGCGACTTCCGTCGTCAGCCCGCGCTTCATCCGTGGCAGCCCATTCACTGTGATGCTCGCCGGGATGTCTGCGACGAGACCATCCCATCACGCGGCAATCCGCAATATTCCGTTTCGGTGTACGGCACTGCTCGCGCCGGCTTCGAAACTTCGTACGGCCAGTTGCCCGGCACCATCGACTCCATGTCGAACATCGTCAACCCGACGCCCGTTACCGCGGCGTCGCTCGCGAATGGCCACAAGTACTTCGCCGTCAACTGCGAAGTGTGTCATGGCGAGAAGGGTCTGGGTGACGGTCTGGCTACGAAATACGGAATGATCGGGATCAATCTCACAATGGATATCACCAAGGGCCGTTCGGATGGATACATCTTCGGAATGATCCGGAACGGACGTGGCGCGATGCCATCGTATAACCGCATCGAGGAGATGGATCGCTGGGATGTGGTCAATTACATCCGCGCTCTGCAGGGTACCGCTGGCGCAACAGTGCCGACGGGACCTCTCGCAACGCCCGGAGTGACCGGACGTTGGGTGCCGGGCTACACTCAGACTGCGCCAACCAGGCCGGCGCCTTTCGTTTCACCTGCGCAGGGAAGCGCAAAGGCGTGGTATCACGAGGGCGAGACCACGCCAGTGCTGGACATGAGATCTCCGCGAGTAGGGCCCACGCTTCCTGATTCCAACATCTACAAGACCGGGCTTCCGCAGGAGATCAAGCGATGAGCGTGCATGCCGATGCGCATATCTTCACGCGCGAAGAGATAATCGCGGGCACGCAAACACCGATCGCGCGCTGGGTGAAGATGTCCTGCGCCGTTCTGGCGATTATCGGGACTTTGACATTCATCTTCGGCGCATTTGTCGGGGCTGATCGTGCGTGGCAGGCTGTGCACTTCAACTGGCTTTTCTTCACTACGGTGTCGTCTGCCGGTGTTGCGATTGTCGCTGTTCAGCGCATAACCACAGCGCGCTGGTCTCGGCCGGTCGTGCGTTTCATGGAAGGCTACGTCGCCTTTCTGCCGGTCGCGTTCGTGATCCTGTGCCTCACGCTCTTTTTTGGGCGTGACCACATATTCCCCTGGACTCATCAGCCATTGATGATCGAGGAAAAGCGCCAGTACCTGAGCATCCCGTTCTTCATAACGCGCGATCTGGTGTTGTTCGGTATCCAGACCGTGCTGAGCCTCTGGTACATCTACACTTCGGTGCGCCTCGATGTCGGCGTGGTTCCGGAGCAGGGCGCTTCATGGGCGCGCGGGCTGCGTGAGCGCATGCGGAGCGGTTTTGGTGAGGAGCGTAGAGAGCTTCACTCAACGCACTCGCGTCAGGGAAAGCTCGCCGTATTTCTCGTGCTCGCCTTCGCGATGTTCTGGATCGTCATGTCGTGGGATCTGTCGATGTCGCTCGACCCGCACTTTCAGAGCACGTTGTACGGCTACTGGTTCTTCATGGGAGCGTGGCTTGCGGCAATCGCATCCTGGACGCTCATCACGATGGCATGGCGCAGCCATCTGGGCCGTCAGGACATGATCACCGATGTGCACTTCCACGATCTCGGTAAGCTTTGCTTCGCGTTTACCGCGTTCTGGGGATACCTCACCTTCGGCCAGTATCTGGTTATCTGGTACGGCAACCTCGGCGAAGAGACCCACTGGGCGCGGCTTCGCTTGATCGCACCGTGGAGCTGGGTCACGGTGGCTGTCGTGTGTCNNGTCTCATGTTCGTGCTTCCGTTTTTTGGCCTGCTGTCACGCGCGGCGAAAGTGTACCTCCCGACGATGGCGTTCTTTGCCGCGTGCCTCGTAGTAGGCCTGTACCTCCACCGTTACGATGAGATCTATCCTTCCATCTACGGTGTAAGGGTGGATGGCACACTGCCATTCGGTCTCTGGGAGATCGCGATAACGGCTGGCTTCCTGGGCATCTGGGGCCTCTGCTATATCGGCTTCATGGATGCATTCCCGCGTATGCGGGTGGTTCTGTTGACTTCGCCGTTCCGTGATGAAGTTCAGGTACCAGTGAACCCCAAGACCATGGACACGCTGCCGGCGCACGAATAGGAGCGGCTGCATCCGCGCCTGACGGCGTGATCGACGGCGATTAAATTCCGTCGTTCACGCCACATGGCGCGAATCGCGTTTGGGGGCTTCGTTCAACGGTAGGACATCGCCTTTGCAAGGCGAGAATAAGGGTTCGATTCCCTTAGCCTCCACTTCAAGCGTCAGGTATGAATGCGCGCGCCAGGGCGAGAATGAATCCGCGCCTCCCGCGCGCTTTCTATTTCTGCGACGAGCCTCCGGCTCGCTTGCGGGTCGAGCGCCGCGCTCGCCGCGCNNTGTTATTCGGTGCGCGAGCAGTTGAGCGTCGCGGAGCTCGCCAACAATGTCCTGGAAGCGTGCCAGATCGTCCGCGATGCTGGTCAGCTTCGATGTTTGTGTCGCGAGCGGCTCCAACACATACCGAGTGCGCTTGGCGACGATGCGGGCCTGATGCAGGCGCTTTGTGTCGTCGGCGGAACGAATTTTTTCGAATGCCGCGGCGAGCTTGTCCGCCTGTTGCTGCAACAGGTGCGCGGTGACGGGGCGCATCCCGGACACCTGCTCGCTGGTGCGAATGTCCCGCGTGACGACGTAGCGTGTAAGCTCGTCGCGCAGTGCGTCTTCAGTTTCCTGATAATCGCGACGCAGAATCTTCGTGAACTGTCGCCATGCGCGCTTTCGGTCGGTTTTGAGACTCTGGAGAATCCACTTCGCGGCCTCGAGGCGAGCATCCCCCAACGCTTTACGCTCATCTCGCAACCACTCGATCTGGACATCCAGGTCGCGCAACCCAGTGGTCGCGTGCGCGATCGTGCTCAGGCGGCGTCTGGTGCGCTTTTGAACGGTGTCATTGAGGCTTGGGCGATATGCGCGCATCCACGACCGCAGGCGCCGGAGCGCGACGCGGAACTCGTGCACTGACTCGGTGTCGCGCCGCCGGATCCTGTCCCGCGCGCTGACGACGGCATCAAGGCCTCGCAGCGCTACCACGCGCGCAGCGCGCTGCGCGGAGTCGGTGTCGGCGTCCCATTCGAGTCGTGGCGTCATTTGGCGAGTGTCTCCTCCCCAATGATACGGGGTTCAGGACGCTTGTGGCGTACAGATTTGCGATCAGGACTGCCATTCCCCATTGCGCCGGCGGGGGCAACCCCCTATCTCCGACGATGACTTCAGGCGCCAGAATGTCGAATTCAGCTTCGCGCACGATCGTACTCGCGACCACCGTTTTGCTGGGACTGGCTGCCATCGGTCTGATCTTTGCGCCCACTGAGATCGCGGACGCGCTCGGCATTCCGGATCCCGCCGCGGTTGCGGTTTTGCTTCAGCTCTATGGTGCGGCGCTCTTTGGGCTCGCGATGACGGGCTGGATGGTAAAGGACGCGATAGTAGGTGGCGTGTTCGGCCGATCCTACGTGGTAGGGAACACCGGGCACGCTTTTGTGGGAGCCCTGGCGCTCACGAGGCCAGCCCTCGCGACCGGCGCCACCCCAACTCTGTGGGTGATGACTGCGGTGTACTGGGTACTCGCGTTGGTCTTCGGCTATTTGATGTTCGTGGCGACACCACGGTCGTGACAATGGGAGACACAGCTCAATGAGTCCTAAACGCCCCAATGCCAGGGGACCCAAAGAGAAAAGCGACAATATCGTGATTCTCTATTCGATAATCTTTTGTATCGTGCTCGTCGTTTACATTCGCTACATCATGTGATCGACGGCTTTCCGACGGACGTGCGGACAAGCAGGGAATCGGCTTAACGCCAGTCGCGTAGTGGCGTCCAACCCGGCGTGGAAGCGACCGGCGCCAGCGTGCCGGATCGGCATCGGCTGCCCTACGTTGGAGAGACGACAGTGGTGGAAAATATCCGGAGCGACGTTGGGCATCGAGTGTCTCCGCGTCCCAACGTCCCGTACTCCCGAACTGGTGTGAGCTACGCCACCATTGGCATTGCGGTCGCCGCGGCCGCGGCCGTAGCCGTCATCACCTGGTCCGTGTGGGACACCGATTGGTCGGTGAGTCCACCCCCGATTATTGGTGTTCCTATCGTAGTACTGTCAGCGATCCTCGCTGTCGGTGCGATTTTTTCCTGCTTTACCGTTGAGGTGAGGGACGGGACGCTGGCGTGGTGGTTCGGTTTTGGCGCATTTCGGCGCGAGGTGAGGCTTTCCGCGATAGCCCAGGCGCAGGCCGCGAGCACGTCGTGGTACGAAGTGCATGACATCGCGCCCGGGAAGAGGAAAAGGGACCGCGCATACGGTGCCTCTGGCGGCGACGCTGTGGAGCTTAAATTGTACGATGGATCATCGCTCAAGCTTCAGGCCCACGAGCCAGAGGCTCTCCTGATGGTGCTTGGCACCCGGGCCTGAACGACCACTTCACCTACGCGAATGCTCACGGAAAACCAACCAGTTCCTCCCCTCGGCTCCGCCGCCCCGGATTTCACACTCGGCTCGACATCGGGCGCACAGATAACACTGTCGTCATTTCGCGAAAAGAGCGCTGTGTTGATCGCGTTCTTCCCACTCGCGTTCACGAGCACTTGCACGGCCGAGCTGTGTGAGTTCTCCGATGACTACGATGATTTCACGCGCGGCGGTGTTGTGGTGCTTCCGATCTCAGTTGACTCGGTGCCGACACTCAAGGAGTTCAAGGCGAAGCATCACATGAAGACCGACCTGCTGTCCGACTTCAAGCGCGAAGCCGGGCAGGCGTACGGGGTGATGTGGCAGGATGCGTTCTTCACGAACCGGGCGTATTTCCTGGTCGACAAGACTGGGGTAATTCGCTGGGAGCATGTCGAGGAGACACCGAGCGGCAAGCGCGGCAACGCCGAGATCCTCGCGGAGATCGCGAAGCTGTAGTGAATTACTATCCGATCATTCCGATGCGTGAGTCTTAACGCGGATCCACGTTACGGATAGGTTGGTGTGCCCGATCATTTTCTTCATGACGACGACTGATTCGATCGAACCAGGGTCGACGCCGAGGAAGAATTGCGTGCGCAAGCCGTCGGTTGAAGATACCGGCGCGCGGAGTTCTCCATCCCGTTTTGCGCGAATTACGTGACCAGCGCTGTCCGCCACGAACCAGAGCACTGCGGGAACGCTGGGATGCGCGGCGATATCCGGGTACGTCCGCGCGATTGCGGAGTCGATCTGAGCACGTGTGATCGCGGCGTCATCGGATCGTCGTCGCGCCTCTTCGGGCGAAATCGGCGCTCGTGGTCGCAGAACGTTCGTGTTGGTTTCCACGATTCCGGAGAAATGTGGTCGTGCCGACTCTATCGCCGCGCGGGTTGAATCCGGGAGCGAGAGGCTCCGCTCCGCCGTCCGGAGCGCTGCGGCCACCGATTCGAGTCGCACGCGGGTTACTTCGAGTTCCGCGGACATCTGCTGGTACTGACGCAACAATACGTTGATGCTATCGACCTCGGCGCCCGATGTGACGGCATTCGTTTTGCTTTTTGGCACCGTGTCGACCTGAGTCGCTGATTGTATCCACACACGCTGCATTAAAATTGTCGGAACTGCGAGCCGTCCGCTCAAAGTGCGACGACTCGAGTCGCCCGCCGCGATGCGAAGTGGCGACGTGAGCGTACGCGGAACCGGCGCGCCCTCCGTTTGTACAGTCGGTACGGGCGTCGTGAATGCCGCGCCAATCGCAACAAACGCCAGTGCGCTTCCCGCGGCGATCGTTCGAGCGCGCGCGGATCGTGGTCGTGTTATCGCCCGCAACCGTAGCTCGAGCTCGGACGGAAGGCGCAACAGCCCGACCATCGGAATCGCGAGCGGTCCTGTGTTTCGTCCGCGCGCGGCGACCTCGAGCAGTACGTAGCCGTAATCCTTCGCGCTCGGAAAGCGCCGCAACACGCGAGCATCGCAATCGAGCTCGATTGCGCGCCGCAACCGCGCGGCGCACCACCACAATCCGATGTTCCACGGCATCAGAACGAGCGCTGCGATCCCCAGCGCGAGTCGTTGCGGATCGCGCGCGCTGATGTGTTCGCATTCGTGCGCGAGCACGAGGCGTCGGTGTTCCGGCGGCATCGTGGTTGCCCATGTTGGTAGCACGATCCGGTGCGAGAGAAAGCCGAGTACCGCAGGGCCCGTGAACGGCGAAACGTCAATTTCCACCCCGTCCAGCGTCGTTGGCTTCCACGCTCGTCGCACGCGACGCCAGTGAAATACACCGATCGCGAGCCATACGATTAGCGCGAACGAGAGAAGCGCCCAGACGCTCACCGCAATGCTCACCAATCGTTGGCTTGGCCGGGATAATGTGGCCAATGCTTCACGCGCCGTGGTGAGTAGCACCGTAAGTCGCGGCCGTGCGTTCGGCAGCGCCACGGATCGGATGCTCGCGTTGTGTTGAGGATTCAATACGAATGTCACCTCGTCGGACGCAGCGCCTGGTATAGGAGCGATCGAAGTCGAGGCTGCCGCGCGCCGACTCGCCGGCGAGGGTCCCGGACAGCGCGAGGATCGACCAGAGCCCGGCGCCGAGTCCGAAGATGGCGCCGTACTTCCAGCTCATGTAGCCGCCGAGGGTGCCCAGCTTCGGCCCCATGAGGGTGGCGTTGCCAAAGAGATTGACCATCGAGGCGGGCATGCTCCCCACGAGCTTGTCGACCTCGAGCCGGGCTGCGGGGGTCGGGAAGACAGTCCCGATCGCGGCGCCCAGGACGAGCGACAGGCCGCCGAATAGCCCCGCGGCAATGATGACCGCGAGCCGGGAGTCCCGGATCGTCTTGCCATAGACGCTCCCGAAGCCGTACAGACGGCGATGGAGCGGGATGGGAGGAAACGATGCCGCGACGGTGGGGGTCGGTGCCCCGGCGCTAACGGCCATCTCCGGTCACCTCGACGGGCACCTGCCCATACTGGGCGAGGAAGGTCTCCTCGAGCGAGGGCTCGCGCGACACGAAGTCGAGCAGCTCGTAGCGCGCGGCGGCCCGGACGACCGGGGTGATCGCGCCGGCGACGCGCATCCGCAGGACGTGG
>PLEG01000177.1 GCA_003136975.1 Gemmatimonadota bacterium | reverse complement strand
GTGCAGGCGCTCGCCGCGACGCTCGGCGGCACGCAGTCGCTGCACACCAACGGATACGACGAGGCGCTCGCGCTCCCGACCGCCGAAGCGGCGACGCTCGCGCTGCGCACGCAACAGATCATCGGCTACGAGTCCGGCATCGCGAACACGGTGGATCCGCTCGCGGGCAGCTATTACGTCGAGGCGCTCACGGATCAGTTGGAGGCGCGAGCGATGGAGCTCATTCTGAAGGTGGATGAGATGGGCGGCGCGGAGCGCGCTGTCGCCGCTGGTTTCTTCCAGGAAGAGATTGCGCGGAGCGCGTACGAATTCCAGCTCAGGGTGGAGGGAGGCGAAACCGCGATTGTGGGGGTGAACAAGTTCGCCGACGGCGCGGAGCCGCCAGTGATACCGTCGCCAGACTATTCCGCGCTGGAGCGGGAGCAAGTCCGGCAGCTTGGCACGGTAAAACAGGGCCGCAATGGCGCGCGAGTGGCCGAGGTCCTTGGCGCCCTGCGCGCCGCTGCTGATCGCACCAAAGGCGCAGGACCGACTCACCTCATGCCGCTGATAATCGCCGCGGTACGAGCCCGGGCGAGCGTTGGCGAGATCTCCGATACCCTCGCCGCCTGTTGGGGCGTTTACAACCCCGCGCTGTAATAACTGCGCTCTGCCGTTGAGGTAGTGCTCGCAGTTTCGTAAATTGAACGGCTGCACCAACCCCTCCCAAGTGCCTACGTACGAATTCACGTGCCCCCAGGGACACGACTTCGATAAATTCTTCCGCTCCATGGCATCGGCTCCGACTGTGGTGCCGTGTCCCGTGTGTGGCGAACCCGCCGATCGTCAGATGTCCGCTGGCGCCGGACTCGTCTTTCACGGATCGGGTTTCTACATCACCGATTACGGCAAGGACGGCAAGAAGGACCAGAAGCCAGCTGTCTCCAGGAACGCCGACTCGAAGAAGGATTCGAGTGGCGAGCCCAAGTCTGGCGACTCGAATCAGTCCGATGCCAAGCCGTCGGAAACAAAGAGCGATTCGGGATCGTCCGGTTCTTCTGGATCTTCCGGCAGCGAGTCCAAGCCGGCCGGAGATAGCTCGCCCAAGAAAGCTGCAGAGGCGCCGGCGAAGGCCGCGACCCCCCCAAAGGCATCCGAGTGATTGGACCTGGCTTCGCCGATCGCATTCGCGCCGAGCTCAAGAGAGCGGCACTGAGCATTGGTGCGCCCGCCGACGTGGAGCCGATTCTTGAGCGTCCGCGCGATCCGGCGCACGCTGACTGGGCGAGCAACATCGCGATGGTGCTCGCTCGTCCGCTGCGCCGCAAGCCAACTGAGATCGCGACCGCAATTCGCGACAGCATGAATCTCGCGGATGCCGGCGTGGATCGGATTGAGATCGCCGGCCCGGGCTTCCTGAACTTTCGCCTCGATCCGGCCACGGTGGCGGAGACGGTGCGCGGCATCGTTGCCGAGAATGAGAACTACGGCCGTAGCGCGGCCGGAGAGAACTGTCCCGTCGTGGTCGAGTTCGTTTCGGCGAACCCAACTGGCCCGCTCCACGTGGGTCACGGACGACAGGCCGCGCTCGGCGATGCCATCTCGTCGCTGCTCGAATGGACCGGCTGGCGTGTGTCGCGTGAGTTCTATTACAACGACGCTGGCGTTCAGATAGACAACCTCGAGTTGAGCGTGCGCGCGCACATCAACTCGAACGGAGGGCCCGCAGAGATCCCCGAAGGCGGTTATCACGGCGAGTATGTGCGCGAGATCGCTGTGCGGTACGATGCTGTCACCGGCGAGGGCGTGCGCGAGTTCGCGTTGCGCGCGTTGCGCGCCGAGCAGGATCTCGACATGCAGGCGTTCGGCGTGAAATTCGACACGTACTATCTGGAATCGAGCCTCTACACGGACGGCAAGGTACACGACGTTGTCGATCGGTTGATCGCGAATGGCCACACGTATGAGAGCGAAGGCGCATTGTGGCTTCGCACCACGCAGTACGGCGATGACAAGGATCGCGTGATGCGAAAGAGCGACGGAACGTACACGTATTTTGTTCCCGATGTCGCTTACCATCTCACCAAGTGGCAGCGTGGATTCACGCATGCAATCAACGTTCAGGGCGCCGATCATCACGGTACGACGACGCGAGTGCGTGCTGGCCTGCGCGCACTGAACATGGGCATTCCCGAGGGATACCCACAGTACGTACTGCACCAGATGGTGACCGTTGTGAAGGAAAGCGAGGAGGTGAAGATCTCCAAGCGCGCCGGGAGCTACGTCACCGTCCGTGATCTGATCGACTGGGTTGGCAGGGACGCGGTGCGTTTCTTTTTCCTGATGCGCAAGGGCGATAGTCCGCTCGTATTCGACGTGGATCTGGCGCGCAGACAGTCGGATGAGAACCCGGTGTATTACCTGCAGATGGCGCACGCGCGTATGAGCGGCATCTTTCGGGTTGGCGAGATCGATGCGTCGCGCATGGATGTCTCATCGGTCGATCTCTCAGTATTGGCCGAAGCGGAAGAACAGGCGCTCATAAAGCAGCTGCTCGACTTCCCGGCAGAAATCAGCGGCGCTGCCGCCGCGATGGAGCCACATCGCATTACCGCGTATGCACTCGAAACCGCGCGGCTCGCACATTTTTGGTATCACAAGCATCACGTATTGGGGGAGCCAGAGCCGATCATGTTGGCACGTCTGGCGCTCGCTCGCGCTGCGCAGATTGTGATTCGCAATACGCTGCACCTCCTCGGCATCTCCGCGCCAGAGCGGATGTGACGCATTACCAAACCCCTACACAACTCTGATGTCCGTTCTCGTCGTTGGATCGGTCGCCATGGATTCCGTCGAGACGCCGTTCGGTAAGGCCGACGACGTGCTTGGTGGATCGGCAACTTTCTTCTCCGCCTCTGCGAGCCATCTCACAGACGTGCAGGTAGTGGGTGTCGTTGGCAGCGACTATCCCATGGACAAGCTGCGCGAGCTGGAGAAGCGGAACGTGGATCTCGGTGGCATCGAGCAGGTGGATGGCAGCTCGTTCCGTTGGCGTGGACGGTACCGCCACGATCTGAATTCTGCCGAGACACTCGAAACGCATCTTGGCGTGTTTTCACATTTCGAGCCGAAGATCCCGGCGCGGTTCGCGAAACCGGACTTTCTGTTTCTCGCGAACATCGATCCGCGGCTGCAGCTGGCAGTGCTAAAACAGGTGGAGCGTCCAAAGCTCGTCGCGTCCGACACGATGAACTTCTGGATCGAGAGCCGTCGCCCGGAGCTCGTCGAGCTGCTCGGTCATGTTGATCTCATTACACTGAATGACAGCGAGGCACGCCAGCTGACCGAGCAGAGCAATCTCGTTCAGGCGGCGCGCTGGATCATGGCTCACGGACCAAAACACGTGATAATCAAGAAGGGCGAACACGGCGCGTTCCTCTTTCGCGACAACAACATATTCTTCGCTCCGGCGTATCCGCTCGAGTCGGTGTTCGATCCGACAGGCGCGGGTGATTCGTTCGCCGGCGGCTTCATTGGATATCTAGCGCGCACGGGTGATCTCAGCGAAGCCAACATGCGCCGCGCGGTGATTTACGGATCGGCCATGGGATCATTCGCGGTCGAGAAGTTCTCCATCGAGCGACTCATGACCGTAACGCGCCCAGAGATCGACGAGCGTGTGCACGCGTTCAAGCAGCTCGTGGCATTCGAAGAGGATCTCGACGCGTGACAGACGGGCCGCACGCGGTGCCGCTTGACTATCGCGCGGCGGGCGTGGATATAGACGCCAGCGATGACGCGAAGCGCCGGATCCGCAGTCTGGTCGAATCAACGTACACCGCCGGAGTTCGCGGCGCGTTTGGCGCGTTCGGTGGCATGTTCAGAATTCCGCCCGGTATGTCGAATCCGCTGCTGGTCGCGTCCGCCGATGGCGTTGGGACCAAAACCAGAGTCGCGATAGAAGCGGGGCGGCACGACAGCATTGGACACGATCTGGTGAACCATTGCGTCAACGACATTCTGGTTCAGGGCGCGAAGCCGCTCTTCTTTCTCGATTACGTAGCATTCGGAAAGCTCGAACCATCGGTCGTCGAGGCCGTCGTAGCTGGCGTTGCCGCGGGTTGCAGGGAGAACGGCTGCGCGCTCCTGGGCGGTGAAACCGCCGAGATGCCGGGTGTATACACGCCGCCTGATTATGACCTCGCCGGCTTCATTGTTGGATGCGTGAGCGAGGATCGCGTGCTGGGTCCAGGTCGCGTAGTTGATGGCGACGTGTTGGTCGGGCTCGCTAGCACCGGACTGCACACCAACGGCTACTCGTTGGCGCGGCGCATAGTGCAGGACCGTATGAAATTGCGCGCTGGCGACCCCTTTCCTGGGATGGACCTGAGCGTTGCGGACGCGCTGCTAGCCGTTCATGCGTCCTATCTCGCGGCGGTTGAGCCCCTGCTCGGCGTCGTGCACGCGATGGCGCACATCACGGGTGGAGGCCTCCCGGGCAACCTCGATCGCGCTCTTCCACCCACGCTTGACGCGGTGGTGGATCTCGCAAGCTGGGACGTACCAGTGCTCTTTCGTGAACTGCAACGCGCTGGAGCCGTATCCACCGATGAGATGTTCCGATCCTTCAATATGGGTGTTGGCATGGTGGTGATCTGTGACGGTGGCGACGCCAATACCGTCATTCAGGACGCGGCGCGCGCGGGAATTGCTGGGTGGAGGCTCGGGGAGATTCGCCCGGGCTCCGGACGCGTCGTCCTCGCTTAGCTCACGACAGGAGAAACCATGAAGATTCGCTCGTTTATCGCGGCATCCGTGCTTGTTTGCTCGGCGTCCCCACTCGTTGCGCAGAGTTCCGTAGACTCGCAGTGCAAGCCCGGAGTCACTCAGGACGCGTGCCAGAAGGCAATCGACGTCTTTCAATATCTTGCGCCGCAGTTGGGTGCGGTGATCGCCGGTGGTAACGCAACACTTGGTGTTGGCGGAACACTGGGTGGACTCGGCAAGATCTACATCAGCGGCCGCGCAAATCTTGTGAGCTCGACCATTCCACGCGTCGATCAGGTAACCCCGTCGACGAGCGGTGCGCGCTCGGATCAGTATCCCACGCAATCCCAATTCGCGGGAATTCCGCAGGCGGACGTTGCCATCGGACTGTTTCGCGGAATTCCGCTTGGCGTGACGAACGTCGGTGGAATCGATCTACTCGCAAGCGCCAGTTATCTCCCGTCCATCAACGCGTCCGGCGTGCATATCACCACACCGAATGGAT
>PLEG01000139.1 GCA_003136975.1 Gemmatimonadota bacterium | reverse complement strand
GCCCAGGAGATCGCGATGCGTTGCGCGATTCCGATTGTGTATCTTGTCGATTCCGCTGGTGTGAATCTGCCGTACCAGGGCGGCGTGTTTCCGGGCCAGTTCGGCGCAAGTCGAATCTTCTACTACAACTCGGTGATGCGCCGTTACCTGCGCATCCCGCAGATCGCAGCGGTGATGGGTCAGTGCATCGCGGGAGGCGCCTATCTACCGGCGCTCTCCGACGTGATCCTGATGGTGAAGGGGACTTCGTTCATGGGACTCGGTGGACCCAATCTCGTGAAAGGCGCGACAGGCCAGGTCATCGATAGCGAAACGCTGGGCGGTGCGGACACGCACACGCGGGTTAGCGGGGTTGCGCATTACGCGGTTGACGACGACGAGTCGTGCATCACCAAGATACGCGAATTGATCGCGCGGCTGCCGCGTCCGTCCGTTGCTGCGCCGACGCACCTTCCGTCCACGGACTCGGCGATTTACGATTTGCTGCCGGCAGACCATCGCATGTCTTATGACATGCACGCCTTGCTCAATCTGATCGTCGATGATGGCGCGCTGGATGAGTTTCAGGGCGGCCTTGCCGGCGAGATCATTTGCGGGGACGCACGCATTGGCGGAATTCCTGTTGCTGTGATCGCGAATCAGCGAGGACTCGTAAAGGGCCGCGCCGGCGAGAAGCCGCGGTTCGGTGGCATCATCTACGCTGAGTCGGCGGAGAAGATGGCGTACTTTATCGATCGATGTGATCGCCAACGTATTCCGATTCTGTTCATTCAGGACGTGTCCGGCTTCATGGTCGGTCCTGAAGCCGAGCACGAGGGCATTATCCGCGCTGGAGCGCGACTCGTTGAGGCAATGGCGACCGCACGCGTGCCGAAGATCGTGCTTACGTTGAATCACGCCTCTGGTGCTGGATACTACGCGATGGCCGCGCAGGGGTTTGACCCCGACTTCGTATTCACGTGGCCCACCGGCCGCATGGGTGTGATGGAAGGCGAGGCGGCAATCCAGGCAGTGCACGGGCCCGCTATCGACGCCGCCAGGAAGGCGGGCGGCTCCGTTAAAGAAGAAGTATCAGCGGCCATCGATGAGATGCGAGCGGATTACGAGCACCAGCTCGACGCCCGGTACGCAGCGGCACGGGGCTACGTCGATGCAATCGTTCATCCCGAAGATACGCGCGCCGTACTGATTTCCGCGCTCACCGCATCGCTCAATAATCCTGGTCCGCATCTGGGACCATTCGTTCTTCCTCCGTTATCAGCGTGACCATTCAATGACAGAACGCGTAGTCCGCGTCGCAAGCGGACAGGGATTCTGGGGCGACTCGCTCGATGCGCCCCGTCAACAGGTCGAGAACGGTCCAGTCGACTATCTGATGCTCGACTATCTCGCCGAGGTCACGATGTCGATTCTGCAGAAGCAGAAGGAACGTGATCCGACGATGGGTTATGCACGTGACTTTGTTGGAGCGATGGATTCGGTGCTCGATGCCGTTACTGATCGTGGCGTGCGGGTCATTGCGAACGCTGGCGGTGTGAATCCGCCGGCGTGCGCGACCGCGATTCAGGTTGTAGCGAAGAAGCGTGGCAAGTCGCTTCGCATCGGCGTCGTGACCGGTGATGATCTGTTGCCGCGACTTGGCGAGCTGGTGGAGCAGGGACACGCGCTCGCGCACATGGAGACCGGAGAGCCGCTCGAATCCGTGCGTGATCGCGTTCTATCGGCGAATGCATATATCGGGTCGAAGCCAATCGTCGAAGCGCTCACGCGCGGTGCGCAGGTCGTAATAACGGGCCGGTCAACAGATACCGCGTTGACCATGGCACCGATTCGGTTCGAATATGGCTGGAGCGACACCGATTATGATCGTCTGGCCGCTGGTATCGTCGCCGGCCACATAATCGAATGCGGCGCGCAGTGCTCGGGCGGCAACTGTCTCTATGATTGGCGCAACATCCCCGACCTCGGCAACGTTGGCTATCCAATCGCCGATGCCTATGAAGACGGAAGCTTCGTAATCACCAAGCATCCTGGTACTGGTGGACGCGTATCGGTTCATACCGTTTCAGAGCAGCTCGTGTACGAGATGGGCGATCCGCACGCGTACATAACTCCTGATGTGATAGCCGACTTCACTACGATTCACATCGAGGATGCCGGACCCGATCGAGTGCGTGTGTACGGTATCAAGGGAACGGCGCCAACCGACAAGCTCAAGGTGTCGATCGCCTATCGCGCCGGATTCAAGGCCGTTGGCACGTTGGTGTATTCATGGCCCGACGCACTGGAAAAGGCGCAATTGGCTGACAGGATCCTGCGCGAGCGCCTCCAGCGGCTTGGCCTGCGTTTCGACGAGATTCTCACGGAGTTCGTCGGCGTTTCGGCCACGCATGGGCGACTCGCTGGTGATTCCGGCGCAAACGCTCCCGAAGTTCAGTTACGCGTGGGGGTGCGTTCGGACGACCGCGCTAGCGTTGAACGGTTCACACGTGAAATCGCGCCGCTCGTGCTGAACGGCCCGCCAAGCGTAACCGGCTTCGCGGGCGGGCGTCCCAAGGTGGAAGAGATCGTGGCATACTGGCCCGCGCTGATCGACAAGGCCGTCGTACAGACTCACGTGGAGATGGTCTGATGAAAGTACGCTTGCTCGACATCGCCCACGCCCGCTCCGGCGACAAGGGGGACACAGCCAACGTCGGCGTGATCGCGATGCGGCCGGAATGGTTTCCGCTGATCAATCGCGAGCTCACGCAGGCACGCGTGACTCAACATTTCGAGGGAATGATCAAGGGCGACGTCGATCGGTTTGAGCTTCCGAACCTCAACGCTCTCAATTTCTTCTTGCACGGCGCGCTCGGTGGCGGCGGAACTCTTTCTCTCAAGACCGACGCTCAGGGAAAGGTCTATTCGACGGCGTTGCTGAGGATGGTGCTCGATGTACCTGACGACGAAGCGCGTGCGCTGGGACTTCCGAGCGCATGAACCGGATTCGCGTCGAGTCTGACGGCGCCATTGCGCGCATTACCCTCGCGCGGCCAGAAAAGCGCAACGCGCTCGATCACGAAACTACGCACGAGCTGCTGCAGGCATTCACGTCGTGCGCGCAACACACTGGTACTCGTGTCGTCATACTCGCCGCGGACGGTGCGGACTTCTGCGCTGGCGCGGACCTGACTGCGCTCGCCGGTATGCTCGACGCGAAGCCCGAAGAGCATTATGCCGATGCCGAGGCGCTCGGGCGCGTCTTCATAGCGATGCGCGAGATGCCAAAGCCGGTCATTGCCGCGGTGCGCGGCCGAGCACTGGCAGGCGGTGCCGGACTTGCAACCGCCGCGGATATCGTGATCGCTCACGAGGATGCGCAGTTCGGATATCCGGAAGTGCTCGTCGGCTTCGTCCCCGCGATGGTGATGACGAT
>PLEG01000008.1 GCA_003136975.1 Gemmatimonadota bacterium | reverse complement strand
CGGTGGGCGGCAATGCAGCGCCAATCGCGATACCGGTCGGACCATTGCCCCAGAGAAGTTTCGGCTCTTCGGTCAGGATCAGAGCGACGAGCGAGGTCCGCTGCGCAATGCCGCGGATGTCGTCGTACCCTTCACCTGCGTACTCGGCTTCCCATGTGACGGCGTTCTCGAGGCCGATCCCGTGATAGGTAGCGATCTTGGCTGCAGTCGCCGGGGTGCGCACGCCACCGCGCTGCCCTTCGCCAAGCTCAGAAGTGATTCCGCCCGCATTCGGGTCGGTGATGACGTTCCAGTGAACGGCCAGACCTTGGCCGGCTTCGCGCTTACCGATGCGCGCCATGCGTTTCCGAATCGGAGCGATGACCGGATAGAGAAGCTTTGCCTCTGCCTCCAGGTCGTAAAATACCAGCCCTGCGGCGGTGGAGATGCCAGCTTTATTCAGGCCTCCACTCCGTAGTTCCGCGAGACGCTGGAGAGCGTTGCTGTCGAAGTTCATTGTCTCTTCCCTTTCCCGCCCTGGGCGGCCCCGGTGTTAAAGATCAGGATTCTCTGGATGGCAGGATTGGAAGGCGGAAAGGCGAGGTTTAATTCGCCCTTCCGGGAAGAAGCTTAATTGACTGAACTTGCGGGATGCGTCTCACGGAACAGATTGGTATCGTTCTTCGGGAACGGATCGCCAACCTGAGCCGGAACGACACCAGCAGCTTTCACGAATGCGGTACCGCCATCGCGGCCCAGCATTCCCTTTTCGACGGCATCGAGATATTCCGGTGTGGGCATCCCGTACTCGTCGGTTGCTTCGATCTGGGCGCCGGTAGAAATCTTGGCTACCGGGGAAGCGCCTGGGACCTGTACTGCGGGAACTGCGGCAGTTCCGTCTGCGCCCTTTTCCAGCGTAACGAAAGTGCGCGCCGGGATTGTTTTCTCGATGTGAGTGGGAACGACCATTGGGCCGGTCAGCGCATTCACCATCTTGTTGAAGCCATCTTCCATGCTTCGCTGCGAGATCATGAATGATTTCTGCAATTCCTTGAACTTGCGATCGCTCGCCTTTTGGATCGCCGCGATATCGCGCTTGTGACGCTTCTCGGTGCGCTCGGCGGCCGACAAGCCATTGTCAGTTTGTTCGTCGGCGGCGGCAGATGCATCCTCGATCGAGACTTGAGAATTGTTCAGGTGCTCCGTGGTGTCTGCGATGAGCTTATCCATCGCACCGTGGGAAGCGGTGATGCCGCTAAAGATAGTGCCCATGCCCTTGGCAAGTGAATTTTCGTCTTCGATCTTGCCGAGGGTTCCTGCGGCGACTGCCTTGCCCATGCATTCCTTCATGCTGTCGAGGTGGTCACCGATGGCGTCCATGTGATCGCCCAGTTTGGAATGAGTATCGATGGCGTCGGCGATGTGTTTGCCAGCATTCGCCAGACTTCCGGCGGCTTTCATGAACTCCACGACGTGCTGAGCCAGTTGCGCCGGCGTCGCCTTTTCCAAAATCTTTTGCAGTTTTTCGACGTCCATTGTGTTTGATGCGGGCCGTGCCCGGCTTCCTTTCGAAGAATCGGCGGATGGATTGGACTACGCTGCGGCTTTCGCCAAGGCGAATATACTGCTGGTCGACACTGCCAAGTTCGTGCCTGTGTCGAGAACTTTTGCCAGCTTAAACAGACTGCCTCCCGCGAGGGCTTTTTCTGC
The DNA here is from genome assembly GCA_003136975.1 of Gemmatimonadota bacterium. Classification (GTDB taxonomy): domain Bacteria; phylum Gemmatimonadota; class Gemmatimonadetes; order Gemmatimonadales; family Gemmatimonadaceae; genus Fen-1247. Next base: position 2,111 of record PLEG01000008.1, on the reverse strand, counting down.
TTCCGCGTCTTCTTCTTCACCAGCGCCTGCCTGTGAAATGCGGATGAGCTCGTTGACCTCTTCGGTCGCCAGGTCTATGAAAATCTGCTTCAACGGCTGAAGCGCTTCGAGCAACCGGCCCGGGATCGGTGAATCGTCGTTCTCGTAGATCGCTTCGTCGCGGAGACTCGACTCCATCCAGGAGAGCGATGTCAGGATGTCCGCCAAACGGCCGACGTCCCACATGGACTTCGCGAGCGGCGCACGGTCGGCGCCGATCATCAAGCCGCGCTTCGCCAGTGCATTCGGGAAGCAGTCCATGACAGCCTTCTCGGCGAAGGCCTTTACTTCGATGCCGTGTTTCTTTGCCGCGCCGATGACGCGCTGCGCCACTTCGTGCTTCTGTGCGGCCGGGATGCCATCGGTCTGATTGAAACGAGACAGCGCATTCTGCGCGTGGGAAGCGTCTGCTACAGGTAACTTCCAGGTCTCGGGGTCGGATGCGTCCCCGACATAAGCAAAGTCCTTCGCGACCAGATTCTTTCCGGCCACTTCCTTTGTCTTCTTCTCGGCGGCCTTCAGGAGCAAATCGTCAATCGCCGCGGTGTTCAGCGACTCATACCCGCCCTTCACCATCTTTGAAGCCAGGCTCTTCGCCAGTTCGTCAATTCGAACGCAGGCGAACTTCCGGAGTTCTGTACCGCCGGCCGCATCCTTCACGACTTCAAAGGTTGCCCCGGGGATACAGGGCGCGTCGACAAGAGAGAGTTCAGCTGGCGCACCGGTGTAGCGCTTGAAGCCCTTGTGAACCGGATCATCCCATTTCGCGCCGACGTAATCGCCGCCGATCGAGAAACCGGTATAGACACCCTCTTCGCACTTCTTCCACTCGTTGTCGTCGATCACCTTGGCGCCTACCTCGAAGCGCTTCAGTGTGTCGTTCGGCGTGAATGCGATGAGCTTTCCAGCCGCGATCTTAGTGTGCATCGAGCGGAGATTGCCGAGTGACTGCCCACCTGTGGCGTCGACAAAAGATTTCGACCAGTTCTCGAAGTGCGGCTTCGAAGTCGCGTAGTCGAGAACTTCGCCGGCCCGATCCGGCTCTTCGACGGCGGCGATTCCCCAGACCTCGCGGCGCTCCCGGTCGATCTTTGTGATCGGGATCCGAAGAACAGAGCGCTGATCGGTGTTGGGTGTGGTGAAGAACATGCTTTTATTTACGCTTTCACGACGTCGTCAGCGTTGACACGGATGGACTGCTTCGCGCCGTTCTCATCCCATTCGCAGGTGACTTCGCTTCCATTAACTGCCGCGACGTGCAGTTTCTGGCCGTCTCTCTTTTTCTTGAGAACGACCATATCGCCAACGATGAATGCCGAATGAATGATCGCGTGTGCTTCAGGAACGACCTTTCGAACGGTCACGCCGTTGATGATTTCGAATCCCTCTTCGCCGCGCTGCGCGTTCGGGTCGAACCTCGCGATTTCGTCTTCCACGTGTACCTTCCGTTCTTCCAGGTTTGACAGTTTCACCGGGGCTTCCCGGAGACGTGTCTCTTCGAGTTTCTGTGCCGCGCCAGCCGCTTCAGGTGAAGGCTTGAACGATGACGCCACCACGCCAAATCCGACATCGCCGGCTTTCAGCGCGTTTCCTGTGATCAGCGCCGACGCCGCGATCGATGGATGCGGAAGATTGCCGGAAAACACAGGGGATTCCGCGTCGTTGATATTCACGGGCTGAACTACAACCCCGGAAACGGCATCGCTTAACCTGGCAGCCAGATTCGTCCCCAGCTCCGATTTCGGGTCGACACAGAGCGGATCCAAATGAACACGCGTCACGCCGTTTCCGTCAACGACAACGTAACCGATGATGTCCTCGGAGCCCGTCACCCGCACGGCCGCGAACGATCCACCACCGCACTGCGGGCACGTCAGATGTTTGTGGCTCGGTTGAGCCGGAACCTGCTCTGCTTCAAAAGTCGCGGAGTGGCTGCATTCCAGATCGGCTGTGATGAGCTTCATTTCGAAATAATCCTCTTTACCGTCGTAGCTGCGTTTTATTGAAGTACTTCGATGTGCAGGCTCAACAGGCGTGCTGTTGTGGCTGCGGCCACCGAAGGCGCGAGTATT
>PLEG01000272.1 GCA_003136975.1 Gemmatimonadota bacterium | reverse complement strand
CATGACCGTCGCAGCCTTGAGATCGACCTTCTCCGACTCTTCGATTACCGGGTAAACGATGTATGCCTGGCGCCCCGATTCAACCTCGCGACGCACGAATGAGAATACGCGCGCGCGCGCCGACTCAGCTCGCGCTACCGTGGTGATTGGCTGGCGGCCGGCAGGGCGTTCATCCAGCGTGCTCACGTCGAGATCACCGTACGTCGTGAGCGCAAGCGAGCGTGGTATTGGCGTCGCACTCATGAGTAGAGTGTCCGGAGCTTCACCCTTCCCTGCGATCGCCTCCCGCTGCTCGACACCAAACCGATGTTGCTCGTCAATCGCGACGAAGCCCAGCCGCGAGAATCGTGCACTCTCCTGCACCAACGCGTGCGTTCCAACGACAATGATTGGCTCGTCACTCGCCATTCTCGCAAGTGCCGCCTTGCGCTCGCGTGCACCCATGCTTCCGGTCAACAACGTGGGCCGAATCCCAAGTGGCGCGAGGAGTGCCGTGAACGTTCGCTGGTGTTGCTCGGCGAGTAACTCGGTCGGTGCCATCAGCGCAGCCTGATAGCCGTTCTCGAGCGCCAACAGAGCCGCGAATAGCGCGACTATCGTCTTGCCACTTCCCACATCGCCCTGCAGCAATCGGTGCATGCGGCGAGGGCTGCACATGTCACCAACAATCTCACGCAATGCGTGCACCTGCGCACCTGTGAGAGTGTACGGTAGTCCCTCACGCAGCGACGTGGTGAGCTTTCGCTGGTTCTCGAACCGGATGCCACCACGCAGCTCCCGAGCCATCCGGTTTGCGCGACGCTGCAACAGCTGAACAAAGAACAGCTCATCGAACGCAAGCCGCTCCCGCCCACGCTCAGCCTCCGCGAGCGACGTCGGACGATGCACCATTCGAAGCGCGTCCGCCAATGGAACAACACCGGCGCGGCGTCGCAGCTCCGGCGACAGCTCGTCCTCGACCAGCGGCAACAACGAATCCAGGTGCGCGTCGATGAACGAGCGAAGCACCTTGAACGAAATACCTTCCGTTGCCGGATACACGGACAGCACTCGTCCGCCACTCGTCGGATTCTCATCCGGACCGAGGTTTACGTATTCGCGTGGTGCGAGCTGGCGCCCGTGAAAGAAACGCACCGGACCGCTCAACAACAGCGTGTCGTCCTTGTGAATTACCCGGTCGAGGAACGGCTGACCGGGCCACGATGCTTCGATAATTCCGCTATCGTCGCGAACCACCGCTTGAAAGATTCGGAGACCCTTACGTGTTGGGATCACGCCCTTCGAGATCACGCGTCCGATGACCGTCGCATCCATGCCAGGCTCGAGCGACGAGATGCGGCGGACGGTGCTCGCATCCTCGTAGCGCCGCGGTACGTGCCACAACAGATCACCTGCGGTGATGATGCCGAGCTTGCGCAACGACTCAGCGCGCACTGGCCCAATGCCTTTCAGAAAGTTGATCGGCGTATCGAGCCGCACACGTCCGGCGGTCGGTGAGGACGCGCCGCTTCGCACCATCAGTCGCCTACGACCTCGCGCGAGAAGCGCGCCGCATCGAATGGGACGAGGTCGGTCGCCTTTTCCCCCACGCCGACGAACTTCACCGGCACATCGATCGCTTCATGCACCGCTACCACAACACCGCCACGCGCAGTGCCATCGAGTTTGGTAATTACCAATCCAGTGAGAGGTACCGCTTGCGCGAATGTTTTCGCCTGGCTCACCGCATTCTGACCGATCGTTCCGTCCAACACCAACAGTGTTTCATGCGGCGCGCCCGGAAGACGCTTGGCGATGACGCGATTGATCTTGCGCAGCTCCTCCATGAGACTTCCACTCGTATGCAGCCGGCCAGCCGTATCGACGATTACAACGTCAACGCCACGCTCAACCCCAGCTGCCACAGCCTCGTACGCGACCGAGGCTGGGTCCGTGCCCGCTGGCGCACCAACAAAGTCCGCGCCGGTTCGCTCGGCCCAGACTCGCAATTGATCGATCGCGCCCGCGCGGAATGTGTCAGCCGCGCCGACGAGAACTGACTTTCCCTGTGCGTGAAGAACGCTCGCGATCTTGCCGATGAATGTCGTCTTGCCCGCACCATTCACGCCGACGATCAACATCACGAGCGGCTTTGCATCGGTTGTGCGCAGGGCTGGATCCGCGTTGCCGGCCTGCAGCGCGTTCTCGATTCCCTTGCTCAGCGCCGTCTTGAATTCGTCGCTCGTCTTGACGAGGCCGCGCTGCGCCTGTCGGGAGATCTCATCCACCAGCCGTAACGTTACGGGCACGCCAAAGTCGGCCTGGAGGAGGACCTCCTCGACCTGCTCGAGCGAGCCATTATCGACGCCGCCGCGCGCGATGACCGTGACGTCGGTGAGCGCGACGTCCTTGATTTTCTGCCACAGCGACCGCTTCGGTACGTCGCCTTCTTTTCGGGAGAGGAATGCCATCTTGTCTGGGAACCCGAACGCACTTGAACGCGCCGGCCAGGTAAATTCGAGATCGTGCCGCGCGCCACTGAATCGTGACACGACACGAGCGCTGACGGGTGTAATTTACCTTGGACGCAAGGTAGGGTGCTCAACCGAAGCGGTCTGGCACGCTCCTTCCAGCGACCCGTGGTTCTGACCCGAACGACCCAATGTACATCATCATCGCAATCGTCGTTTTCGCCGCAATAGCGCTCCTGGTCACGGTCGATTTCGTGAAGCGGCGGCGCCGAAAAAAACGGTATCCGCCTCAGCCCGATGGCGTGCGAAGATGCACCTCGTGCGGTACGCTTCTCAAGCCCGGCGCGACCGACTGCAGCCACTGCGGATCGGACTCCGTGGTCATCGTCGTCTGAGCAGCAGCCAGACTCGCTGAAACAAAAATCCCGCAGGTGCAAAGCACCGGCGGGACCATGATTTCGATGCGCTGTGCTACTCAGCGCATCGCAACTCGTTTGGGCTCGTCCGAGCTTGCCATGACTGCGAGCGTGTGCTCGCGAAGCTCGTTGAACAGAACGCTCTCAGATCCGCTCACCGGCTCGCCACTCTGGTTACGGAGCGCGACCTTGGGATCGTGCGCAACACCGTTCACGCGAATCTCGAAGTGAAGGTGCGGGCCCGTCGCCCAACCGGTCATTCCAACGTAGCCAATGGTCTCGCCCATCTTTACGTGAGTCCCCGCGTGGATCCCGCGGGCGAACCGGCTCATGTGACCGTAGCGGCTGATCATTCCATTACTGTGACGGATGTCGATCATGTTGCCGTAGCCGCCGTGCGGTCCGACTGTCGCTATCACACCGTCGCCGATTGCGTGTACCGGCGTTCCCATTGCCGCTGCGTAATCAGTACCTGTGTGATTGCGCCACGTGCCGAAGATCGGATGCACGCGTAACCCGAACGCAGACGTAATACGACGAAAGTCGACCGGCGTACGGAGAAACGATGCAGTCAACGATTTGCCGCGGCCGTCGAACCACTCGCTGCTCGAATTCCGGCTCTTGAAGTGAATTGCCTCAACAACCTGATCGCCGAGTGATAGCTTGGCGCCGAGGATCTTGTTGACGATGATTTTGCCATTCGGCTTCTGGAGCCGTTCGACGAGAATGTGGAACTTGTCTCCGTCATCGAGATCTCGTGACATGTCGAGTCTGTGCTCAAAAATGTCGGCGAGATTCCATGCGATCGAGCGTCTCTGACCCGCCGGAAGCTCACCCTGACCAACGCGCTCCAGCGAGGCAAGCAATGACGAGTGGATCGTTCCATTCAGCGCGACTGTGTCGACGCCCTGGAGCAGTGCGGCCAGGACTATGACCGGCTTGAACCTCAGCTCCGGAACGGATGAGGCAGGGACAGATACTACAACTGGACTGAAGGTAGTGACCGCTGAAGCGGCAATTGCCCGGTTCGTCGCGGCAAGCGCGGCAAGGTCTGTGGAGGCCACATTGGGGGCTATGGGGGCGGTGAACTGAATCGCCGCCCAAGCCATCGTCCCGATTATTCCATATGTGACACCGCGCGCTGCAACTGCCTTCAATCCATTTGCCTCCGAATAAAGGTCGGGATCTCCATATCGCTTAACTCCTGATCCCGACCGTCATTCGAAGACGAGCCTGGGTTGAAAGGCGTCACACGCCTGGGAATCTCTGGGATGGCGACTGGCGTTGGCCGAGCCGTGCTTCCGCCCGAAGGGTTGCCTGAGATAGGCCGCACCGTCCGTGTAGAATGGAGCGGAATCACCGGCGCGCCACGAACCGGGTGTTGGACGCTGCTGCCAAAAACAGGCTGAATGGCTGGCGTGACACCGCGATCAAAACCGGTCGCAATGACCGTAACGCGAATCTCGCCGTGCATTGCCGGCTCGTGAACCGCACCGAAAATGATCTCGGCTTCCTCGCCCACCGCTTCGTGAACAATCTCGTTGATCTGGTGAACTTCGCCGAGGGTGAGGTCCTCACCGCCGGTGATGTTGACCAGGACGCCCGTGGCGCCAGAGATCGACACGTTATCGAGCAAGGGGCTCGCGATCGCCTGCTGGGCCGCCTCGACAGCGCGATTCTCGCCGCGGCCAATGCCGGTGCCCATTAGCGCTGAACCACCGTTCTGCATGACCGTGCGAACGTCAGCGAAATCGACGTTGACCAGGCCAGTCACGGAGATGAGCGACGAGATGCCCTGCGTTGCGTGCAGCAGAACCTCATCGGCTTTCTTCAATGCTTCCTGGAACGGAATTCCCTTGCCAACCACGGCAAGCAGACGCTCGTTTGGAACGACGATCATCGTATCGACGTTCTTCCGCATCTCCGCGATGCCAAGCTCCGCCTGGCGCATGCGCTTGCGGCCTTCGAACAGGAATGGCTTTGTGACGATGCCCACGGTGAGAGCGCCGGCCTGGCGAGCAAGCTCGCAGACAACGGGAGCCGCTCCAGTGCCAGTGCCGCCACCCATGCCGCAGGTAACGAAGACGAGGTCGGCGTGAGTCATCGCGCGCAATACCTCGTCCCGGTTCTCTTCTATCGCCTGGCGGCCGACTTCAGGTCGCGCTCCGGCACCGAGCCCGCGCGTGAGCTTCTTGCCAATCTGAAGCTTGACGTCTGATTTGGAGTTGAGGAGAGCCTGAGCATCCGTGTTGACCGAGACGAACTCGACGCCTTCCAT
>PLEG01000383.1 GCA_003136975.1 Gemmatimonadota bacterium | reverse complement strand
GCAACGACTTTGTCATTCGACATGCTAGGTCCGATCGATAGTGACCGAACCGTCATATTCTTGAGTTGGCCAGAGCGCTGCGGGTCATATTCACGGGGTTGAGTAATGTGCGAATCGACCTCTACCGCCGCGTGAGTGCCATGCCACAGAGCTTTGCGCATGGCATCCTCGACACCCCACGCTTGGACCACGATGCAGGGCGATCAGCGCCGGGAGACCGGAGCCTAGATCAGCGGACACGTCGTTCGGTAATGACACCGCAGCAGATCCTTCCCCAAGCTGAAGGTACGCGGTAAGTACCAAGGCGGCGGCCGCCGTCGAGAGGAACGGGAGCGATGCCCGGACGGGCTCCCGGTCCACACCCAGGGCGATTTCGCCCTGGGCACAAGGCCCGCGGAACTCCGTGGCCGGCCGCGGGAGGCGGCAGAGCGTGCAGTCCTCGCGCCCTGGGATGTGTCGCCCCATACCGAAGCCCCAGCCGCTCGTCGTCGTACCGTGGAGGACTACAGGAGGGAGTTGGAACGGCACCTCAGCCCACGCACCGTCTTCATTTATGAGGCTGATCCAAGCGTCGAAAGGCCGCTCTGCCAGCGCCGCTGCGTGCTCCCGCCATGGTCCCGTCAGACTTTCGACTTTGACACCTCGGCCGGTGAGGTACGCAGCAACTGCTCCCGTCTTCTTCGGTTCGTCGAGCGCGTGCATGACCGTAAATAGCGGCGTTCGGTTCAAGTTCGTGATCTCGATGGCGTCTCGGTCGAGCAGCGTGAGCGCACCGCTGAGCGGCATAAAATCAGCGAGGTAGATAAAAGCTGAGCCGATCGCACCAACGCCCGCGAGCAGAGTCTCGCCGAAATCCAAGTGCTCCGGTACAGAGCGATGTCCAACCGTTGACCATGCCATCGGTGAGGTGTCGAGGATACCCGCCCAGGTATCCCAAGCGAATGTAGGCATCCAGTTCGCGTGGACGTGACCAACAGCTCGCTTGAAAAGGTCTGCGGCACCGAGGGCGCCGGCTAAGCCTGCCGCCGCTGCGGTTGCTTCTGCTCCGTTCATGATTCCTAGAAGCCGCCCTTGCGTTCCCGTGCGTCTCCCCAAAGCTGTCCACGATGACGCGTGCACCTGATAGTCTTCACTGCTCAATGCTTGTGGGTGGAGCGTCCATGGGCCGACAAAGAGGCGTAACGGTGCTCGGCCGTCATTGGCGACACTTGTGCCCGTCACAGCTATATTGAACTCGCCGAACGGGTCAGCCGCGCACATCTCGCGAATCAGTCGATCGCTGAGGCACGCCGCACCGTCCCGACGGAGAATGGGCGCAAGAGGCGCGTCGGCTGCGAGCACAATACGCACCCGACGCGCCCAACGGGCGGTGAGATTTGCTACGGTGAGTGCCATACGCTGCACGGTGAGATTAGCCGCGGCGCCGGGATCGACGTGGATTTCAACGGCACGGTACGCGTGTGTCGCGAGGTCACCAACATTACGCGTGGTGCGGTCATCGCGCTCCCGGTAGAACGACTCCGCCGTCCGCCAGCGATCAGCAACACGAAGTCGGTCGGCCGGCGTGAGCGGCGATGTTATCGCCTGTTCAGAGTGCACGTGCACGGGACATCTCAGTAGTGAATCGATCACGCCGGAAGTCAACGATGCCAGGAACGACTCTCACGTGTTGTTGCACTTGGTCGCGTGGGATAAGCTGATACCGGCCCGCTAGATGACGATGCACACCGCAGCGTGAGAGGTCGATCCCGTTCCGGCTGAAGAACGGCACAACGACTGAGAGTGCACCGGGAAACTGCGCGTACGTCTCGCGGTCATCGACAGGCGAGTGGCGTACATTCGCGCGTGGGTGCGAGTGAGCTTGTCCGAGGAGAACGAGCGGGGTTCCCACAACCGCCCCAAGTGCTTCAGCGTTCGCGGCAGCTGAAGTCACGATGTCTCCACGAGATGAGTCGGCATTTGGGACGACGAGCGACGCCACGATGGCCCGCGGCCCGAGCTCGAGTCCGAACCAGTAAACAATGCCTTCGGAGGGTAACTCCTCTGCGAAGCTAGCGAGAAGCATCCCTGTGGCACCGAGTAAGGTTGCAGGGATGTAGATGATGGGGACCTTGTCACTCATCCCAGTCTCCCTGCAGACTGCGAAATCTTACTATGAAGGTCGCTTAGAATCATAGCCAGACTGTCGATTGCAACCCCGTTGCCGGTAGGTAATTGCCAGTCAACCAGCCGCCAGTCTCCGTGAGGCCCGCCGCGCTCTGTGTATGCTTTGCGATTATAGCGCGCGCATACGCATGGCATTCCATGGAACCCTGCTGGATAAAGAGCGGGCGTACCTCGCAGGGTGCGGGTCGCATCCACGAATTCAATCGTCGGCGGATACATTGAGTAATCACGACAATCGAATTCTGCCGTGAATCGCTCGCGCTGCATGTTCCAGAACACAACATGAAACTGAAGCGTATTCTCGCTCAATTCACTGGCATCAAGCTCGAGCCCCGCAGCCGCGGCATAAGCTGTCGCAGCGGCGAGTTCGCAGCGCACGGTCTCAAGTGACAGAGAGACGGGAACGCTCACGCGTTCCCACCTTGGACGGAGAGCACCAAGAGTGCGTCGGGCGCAATATGATAGCTCGCGAGCGTCCGTTCGGGCGCAAGCATCTCTCCACCCAGGAACAAAGTGTACTTGCTGTCATTCTCGACGAACTTGAAGACTGTTCGTGCGTCGTCGATCACGACTTGGATCTTTGTGGAGATGGGATAGTCTGGCCGGCGGGGCGCCTCTTCCGGCTCAGTCATGCTCCAGAGCCCGCGTGGGGTCTGGACTTGTAGCTGGACGTGCGGTGGTCCGTGGCGCTCGTCCCCTGCTTCGTCCTGCGACGCGTCTGCGCCGTGTGCCGTTGTGGTCATTTTGTATCTCCAGAGTAACAAACGAAAGAGGTGCAGAGCAGCCACTCTGGCCGCCCTACACCTCCTACGGCCGCACTCAGGCTGATGTGCGTCGATGGGTAGGCCGAATCCCGCGTTTAGCGCATCTGCTAACCGAGTGCTCCCACCCAGTGAGGGCAGCTAACACGAGCGCGACAGCGGTCGCATGTATACGCCGAGATTTTGGTCGCAAACTCACCGTGCGAGAGCGCCTCCAGCTTACCGATCACCTTTGCCGTCTCGTTCGTTAGCGAGTCTTTCCGCGTGCTCCACTTGAAACTGAACATCTCCCCGTCGGCTCCGGAAAAAAAGTGCGGAAGTATGCCTGGGGTACGCCGCTCCAGGAGTACGAAAGACATCCTCTTCTTACTATTGATGCGCTTCGCACTCCAATTAAGAACCCCATCCTTAGCGTCTGCACCGAGTGATTCAGGTCGGAAGCTAAGGGCGACGATGCGCCCATCAGCCTGGAGAAAATGGCCAATCAGATCGAGCCGCACTGCTGGCTCTTCGCCTTCGGCAGTAACGGTGAGTTCGGGATCGAACGATGTAATCGGCACTCCTACAGGTCGGTACAACTTTGCGAAATCAAGCACCATACGAAGCGTCGCATCAAGGTAGATCCCAATGTGGGGATGCTCAGCGAATTCTCCTTCAGGCCACGCATCGGCGACCATCGAACGTACTGCCGCCTCTTCGACGAGCCGTCCTGTCTCATTGGCGCGCGTGACGACCTGCCGAAGGACGCGGCGCGTAACGGAGAAGAAGACCGGGTACAGTGCGCGCGCGGCAATCGGGAAGGATACCCCCAAGAACTCCTCCAGGTAGGTCTGAATTGCGCAGGTTGACGTGTCGAGCGCGGACAGGTTGAGCACAGCCGGTGTGTGTCCACCCCAAATGAGGCCGACGGTGACTTCGGAGGTAGGATTCCCGCTCGCTGTCCATGAGACTACTTCTAACTCGTGCGCGGCGCGCCAACGCGCCAGCAGGCGAACAACCTGCTTCGCGTGGCCGCGTACTCCCTCTCCTGCCTGCTTCGGGAATGACACGACTACAGCGCGCTGGCCGCGAGTAACACCGACGAAGAGGAGCGCGTCCCCTTGCTCGACGTCTTCGTCCGTGGCGGGGCGCCACGAGGGTGGGAGCCAAGGGTACTTCGCTCGCGCCTTTGGTACTGTTTGGCCGGCGACGATGACACAGGGGAACTCTAGGCCTTTTGACGCATGACAAGTCATTACCCTAACGGCGTCCGGTCGCGCGCGCGCGACGATCGGAAGCGGTGTCGTCTCAGCCAACCGTGCGCGAAGATGACTGGCGAAGCCAACTCGGGCAAGCGCAGGCGGCATAGCCGGGTGCGTGACGCGGTAGCTCACGGCAAGCGATAGCGCGCTTACGATCTCCATGAGTGCCATCGCGCGCTCGGCACCATCTGCGGCATCAAGTAGGACGCGAAGGTAGCAGCCGCCATCGAAGAGGAATGTGGCGAGCGTTGCAAACCCGTCGGCGGTAAAGTGCCCTCGCGTGAGACACGCCCGAGCAAACTCAACTTCTGACGCGAGTTCGGCACCGCTATCGGGCGCAGCTATGTCGAACCCACGGTCTTTACGGAACGTTGCCAGCGCGTGATGCACTACAGCGTTTATGGCGCCTACTGGGAACCGCGCCCGGCCAAGCGCAAACGCGACGCGTGGGATCGAAGCAACCGGCGCATCGGTCAGGGTGACGGCTGCGGCGAGGTCCCCCGCCGCCCCGTCAGCGGTCAGCAGACCGCTTGCTTGTGCTCGCACACCGCGCGCAGCTAGGGCTAGAATAATATTCCGCACGTCGATGTTCCGTCTGGCAAGAACGGCAATCTCGCTAGGTGTGACCTGTCCAGTCTCAAGCCAGGCTTGCACTTGATCGGCAACGCCTTCGCGTTCCGCGTAGTCAGACGTCGCTTCAGCGATTACGATGGGCATATCGCCGAGCGGTGTCTGATCGGTAGCCGCCCGCCATCGCTCATAAACCTGACCATCGGCGCGCTCCGGATCTTCCATTAGAGTCGCGAGCTCATTGGCTGCTCGAACTACGGGCGCGGCGGACCGATAATTCTCCTCGAGCTCGAAGACTACAGCGCCCGGGAAATCTGTACTGAACTCACGTACATTTTCCGGCGCTGCACCCAGGAAGCGATAGATCGCCTGGCGCGCGTCACCAACCACCCAAGGCGGGTTGGTTGGCCCGCACAGCTGCCTGAGTAGCCGAGACGTGGCGCGGGTCACATCCTGAAACTCGTCGACTAGCACCCACGGGTACTTGCTTTGGTAAGCAGCAGCGATTTCGGGTTGCTGTTCCAGAACGCGCAGAGGTAACATGATCAAATCGGCGAAGTCGATTTGCTTAGCTGCGTGCTTGGCGGATTCGTACTCGCGATAGAGCCCGGCGAATTGCCCAGACGCCGCATTCGCGTCAGTTTCGTCAGGTGTTGGTGTCCAAGCGCTGACACATTCTTGAAGTGCGTCACAGTCGCGCAGCCGTTGCTTGCAATAATTGATGTGCTCTACAACTGCATCGACGGTCTCCTGGGGATCTCGGAGCGTGAGGATCTGGCCGCACGGCACCCTTCCAAGGATTGACGTGACTAGCTCAGCTTGTGTGTCCTCGTCTAGTATCGTGAAGGCAGTATCGTAGCCAACATGCTGTCCGTGATGATGCAGGAACGTCATTCCAAAGCCATGGAACGTTGCGATTGTCATCTCTTCAGTCACGTCAGCGCCAAACGCTAACGTGACACGCTCGCGCAGTTCCTGTGCAGCTTCGTTGCTGAATGTTAGAACAAGGATCTCGCTTGGTCGGGCGCTGCTTTCCTCAAGCAGGAACTGAATCCGTCTGATGAGCGTCGCGGTCTTTCCAGTGCCTGGACCCGCATCGACAAGGGCAGGCTTCCCGGTGAAGCGCGCCGCCTCAAGCTGACGTGGCGTAAACGCGATCGCGCGCTGTGGCTTCGCTATCGGATCATTCGCCCCCAGTGCGAACTCGTGAAGCGCATGCGCTAGCTGCGCATGCGCTACTTTGACCGGCACGCCAAAGCGCTCAGCAAGCGACGCCGCAGTCGCCGTGTTCTCGGCGCGCCAATCTGCGAACAATTTGGCACTCGGACATATGAGCTCGGTCGCAAACGCGCTGGCTTGTGCCTCTTCCATTGCGCGCGGGCTATAACGGGCGATTGCCCCCGACCCGGAATTTGTATAGGCAGAGCCTAGCACCGGGTCACGAGGGATGTTTGGATCTGTTAGTCGCTTGTGTAGAACGAGATGCCCAAGCTCGTGCGCGAACAGGTCGAGTTTATCGGCGTCCGAGAGCGTACGGTCATACTTGAGGACGCCGGAGCTCGGATTAACCTCCCCCACACTTCCCCCCATCTGAGCACGACTGATGGCAACCGCTTCGATCCCCCAAATCTCAGCGATGTGTTGCACGATACGGCCACAGAGCCCATCTGGATTGGCCCCGAGAATGGTGCGGTATTCGCGGCCTTTGGCGCGCGCGTGCTCGAGTGTGCGCATGAAAGAGGTGAAGAGTCGGAGGTGACGTACAACGATGGGTTACATGCTCAGCTCGCCTATTCTTCGTAGACGATCGACGAATCGTCAAGCTAAGAGAAGCCAGTACCGCTTTTGCTGCGAGTTCATACCGGATCGAGCAACAACCTCGGCGTACGTCACCCGGTGACCTTCGTACGGCCCCTCCCGTGAAGCGGCCTTTTGAAACTGGTGGTCTACCGTCGCCAGTGCTGCTAAACTACGACGCCGATCTAGTCCCCACGCTTTCTCCGCACGATGGGCAAGTTCCGCCCGCGCAGCGTCAGGCAGTAGGTCGGCATTGTCGGAGATATCGACGAGAAATCCCGCTGTCAGTTCCAGCGCGACCGCGAGCGCAGCCGTGGGTTTGCTAGTTGCCTCTTTCAGCAGGCCTAAGAATGGCCGAGGCGCGCCAAGCTCCCGATCGTTCGCGATATTCGCGGGCCAGGCAACAGACTGTGTGGCTGGGGATAGACCAGAGGACAATCCTGCGGAGCCAAGCGTCGGCGTTCGCCCTATTGCATCCAAGCGGCGCGCCTCGGCCACATTCCTGTAACCCTCGCGCTCCAACCATTGCCGCGTACGCTCGTCAGCGGCCTCAAGTTCGGGACACGGATGATCTCTCTCCAACTCCGCTTCTACGAGGTCAGCAAAGAAGTCGTACAGTTCCTCAGCGAACGATGGGTGCTCGGCAGCCAAGCGATCGACAAGCCTGTCGTCATGGCTCGTGTTCCATGCATGCTCTAGTCGTACAACCAGTTGCTGGATGAGGTCGGTCGCGGGGGTGGTGTTCGGCATCTTAGACTCCATAGTTATCATGTCTCAGTGATCTTGCCCGTTTCTCTACGATCCGTTGCGCTGTCGTTCGTCGGGCTTGCACAGCGATCGCTGCTGTCATTCGTCGTCGGCTGAGTCTTGCAGCCAGCTTAGGTCAACTTCACGTTCATTCTGATTGCGGAGCGCTGCCAAGAGTTTTGCCCGCGCAATTCGGCGCCACCTGTAGATCTTGTAACGGTCGACCCCGTATCGCTCAGTTAGAGGTATCTTCCCGCCCTCTTCGATGCCAGCCTGTGATGAGATTGGCGAAGGCGCGGCACTAAAGAGATCCTGGGCAACCTCGCGGATGCGTGTGTCGGTGATCGTGGCGAGCGTGCGCGTGATGAACGCCTCCAGCCACTCCTCATGTCCCGAGTCCACACGACCGTGCCAGGAAGCGTGAAGTGCGCCTGGGTCATCCGCTGGGTCCGACCATAGTCCCGACTCCGGATCTTGGCGCGGATCCGCCCGAGGCGGATCCTGCCGGCCACGGCGGCGACCGTTGAACAAACGATATGCATCCTCCATACGCTGCTTCAGGAAGCTGATCCAATGCTCGCATGCGCCGTCACCGCGCGGCCCAGCGAGTGCCTCCGAGATCACACTGATTGACTGGTCTACCAGGTCCTCAGCGCTGAACCAGTCACGGCTCGAGACTTTTCGCCGCGCCATCTTTCGAAGCGGCCGCAGGTAGCCATAGGTGGCGTCATTTGTAAGCAGACGGCCCAGTGTTGCCTCGGCCGCGCGGCCTGTACCGAGCTGTCTATACGCGCGAACCAGCACTGGCGCAGGCAGGTCGGACGCACTCCCGTGTTTGAGCAGGTCCATATAAGCATCGGACCCGAGCTTTGGAAGGCTCTGGAAGATACGTTCGTTTCTTTCGCTCTCAGCTTCTTGCGCTGATATTGTGGATTCCATATGGCTCCGCGGAAACAGACCGAAGTGATAGCGACGCGCGCACCTCTTTCGTCTTGTAAGTCTACGGCCGGGATGCCGGGGATGTGCACGGTCACCGACACATGGTTGATGCGAATCCCCCTACCGCTCCCGCCCTTCCCGGCCCAAGAAGGCCTCGCGAGCCGCCTCCTTGATCTTCGTTGCCATGACGGAACTGGGGCCGCGTGATCGTACGCCGCAAATCCTCAATCTCGCGCGGCCGGCGCGACGGCTCGCACAGCGCGTCTCCTGTCGGCACGCCAGACCGATGGAGCCCACTCAACGACGTGAAAGACTTTTCACCGCAGCCGCTCCAGTACACGAAACCCTGCCCGCCAGCGTTCGGGTTGAACGGCCGGAGCTGCGAGGCCCCCGCACGCCGGACACTTCCACGTGCCGCCGTGCTCGGCGCGCACCATGTGCAGCACGCCGGCGACGTTCTCAGCCGGTAGCGCGTTCACCAGTTCCC
Organism: Gemmatimonadota bacterium; assembly: GCA_003136975.1. Taxonomy (GTDB): domain Bacteria; phylum Gemmatimonadota; class Gemmatimonadetes; order Gemmatimonadales; family Gemmatimonadaceae; genus Fen-1247. Next base: position 50,233 of record PLEG01000383.1, on the reverse strand, counting down.
ACGTCGTCACGGTTCCTGCGGGAACTTGGGCGGCGCTCCGCAATACAGCGCGCCACCTTTCTCAGTTGAATTATCCAAGTCATGTTTTACAGATTGACCCGGAAGTACTTCGACCGGCGCCCACCATGCGTAGGGCTTGTCTGCGATTGCCCACTCAGCAAAGAGCACATATTGCCCAGGTATCACGTTTGCGAATTGGTAGCGCGCCTCCATTCCTGTGCCGACCGTATCTACTATGGCTGCGGCAAGATTCTCTCTCCTTTGGCGGATCGTCTCTTGACTAAACGAATCGGCCTGTGCTTCACTCGCAGCTTGTTCCTTTGCGTATAGATCCGTTTTTGTGCGTGAATTGGCTTCCATCGCCTTATATCTGGAGACCATTGTAGAGAGGTGGCTCAATTGAAGCTTGATGCTGCCAAGCGCCCGTTGAGGGCAAAGGGTATCACGCCAACGTTCCAAGTCTTTCGTATCGCGCAAGAGATAGACGGTGACGCCTGCCCCCCGCTTAGTGTCGCCGTTCTGCATCACTAGATAGACGCTTCCGGACACTGATCCTGTAGCAGTGTGCTGACCTTCCTGCGCCTGCGCAAGGGTGTTGCACACCGTTAGTGCCAGTACCGCGAGTCCGATCCGCTTCATATGCTCCCTCGATTTGTGTATGGCGATAGGTCGTCTTTCACGGGTGCGTTTTTCATGACGTGTAAAGCATACGTCCAATTTGTTTGCGCGGTTGCCGGCTCCCATTTCCGGCCGCGCATAGTCGAACAGCCGGCCTCCTCGAGTGCGCGCTCAATCGTGAGTTAACTGTCCCGCTCCGCGCGAGTATCAGCCGCACCGGCAGCTCTGGCTCCACGGCGCACATCGGCGCCGGCTTTTGGGGGCGCGATACGAAGGCGCCGCACTGATTGTTGTCGTTTGTATAATCGTGCGCCCTCCACAGACTGAGAAGTAGTTTGACTTGCCGATGTGTCGGGGTGGACTATACCGGTATCTGTTTCTGTCAGATCGTAGAGATAGGCAACCGCCTGCCGAGCCTCACGGACTGCACGGAATACCGCACGGTTATCGTCGCGGAGCGCTTAAAGCCAGTGCGCGATATACTCCGGGTTACAGACGTCATCCAATCGCGCGCGAAACGCGGGACAATCAGCTTCTGCCTTCCCCAAGGGTGTAGCCTTTGCGCCCTGTCTCGAGAGCCACGCGGGATCCAGTCGCTTTCATAGATGCAATGATTTGAAACACATATCAAGCCCATTCGCCTTCAAGGACATGCGCCTGCGCATGACGACGGCACTGCGGTTATGCCGTCGCCCATTACAGGTAAATTATGCCGCAAGCAGCGCATCGAATAGTGACATCTGCGCCACTTTCCGACCTTTCCAATCATCCCCACCCATGGCTGCGGGCTCCGCGACTACTGCATCCGTGGCCTCGTCAACTTCGGATGGGAGAGCCGGAGCGTGTGGCGCGGGACGGATCATCACCCCCGACACTTTCTCCATTTCGGCTACTTCCTCGTCGCTCGGGATTGTGAGGGTCGGAAACGGCGTACCACGCTCGATGGTGCCGGTCAAAACTTGGCGCATCAACGCGGATACCAAATCAACGTCGCCTTCCTCCGACGTCGCCGCCAAGCCTTCCGCCGTGTTGCCGTTGAACCGCGCGGCTGCTGCAAGCCCGCGCGCGATGGTTGGCAACGCATCGTGGGAGAGCGTTCCGCGATACGTCCAGAACGAAACCTCAACCGGCTCCGTCTGGCCCAACCTCCACGAACGGCGCGACGACTGCTGCAAGGTGAAAATGCTACGCTCTGTCCCAAAATTCACAATCGATGGGAACGCGTAGAGGTCAAGTCCAGTTTCAACCAACGGCGCCGACGTAAACAGTACGTCGATGGTTGGTTCAATCGCCGCAAGCCACGCTTCGCGGCCCTCGGCGGCGACGTTCGGACGCAACACGCCTACGCGTAGGCCGGCTTGTGTGAGTAGGTGAATCAGGCGACCACTCGCGTCACGGCGTACCATCTGACCGAGATAAACCAACACTTTGCGTCCACGCGCGCGCTCTGCGCGGCAATATCGCACGAGCAATTGATCCAACGGCCAACCGCCCGCTGGCATTGTGCGCCCTTCCATCGAAAAGATTACCGCATTGTCACGGCGACGATGGATGATTTCTTCCGCACCTTCCATCCGATACGGAAAACCAAGTGCGAGCTGAATTCCACTGCTCAACGCTGTTGGATCGCCCTTCCTTGCCTCCTTGCGTCCCTGTTCGAGAAACGTAGCAATCGACTGGAACGCAACCTTAATTTCCTCGTCCTCCGGTAGATCGACGTGGACGCTGTATTCGTTGTAAGGTGGGAGCGCTTCACCCAAATCCGCTAACTCCAAGAAAAGGCAGTTTGGGAGAATGAGAGCCATCAAGTCGGGCTGGCATCCGGCGATTTCCTTACTCCTTACGCCATCCTCGCGACGTGAGTAACCAAGTGAGCTGGTCGAGCCTGTTGCGCTAGCGGAACGGTATTCAACCTGTTCAATGAGGCCGTATGCGCGCACGAATGACGCCTCGTCGCCGTACTTGAAACCGCGCTCAACAAAGGTCGGAAGCGTTCGGAGCGACACACCGAAAATCGCACTCGCCTTTCCGTTGAACCATGACCCGGATCCCATGATTCGCTTTTTTGCACCGGCGCAAAGGTCCATAAGCGCGTAACCACGGTCAGTATCCGATGCGGTAAGCTTGTGTACCTCGTCACCAATGACCGAGTAACGACCTGCGTAGTGCGAAGAGATATACTGGGCGAGCGCCGCGCGACCTCCGCCGTAGGCAAGGCCCCCGTTGAACCGCGACTCTCCCGGCTTTGGAAGCGCATGGCGCCCGTTTCGGCCGCCCTTAAACGGGACCACCTGCCAAAGCGGTTCGCCGCACGCTTCGTTCTCACACCGATTTCTACGGTTTCCGAAATCTGGCACTCGCTGGCCGTCGCGATCGCTCCAAGTGTACGGGGCGCCCATCATATCCTCGGCGTCGCCTTCCTCGTCACGGATAATTTCGTGTTGGATGGTACCGCACTTGGGACATGCACAGACACGAACGTTGGTGGACTCGCAAACGATCTTGCCGTTGTCGGCGACACGCGAAACCTCGCCGCGAACGGTCCGACAATTCGCCGCATGCGTCCATTCGTTACCCATCTTCGACCGCTCGAACGATAGTACCGCCACACCGGGCCTGTTCATGTTGAACACCGCATCAACGTCCGACGGCTTCTTACATACAATCGCGCGTGCTCCGAAATCGGAGAGCATCACGTCAATGTGACGCGCCCATTTCCGTGTAAGGTGCGCCGGGCAAAGTACGACAGCCTTTGGCGAATTCGATCCACGAATGTCCATCCGCTTGCCTTCCGATGCGGCCCACGCGATTGGAAGTAGCAGCGTCTTTCCTGTTCCCATGCGCGCGTTAAACCAGATGGTCTTTTCACCGTCGCGCAATGAGCGCGCTCCTGCACGAACAACCTCGGCCTGCTTCGCCAACAGGCCGCCCGTATCGCGCCCGGCGAGTTTCCCTGGTGCTTTTACACGTGCAAGCACGGCATCAATCACAGGGTCAGCGAAGTCGGGGGAATCTGGATTGTAGCGAGCCGGGTAGCGCTTCTGAACTACGCTGGTGAGTGCATCAGCCTGATCGAGCAGAAACGCCTGGTAGCGCTCTTTGTCGGTATCCGGGGACAGCTCGGTGATCGCACCGTTCACGGCGTCGACCAGAACGATCACTGTAGCGAAGTTCTCACGAGTGAACACCTTCTCGGTTTCTTCCTTCTCACCCACAATTTCAGACCTACGGGTGAGGTATTTCCGCGAGTAACCGCGCACAACGTAGTCCCGGCCTTCCCACGTGACCTCCGCACCGTCCAGAAATCCGGCGGCGAGTAACATGCTCGCATGGCCGCGCTTGAGAGGCATCAACGGGCGAAACTCGGCTTGCGCCCTACCCTGTTCAGACGTGCGGCCACGTGTGAGCATCCGGAACGTCGGCGTAGCTGTTGCGCCCTTCGCAACCGCATCGGTGAGCAGCGCCATTGGATTGGACGCCGGATTGATTAGCGATACGGGCGCACGGCTTCCCGGAACCTCGATCACTGCGCGGGAGCAGACATACTCGACCGTGAATTCATCAAGCGCGTGTGGAACAGGCTTGGAATACCCATGGCGGACAGGCGCTTGGGGAGTGAGTCCAAGCCGCTGCATCAAGACGTACACATTCTCGCCGGTCGTGCCTTTCGCACGTTTCACGGCAAGGACCACCACCTGCTTGAAAGAGTCGTAGAGATCACCAGGGAAACGAGCAACCGAAACCACGTCGCAAGTCGCGCACAGCCGAGTCATGAACGTGTAATCGCGTACAGTGTCGATCGGGAGGACGCCGAATAGCAGGCCATGCGTTGCCAGATCCCGTAGCGCGTGAGGAAGCGCCAGGGTTTCGAGACGCCCACGATTGCCTACTGCATCCGAGTATGGAGGGTTGAAGAACACCGCCGAGAATCGGTCGCCCTGCGTGCGCGTCACAGTCTCGTATGGGCCAACCGTGCATTCGGCCAACACGGCTCGAGCTGACCCTGCGCGTTCTGCATCGAGCTCGTTCCCGTAGGCTGTCATGCCAGTGAGCCGAGCGAGCAACGCCACGGCTGCGCCGGTTCCAGCGCACGGATCATAGATCGTCGCGCCCTTCGGGGCATGGATCATATTCGCCGCCGTCTCGATGATCGAAAGAGGCGTCGGGTAGTACTGCGCTTTTGCGTCTGCTCCAAGTCGGGCCATGGTGAAAACTCCAAATGAGATTGAGGCGTTATCAGATGGAGAGTGGTGCGCTCACGCGACGACACATGGGGCACGAAAGCAAAACGCGCCGGAGCGTCCAGTGGACACCCCGACGCGATGATTCGCGCTTACGTGTTGCGATTGTCTATGCGGCGATCTGTTCCTTTGCTACCCGCCCTGCCTCTCGCCGCTTCGCGCGATGGGCCGCTGACACTGCATCACGGTACACGTCTTCCCATGCGGTCGGAATGAGGTTGAGCTTCATCCCCGACAGCGTACCGCTGCTTGTGAATGGCACAATCAGTCCAGCCGCTGTGCCTCGCTTCACAAGATCGGGGAGCCATTCTCGGCGGAATGGAAGTCGGAACACACTCGCAAGGGCATCCGCCAAGCCTCCCGGCACACCATCAATCTCGGGAGAGTGCGGCAACGTAACGAAATGCAGCTCCTTCCTGTCCTCGTCGTCGCCACGAGCGGTTCCCAACTCGCTTCCATCGTCACGTTCACGCTCGGCGCGGGCCTTCCGGTCGTCGTAGGTGGCCGACAGACGCTTCTTACGCTTCTTCGTTTGCTGTGCCTGTTCATGCGGCATGGTGATAACCGCATCGGCCGAGAGAAGCACGAGACTCACTACACCGCCCGTTAGCGGTACGGTCAGCATCCGGAATGGTCGATCAACCAACTTGATCCGCTCGGTATCCTTCTCGACAATCTTCTCGGATCCATCAACGCGCTTCCCGATGACGAGGGCCGCGGCAATTGCCTTAACTGACACCTCGGCTCCCACAACCTCAAGGGCGATGTAGCGACCATCGTCGCTCATGACTTCGCCAGACACGATCGCGGTGAGTCCGTCGTAGCTGATGTACTCAACCGGCTTCGTTGGGTCTGATTGGTGAGTAACGGGTATTGTAGGTTGGGACGTTGCAACTGTACGCATGGGAACCTCACTGGATGATTTCAGGTGATACTTCACGTACCACCTGATGCACCCGCGGTAGCTCCCCAACCTGCCAACTGAACCGTCGCTAACCACTTAATGCCCTGCCTACTTCGTACAGTCCTGCCACTCGCATTCGTTTAGCACCAGGAACAGGGCATCATCAACCTCTCGATACAGAGTGACGTATGGAGAGGCCCTGAGAAAAGGTTCGAGTAGCTGAAACCATGCGTAATCTGCCCGGCGGCGTTTCGATACGATCGCTCCCAACGCGATCACAGATCATCAGCGGGCCGATCGACGAGCCGGCGCCGGGGTAAGTGTTGCCTGTGCCGAGACAAGAAGCTTGTTGATCCCCGCCTCCAATCGCTCACTCCCGATCCGATCGCCATCGAGTACCAGGACCAGGTGGTTGTAGGTCACGCCCAGTTCTTCAGCGGCACCGTACATCGACTTACCGAGAACCGTAACGGAGGCTTTGAAGAGTAGGCGGCGCGGTGACATACAGGGAATATGCACCCACGCCGTAGCATCACAAGAATCCTCTCGGCCGACCGAGATCGCTACACACTGTAGCTCGCGGTCGTAGGGTGATTCTCGGTGTGATCGGAAGCCCGGAGCGCCTGCTGTTCGGACGGGGGCTGCAGATCACCTGACTCCGCCGCTGCAATCAAGTTTTCAGGCGGATGCTGTAACTCGCCCGCATCCGCAACCCGCTGTGTGGAACGTGCTGCTGCGGCAATCGCCGATCCTTGCAAGACATTGTCCCACATCTGCTGGGTTGTTGGGACTTTCAACAGTGGGTGCACGGCTGCAACTGCGACAACAAACGCGGCGCCGGCTTGAGCAAGCACCTCGCCGCCTTCTACGCTCTGTAAACGCGTTGCGGCCGCGAGAGTGTCAGATGACAACCGGGCCACCGCGTCACGATAGGCTGGCGTGAATGATGTAACGGAACCTTCAATGTTCTCACGGGCAAGTGAGAGAAGTACAATTTCTGCCTGCAGGGACTTTCCGGAAAGATGGTCGCCCTTGAGAAGTTCCCTTTGGACGCGTATCGCCGCTTCGATTGTCAACGCGTGCCCCTCCGCATCAAGGGGTGCGACATCGGAATGCACTGCGCGCTCGAGAACGGTGAGATCGGACGTCGCCGTAAGGGCATTCCGTCTCGCAAGGTCAAAAGCCGCACGGCTGTATGCCTGGCTTGCAGTACCACTCCCGGTCGTCTGCCACGCCGTCCGATGGCGGAGGGCCCCGAGCAACATTCCCTCCAATGCTTGCGGGAGCGATCGATCCGATCCTTGACCCTCGCTGTACTCAGCGACGGCTTTCGTCACCGAGCTTACGGACTCCCGGACTCGTAATGCACTCACGATAACCGCACCAGCAGCGACAGGCGCATCTGGCTCAATTGCGAGCTGAGTGACCGCATCCCGGGCGAGTGAGGAGACATCATGCATATCGAGTGCTGCGCCCGCGTCGATCGCTACGCTCACAGCAACTCGGCACCGAGCGGATGAACCGTACCAGAGACACGCGTGCCGGAGCACGCCGTCGCGTTGAACGGCAGCTTGAAGTGCTTCCGCTCCGAGAGTCATCACCAGAGCGCGCACGCCGGCGGAATTCGCTGGCACTTCGTTGATCCCTGGATCCCGCTCTACTTCGCGCGCGATCCCATCTTGATAAATGCTTCTCGCGACGAGCACCACATGGGATGATCGGACTGGATCATGAAGAACATCAGGAGCAGCAAGTGCGTCTGTCTCGCCAGGCGAAAGCAACCTCGATCTGACTGCATCGATTACATCCTCAGTCTGGATTCCGTCGAGCGCGTGAATTCCATTCGTCGGAATGGACCGAACCGCGCGCGCGGCGCCGAGTATCCCATCCGCCGCGTCGTAGACGCGTGGCAACGGGCGCGCTCGGCTGATCGCCAATTCGTGTCCGGTCAACACTTTGGTTCAGATGGTAAAGGTTCTGCGCGTCGAATCACTGGAGAGCCGCAAGGGTCTGGATTGGGTGGGATGCCGCTTATACCAGATACAGCCCGGCTCACTCACTACTTACGTCACCCACGCCTTCCCTACCCCTCCGGCCATTCCGTGCGACTCCCGGTCGGATTCCCCCTAATCGGCGTTTCTCACAGTGTCGAACACTGCATTACCGGGCCCGATGCCGGGACGCATCCCAGTAAACCCCAGTATTGCAGCGTGCCAGTTGTTGAGCGCGGCGGCCGTGCTGACAGTATGGTGCAGCGCCTTGGATCTATCCCCGGCTAGGTGCGACGAGGCTGCCTTCTGTGCGAGGTAGCCAACGAGCCAAAACCAGTCGAATGGGGTTTTCCCTTCGTCGTGTTCCGACCCCCATCGCTCACGCTGATGCAACGTCTCGAGTACAACCCCCTTTGCGAAGTCCGTCACCTCCGGAGTATTGAGCAACAGTGTAAGGCGAAGGTTCTCGGCCTCGACCTCAGCCAACCGAGCATGAAGTCGATCTATCTCGGTTGGAGATGCTGCGGCCACGGCAGCAGGGATCTCCTCACGATCGAGGTCGGTCACGGCGCTAGTATTCTTTGATTCAGTCATTTACCTAATCTCCCGCAAGGACCTTACGTTATGCTGCTCGCTTCTTCGCGACTCGTGTTTGATCCTGCCGCGTAACCTTTGCAAGGAACTCAAGCGCGGCTGCGGCATCACGAGCCTTGCAGCGGCTGCATTTCTTCTTCCTACCCGTGACAACAACCTCACATCCGTCTGTGACGCATGTGCGCAATCCAAATTCCTTTTCGAGTTCATAGACATCCGGTTCGTACTTGCGCGTCGGGGGCACAACCAACCCAGCAACGGAGCGCCCTAGCTTTGCTCGACGTGTCCGTTCGCCAGGTGTCGCACAGTCGTCACACCACTTCGGCGGGGCACCTGCACGGCCTCCTGGTAGCGGCGTCCAACTGAGCCACCGGTCACACCCTGCACACTTGGGAACAGTCCGGTTCGGATGAGTCCGGTAGTACGAATGCATCGCCTGTCGGCGTTTCTTCCGGATTCGGGGCTTCTTGGAGTTATTCTTCCGATGCCACTCAAGTGTGTGCTCATGGGCTGCATTGCCCTTCATCCCAGCGTCCCGCTTCTGCTTCTTAATTAGATCCGGTTGAGCTTGTCTGAGCGCTCGGTGATAGGTCGCTTTGGCAGCCCGTTTCTCAGGATGGCCCTGATAGTACTTCCTGCTCTGCACAAGCCTCTCCTCGCGGTGCAAGTCCTCAAAGACTCGCCCTTGTTCACGCCGAGCTAGAGCTTTGCAATTTTCACATCGTGTGGCGTAGCCACGTCGTCCAGATACCGGCCTTGGACAATCGCGACAGATGCCTCTATTTCGCCGCTCACATGCTGGGCAAACCGTCACAGCGTTGCCGTGCCCATCGGTGGTGGTTTCCAACCACGCATCGCACTTACCTGGTCCTTGGCGCCGCTCGCACCGAGTCGACGAGCCAACGGAGAGACGCGGAACGCGTGGGGAACTCGAAGGCTTCTCTTTCATGCGGCCGCCAACTGGCCGCCATGCCATACATAGTTCTCTACAACTGGTGCAAGCCTGACATGTGCAGAAGCGAGCGAGGTCATATCCCTTTCGACAATGAACCACGGACGATCCAGGCGCTCAGCTTCTTCCGCCGTAGTGCCGCTACCACCGAAGATGTCGGCTACAAGATGATCCGGACTGTCGGTGAGATAGCGAATGAAGAAATTAGGGATCGCATTCGGAAACCGGGCCGGATGTCGCAGAATGCCAAGCTTCTTACAGCCAACGTGATATGCGTCGTTCGAGGAGGTATTCGACACCCGCAACACGTTTGTAGGGATTGCACCGTCATTGTTCGCTGAGAATGCTCCGGCACCCATGGAGTACCCGCTTGGTCTGACCGCTGCTTTCTGGCCTCCTCTCGCGATCAGTCGCTTCATGTCGTCAGAGTACGGCACAAGCACATTCCGGTTGTTGGCTCGCGTACGGCCTTCCGAATCGACCGCGAAGTGCAGCAACCATTCGGTTGACGACTTCACTACGCAACGCCGACGATTGCACCATTCTGTAGGAGCGGGGAGAACAGCACTACCCTTATCCCACACAAAGCGACCGCTTAACTGCAGACCGAGTTCGTCTTCAAGGCGCACGATCATGCGATCCACGTAAGTACTCAGGACTGGTTTTCCGCGACGGTAACAATCCGCGACATTCAAGACAATGCTTCCCTGCTTATCGATCTTCGGCATGTACCGCTCGATCATCCTCACCAACCACTCGGTGTGCTCGCGCTCTGGCAAGTTAGAATAGGTTTTCTGGGTGAGCAGCGGATAAGGCGGGCTGGTGAGTAGGAGCGCGACTGATCCGTCATCCAACAACGCAGCAGCATCCTCGGCATATCCCCACAACCCGATTCCGTGTTCGCCTGTGATCAGCGTGATGACAACACCACGGGTTGCGGTACGTAGTCCGTTCTCTCCCTTGGGAGTAAGTGTCCACAAATTGCGCGATGGGGATTCGACGAGTTTCAACGCGCGCGCTTTGAGTAATGCGAATCGGACATGACGATCAAACGAGTTGACTGTACGCCGTCCACCGTCGATCGTTACTCGGGCATTCCGTACTTCGGGCGATACATCCGACCTTCTTGCAAGCTCATCAGCCAATGCCTTCGGGCCTCGCGGCTTCTCAGCCAGGACGTCCAACAAGCTGAGTGTGAGCTGGCCCTGTGTCGGCATAGCTTTCGCCGTACGAGCATCTGGTGCTGTCATTGGTAGGATCTCGTGAAGATGTGTGAGTCCTATCTCATGCACCCGCGACGCTTCATAACTACCTGGGACTCCCTAAATTGAGCGGGAATCCCAACTCGGCATTCTCCTCTGCCTCTGGATCTTCAAGCAAAGGCAACATCCCTGCCTCGGTGGCGCCATCGTCCTGATCGTGGACCTGGTCTGTCACACGTTGTGAAGTATGCACCAATCGATCAGCACTGGAACGCGATCGCGGTTTTCTCTCTGCGCGTTCGCGAGCGGCCTGGTCAGTCAGCTTCAAAAAGCTCGTTGCAACGTGGTTGAATTCCATCAGTGAACTTGCGGATAGCTGACGCGCCCAGCCGTTCGAAGCAGCACCGTGACTATTCGCGCGCAGACCAATGGCAGTATCCCTCAAAGTTGCGATTGCCTCAGCGTGATGAGGAGGCACGCCGCCGCTCGAATATCCGAGCGAATGCATCACAAGCTCCGCGACTGTAAGACATTTCACGGCGCGTTCAGCGTGTCGCAACGTCGTCGCACCGCGGTTCGACCGGGCGTAGGATACGATCGCTGTCCGGCCAAGCGCGTCCAGAACAGCACCTGCCTCCACTGGATCTTGACCCGAAAGTGCCCACACCATGCTGATCGTATGCGGACTACCCGTAACCTCGAGGATCCGCGCACGCTGCTGCCGGCCAGCCGCCGAATCTCGACCACCATCCCCGTACGGCTGACACAATGGATTCGTGAGGGACTCAAAAAGGACAGCTTCACCACGCGCCGCACGCGCACTCTCCTCCGGTGTTTCAGACCCGTGCGCACGGTTGGTCGCCTCCGCGATCTCGTCGAAGAGGGCGCGCGAACGAATTCCCCGAGCGAGGTCGATCGTGCTCGGTCCATTCAGATTTTGGTCCTCTGCACCATGATCTAGTATCGCGTCAGTCGCCTGCTTGACGATGTCACTGGCGAGCGGTGGGTTGTATCGCGACGCGGCACGACCGTTCACCGCCCTTACTGCAGCAACGGCTGTCGTTCGGGAACCCCAACGGATAAACGGGAGTGCGCCCTCCGCATTCCCGCGCGCAACGATGTCTGCTACTAACGATTCACCGAGCATGTCCTCGGCAACCTTCACCTGGACTCGCTCACGATTCACATCATCTGTTCCAGACAACGATTCGACGCCACGACGCGGCCGCACGTTCTCCATGATGACATGAAGCAGATCGGCGCAACCAATTGGACCAATCGCATCAGCACGCGCATTCAAGCGGGCGGTCGTTACACGGCCCTCCCGAAGCATCGACGCAAGAGCATCTGGCCCGAATCGAGGAAACGTGTAGCGATCGAAGACAGAAAGAGTGGCGAGCAATCGCGGTGGCTGCATCGGGGGCCTCTATGGTGGTATGAACGCCTGAAGTCAGTCCACCAGTTGTGTGGCGGATCAGGCGGTACACAAGACAGCCCGGGGTGACCTTGCCTTACACCTGGAACGTTGGCTGCAGGTCCTCCTGGCCGCTCGTGTGGCTATCGAAGTGGAAACAAGTTGAGCATGACGATCCGCTGGTGTTCACCCTTCCCGGTCGGAGTATTCGCCTCGGCTAGGGTGACCAATGAGCGAGTGTGAGATCCAGTCCACATCGCCTGCCTCAGACCTGAATTCACCACTTGGCTCGGCGCACCAAACTGTACGATGAGTGTCCTGAGAATCCTCGGATAAGCTCGTCGCACATCTACACCCTCGTTGGGGTTGTCGTGCACAATCACGCCAACCCGCGAAAGCCGATGGTTTGAAAACGCGAACCTGAAAGTCGCGGGTACAACGCCAATCTGATGCATGTAGGTCTCCGCTAGCTCAGAGGTGCCATCGCTGATATCGCGGTCATGCGTATACAGAACCGGTGCGCCCTGTCGTTTGTAGCCTGCAAGTGCGAGTGCTCGATTGACGGTACCCGTATCACTCCCCCATACGAGAGATTCGATGCCGACCGCGCCGACCAGGCGTTCCGGAACTTTGGCGACGACATTGCTTACCGCCGGTCGCCGGGACGTTGGATGCGATGGGAGTTGTGCCTGACCTGATATCGGTATCACTATCGAGGCAGCCGCTGCCATAAATACAAAATTCCGACTTTGGGAATAGAGCACCCTCAACTTCTCCCTGAAATTCGGGCGATCTCCGTCCGGGTCAGAATCCGGACCCGCGACGGAAGCCGCATGAAAGCATCACGCTTCGATTCTGCCTGCTCACTCGGTACAACGACGGCATAGCTGCGATCGGGCGGTGTCGCTGCCCAATTCAGAGCCGGATTCAGTCGAGCGATCTCGTCAAGCGAGATCCCCCACACGTCGGCCAACGCTGTGAGCCGGGACGCCGGCGGTAGCATCACCCTGACAAGGCTTTCTGATAGTGGTTCAACAGGGATCACTACCCCGTACTTCGCCGGGTTTGCGCCAACGCGCGCGACACCAAGCAATTGCGGCACGTAGTCACGCGTCTCTCGCGGTAACTCTGACTGAGCCGCCCAGAAGGCATGCACACTTCCCTTCCCACCACTTGCCCGTACGGCGCGCGCTACGCGCCCATCGCCGCCGTTGTATGCGGCGAGGGCCAAGTACCAGTCACCGAAGTTCCTGTGAAGGTCGCGGAGGTATCGCACAGCAGCATCAGTCGCGCGATAAGGATCGCGGCGCTCGTCAACCCAGGTGTCCACACGCAAGCCGTAGCCGCGCGCCGTGGACGGCATGAACTGCCAGAGTCCAACAGCGCCAGCGCTCGACTTCGCGCCCGGGCTAAACCGACTCTCAACGACTGGAAGGTAGATGAGCGCGCCGGGTAATCCGGCGTTCCGNNCAATTTGGTGGCGATCATCTCACCGTAAGGCTGGCCGCGCGAGATGGCGCGAACGAATGAAGCCTTGTAAACTGTGCTGTATGCAGTGGCCCACCGTGCGACCTGTGCCTCTGCAACGTCCGGAAGGCGTGACGGGCGCGGTGAGGCTAAACCATCACGACGCGGCGCAGACTTATGAACAGGCATGTCTCCGGCGAGAACCCGAACCCTTGGTGCCGCCGGTGGTGCCCCTGCCATCGGTACGGTCGAAGATACAGCCGAAGGCGGTGACGCAACGCTACCGTTAAATGATACGGCCCAAACCATACCGGCTTGCGCGCTTGCGGTAATCGGCGCGACGGTGAAGCCCAACGCAAGGCTGCATGCGATGACTTCGACGCTTGGCGATACGAGATGCTTCACTAATCGCGGGATAGCACGCGCCGAGCTCGTCGTGCTGCTGAGGGTTGATTTCCCCAACATCACGCGCCGCCGGTGCATGCTGATCCCACGCCATGGGCGAGAGGCAGTCATGCCATTTTGGTCAGAGTAAGTTGTCAGTCCTACGAATTCTTGTCCTGCTGATCCTGCTACTTCGTTGTCGTACTTTCTGAAACTAGCCGCAAACGACCGGGCGGCGCTAGGCCCCCATGTCCACGGCCACCAAATAGCGCATCGCGAACATCGCGAGTCGTAGGCACACGGATGCCGAACGAAAGCAACAGAAACGCCTGATCCGCTAATATCTGATCGTCCAACGCGAAATCATCATTGGAGTCTGCAGCAGCCGCTTCGCATCCGTCAACTCCACTCGCACAACGCAGCAAGATAAAATACCGACGGACTACGGACTCGAAACGTGTCTTATCAACAGGCTGGACGCAAAGCTGCCGGACTGCTGCCAGCGCCGAACGCGGAGATAAAATTTCGCTAACCATTGCCGACGGTCCGGCGATCGGTGGTTGTGTAGAAACGGTTCCCACGAATAGCAACTCCTGTATTCTGGCACGAAGTGCAACATGCTCTGAGGAGGATACACCCGCCTATCCACCAAACGCATTTCGGAGCACACTGAGATCGTCCCATTGGTCTAAGGATCGACCTCGGCACCCGGATTACACACCAGATAAATCAGGTTCTCCAACGGGTTTCAGGTAATCGGGATCCTCAAGCAACACCCGGAAGTCATGGCCACGTAACAACTTGCATGGTGTAATGGAAAGTGAGTGCGGTTCCGCACTATAAACATTCTTGCTTGTGAACAACTGTCCAGTAAATGCACACCAGGAATTCTGGCCAAAGGCGTGTTGTTATGCAGCAGCAGAAACGATGGTGGTTCCAACCGTGCGGTGTTCAACTGCACGAAGATCTGTCACGCGGAATTGCAGCCCTCCGCGCGGATCATGGCTGAGGTGACCAATAACAGTCCAGTAACTGCCCGACAGCCACTGTGGTGGATAGTTGTCCGCGATGTTGAAGCCGATGAATGGAAGGCTCGCGCTACCAACGCGGAGTTCGCCGGCGACGTGCTTCTCTCCGACGAGACGAGCACCAGCGATGAATACCTGCTCGACCCGAATAGTCGGTTCCGGATTTCCACGCCCGAATGGCTCAAGACGCTCGATCCATGGGGTTAACGCTGTATCGAGTAGCTCTGAGAGAGTAGCGGTTGCGTCCACATCGAATGGCGTTGCAGGAGTACCGGATCCCAGGGCATGTTCCGCTGAAGCATGGAATGCGTCGCGGAACCCGTCGAGATGACGACGCTCAACGCTGACCCCGGCCGCACCTTTATGCCCACCGAAGTCCTTGATGTGCGCACTCACACTCTGCAACAACCCAAGCACGTTGCTCCCGGCTGGGCCGCGAGCGCTACCGCGAGCAAGATCTGTACGTGTACGAGCTGCCCCATTCCTGAAACTGAGCACGACCGCTGGCCGACCGAATTTTTCAGCAAGACGCGGTGCGACGTTGCCGAGCACCCCTGGATGCCAGTCCTCACCCACGGCAACGATCGCCCCTGACTCCTCCGAGATGTCCACCTGCGCCAGTGCGCATTCGTACACCCTCTGCTCCTCTGCACGACGAGCCTCGTTCTCGTAGCGACCAACAGTCGCGAGACCTGGCGCCGTCGCGCGGCCTGCCGTGAGCAACGACACAGCGCGCGCCGCATCACCCATTCGCCCGAAGGCATTGAGCACAGGCGCAACCGCATGGGAGATGTCTCTGGCTGTTACACGCTTCTCCGGAGTTGCGGCGATAAGAACCTCTCGCCTGCGGAAGGGTCTCACAGGTTTGATAACGCCCCCACGGCCGGGGCGATTCCGTGGAGCAAGTGCGTCGTTCAGTAATGCGGACAGGCCTGCGCTCTCCGTGTGACGCAAGCGATCCAGAGCCGTACGTACGAGACCACGATTCTCCCCGACGAGTGGCATCGAGTCTGCGATCGTTCCAATCGCTGCGAGGTCGAGGCATTCGCGCAGTACGCGCTTCGCGTCCGTCTCTACGACATCACCACGATCAACCGCAAGTCGGAGCGCAGCCCACACGACCTTGTATGCAAGCATCGCCGCGGACACATCTGTAAGTACTCCGTCCTTCCGAGGATATGCCTTCGGATCGATGACGGCCGCTGCAGTAGGAAGGACACCGTCTGGTTCGTGATGATCGATTATGATGGTGTCGATCCCGATCGAAGACGCCAGCTCCACCGTCTCACGTGACGACACACCACAGTCAATTGTGATGATGAGCTTCGCCCCGACGTCACACGCACGCTCGACAGCAGCCTCCTTGAAGCCGTGGCCATCAATCGCTCGGTCAGGGACGTATGCCGTTGCCTGGAGGCCAAGCGTATCGAGACCGCGCATCAGTATCGAGGTTGACGTCACACCGTCGGCGTCGAAGTCGCCATGAACAAAGACACGCTCACCACGCACAATCGCGAGTGTAAGACGCGCCATTGCTTGCTCCATCCCGTCCAGATCGCCGGGCGAGGTCATGTTGCGAGCTGACAATTCCGCGAAGGCGGTGACTTCCTCCATCGAACGGAAGCCCCTGGCGGCGAGAATGCATGCGATAAGATGCGGGACCCCGGCAGCCACGAACGCTGCGACGGATGCCGGCTCGGCATTTCGCAGGTTCCATGTGCTGAATTCGAGTTTGGTCATCATGGCGATGACCCTCCGGGGGTGTGAGTGTGATTACTCCGGAGGAATGCGCTCGCGGCGCAGGTCGAGGCTGCGCGGATCAGGCTGCCGTTTTGGCCTCGCCCTTTGCCCAATACGCACGTGCTGCCCTGAGAGCCAGGGCCATCAACTCAGGCGGTACCTCTACACCAGCGTCTGCCTGCACACGCCGTGCAATCCCCCGCATCCGCGGCGTGATTCCACCTACTGCTTTCTCCTTGAAGGCGCGGCGAAGGGCAGTGATCGCTGGCACTCCCAGCGGGAGCGCGATCTGACCGCTTTGCACGATTAGCGGCCGAGGGCGACATACGAGTTGTTGTGCGCCCAGGTGCTCACGCATGTAAGCTGCAAAACGAGGGACTCGTTCAATCAGAACAGACTCGCGTTCGAGCTCGGAGGAAATTCGTCCGACAGTGCCAGAACCGGCCCAGCAATCCAGCACGGTATCCCCCGGTAGCGAATACGCGCTGATAAGAGCTCGCACCACATCGTCATCCATCGGCACGGGATGATTCGCTGGCAATACACGTTTCCCAGGTGGACTAATCCGCCACAGATTGACGAGGAAACGCCGATGCGCTTCGACATCCAAATGATCCTTTGGCCGCGCGCCGCGCCGCAACCGCGCATCCGGATTACCCCGCTTCGCAATAATGAGCGCGCTCGTCAGATTATCCGGAAACAGTGTGCCTGGCTTCCCCGCTGACTTGATGAAGTGCCCGCTCCGTCTACCATGTGCCAAGTAGCGCGCTAGTGTGACATTCTCCGCGATTCTAAAACCACATCCCACCAAAATGTCGCGGAACAAGTCTGGAAGTGGTAACAGGCAGCGTCCTTCTGTGTCACGGTAGAAGTCAATCTCGATGCAGATTGTTGCATCGGGCGCGCAGATTTCCGCCATCTGCTGAACACTCTCAAGGTGCTCGCGTACATAAGCGTCGAGCGACTCAAGCTGCGCACCATCACGCCACTTGAGTGCTCGCCCACGGCTTACAGCCTCGTAATCAACGAGTGAGAGATACCGTGGTGACGTGACTACAAGAGAACATGAGCCAGGTGCAATCGCATGGAGTCCAGCGTTCGCTTCACCTTCGTAGAGATAGATCGGGGATGCCATATGCGACCCGGCGCGAATGCGCGGAGAGAATGTGATTCATCTCCATGCACCCGCGCCGCTTTCCTTCGTCCCGGAATGTAGGTCAGGTAACGAGTTGCAACCCGGTCACCCCCGCACTGGTATCGGACTGCTCGTCGGCAAACCTTCCTCCCATACGAGGCTCTCGCAATTACCGCAGTGGATTGAGGTGTAACTGACGATCTCAGCACCCGAGCAACCGCCTTCGTGCGAGTCGTAGTCGATGTTAGCACCCTCGCTGGTACCATCCTGGGAGATAACCAGGAAGTGCTGGACCAGTTCTACATCCTCATAAATTCCACATTCCAGATCGTGGTCTCCACCGGGACGGTCGCAGTTGCAGGCATCGGGGCCATCAGCACCATGAATGTCGGTGCCAACAAACCGCTCGCGCTCTCCACACACCGGGCACTCGAATGTCCCAGAGACTTCTGGCGAAACTGCGGGGCGAGCTCCTTGTACAAAATCCTTTCGTGCTGTTTGCGCACGCGGGAATACTGGTGAATCGGCTGATTCCATTGAGAACTCCTCAAAGTAAGTGATAGGACGACATGCACTCGCGCGGTAACACTGTACTTGGGAGGAACAGGCCTGCGCCAACAAATGCAGCTATTCCGCGGTACGCTGCCAGAACGAATGGCCCCGGTCATGCTCGATGTAGAAACCCATCTCCTCAACTTCCGCGCCGGTGAGCAGCGTACGCGCTCCGGTGCTCTCGTCGAGCAGGGCGAAACCGATCTGGGGGACGATCCGCCGACCATCAGGAAGCCGGAAGCCCTGAGCTTCACCGTCTCGATAGTCCACCGCCCATGCGAAGTCAGCTCGTACCGTCTCTTTCATCTCGACGGTCACGCGCGTTGGTGTGCGTGGTGAGGGTACGAACGTGTGACGGACTGCCTCCGGAAGCAAAACCGCGAACGTCGCTGGCAATACCGGAGCTGCATCTTCGCTCCCCTGATGTTCTCCAAATGTGGCATTGACCACGTTCGCATATGCGAGGGCCTCAGCCCCCTGAAGAACATTGAAACGGTCCAGCGTGGGTCTGTCCTCGTCCACCGAGCTATGCTCGATATCCAGATCCACAGAGCAATAATGGAACGATGTACTGCACTTCACATGGTAATGTGGCTCTTCGATCTTCACATGAGGTACGTCGTCCACGATAACTTCATCCACTGCCCATAGAGCGATTGCAGCTTTTACCTCGGCGGCATCACGCCGCCAGCTCTGCGTTAGCCTCTGCCCAAGGGTTGCCGGATCAGCAACGAAGTCGTAGAACGATTTCTCTCCATCGGGACTCATCGGGACCCAGAGGTGGCCGTTGTACCACCGGTACGTTCGCAGCTCGCTACACGAACCCTCATCGGAATCGTAGGAGTCAGCGCCAATATCGACATCGCCGGACACTGTCGGAGTTTCCACGAGAGCGACTGGCGCCTGTGCAGCATCCAATTCCGGGATATGGACAGACATCGTGCTGGCTACCTCCACACGACGGGGCTTTCTGCATCCCTTGGGGACCTGCATTTCGTAAGCGGTGAATGGGACTGCGAGTTGCATGATAGAATCTCGGGAGATGATTTGTGTCTACCGATGCACTTGCGCCAACAACTACGAAGAACGGGGCGTCACCAGAGATACGGTGGCGCCCCGCTTATTGTCTTGTTCCCGCTGCTGTCTTACTGTAAACGCGTTAGACGGACACGCATCGTCGGTGCATTACTCGCTGACTCGAACTTGAAGCTCGCACCGAACCCGGATTGGGAATAAGCCCCGCCGATATACCAGTAGTCATAGCTCCCTGCGCCAGTCGCAACCAGTTGCGTTCTCGCGACACCCCGCCCGAGTATATGTGTCGGCTCGGAGTTGTAGGTCATCGCCAGCCGCGAGGCCAGGCTCAGCCCCTTCCAACTATCGAACTGCGGAATGGACAGTGGCGTTGATGCAGCGTCGTCAGTCAATGCAGCTGTAACACTCTCATCGAGCAGATCGTTCCCTGTCATGCCAACCAGAGAGGCGAGCTCGTCAACCGTCCATCCAGAGAACTGATTGCTACGAGGCATAGTCAACATACGCTCGTACAACGTGGCCCCAGATGGTATCGACAATGGATCAGCTTGACCGGCCTTCTCCCTGGCGTGTAGCAGGATTTGCATTCCAGGCTGATACATCCCCGACGCGAAGCCCGACGGATCCCCCACAGTTGGCCCCCATGTTGAATATCGAGATCCGTTCGGTAGTGGGAGCGTGAACGGTATCCCTGAATTCATTGGTGCCTGGTGAGTGACGCCAGCACGAACGCGCCACGCTGATTCCTCAGCAGAAACAGCCAATGCCTCAACCATCCACGCTCTCGCTCCACCTGACGCGGCGGAATTGCCGAGCACTGCATCAGCGACGTGGGTCTGCTCGTGGACAATCACTGAAGCGAGCGAAGTAGCGCTGTTGGCGCCCGTACCGGCTCCAGCAGAAGCCAGTAGAGCAAGCTGAATTTCGGGGGAATTGGGACAGATGCTACGCGGTGCGAGTGCGGCTGGTGCCATCGTTCCCTCCTCGCCACGGCCGCCGCCAGACGCACTCAAGTCGGTAATGAGTGTAAAGACGCGCCCATCAGCGGATTGCAGTGGCGTGTAGGTCGCAGAGAGTACCGAACGCACAGCCGGGAGGTAGGATGCCTCAGTCGAATCGGCAACAGCCTTCCAATGCGCGAGGCCCGCTGCGCTGGTGTAGTCAGGAAGCCCAGGCAACGATGCGTCCACCATGATGACTGTCTTACCGGATACTGCAAGAACAACAACTGCCATGTGCGGCAACGACGATACGGCGTCCGTGCAAACTGCCGGATCGCTCAGTCCCTTCCGCCAATCAATGATCGTGAACTGATCGCCCACGTTGGCGGTGAGGAGGTGCGGATCCAGCGAAGGGTTATTGGAGGACTCGACGTACCCTCCGGCATGCGCTGACCGCAAAGTACCCGGAGCCATCACTGCACCGCGAGTACGCAACGACACGGAAGCGCGACTTGACGTACGGAGATTCGCCAGGGATCGCATTGCCGTAGCAATCGACGAGCGATCGTCAAACGCGGAAGTGCCAGACAATGCCGCACCAAACCGAGCAGTTGGAGCGGCCAGCGATCCGCTCGCGCCAGGAGTCCCAGGCGGAGCAATCACGCCACCACCATCAGAGACAGTGAGCGTTCCAAGCGTATCAAACGAGCTGGCATAGGTCGTCGGGTTCCCTCGAGCGAGATCCAACGCCGAAAGTACGTACGCCGCGCTTCCCGCTGAGAGCCTCAAGCACTGGAGGTCGGTGGTCGAGAGGACCACAGACTGACCAATACTCAGGTTCTGAGTCGCGCTAACCGTAAGTGGAAACGACTTGCTGACAGTCGCCCCGCCAGAGCTGGCATTGCCGACTGCCTTAACCTCGACGAGGCGACCATCGACATCACAGACGCGGCCGATAGAAGATGGTACGATCGCACGTAGCGTATCGTTCACAACGGTAAATGGCACGGACTGACCGTCGATCGTTATGGAGGCGATAGCGCTCAGCGTTGTGCCTGAAATCAGCGCAGTGTCACCAGCAACGAAGTTACGAGCGGCAGTAAGAGCGAACGCGGCCGAAGTCGGCGGCGGCTTTACGGGACCGGGGCCAGTGCCGCTGTCGCCGCCACATGCAGCAACCGAGAGTACCAACGCAAGGGCCGTGAGTCGGGAGAAGGTACGATGCGACATAAGACCATCCATGAAACGCGGTGAAAAGTATCTCGATCTGGTGAACATTCAACCATGCACCCGCGCAGGATGAAACGAATTCACCATAAAACCTCAGCTAGCAACTCGCCGATCCTCGTGTACTTCAACAGCTNNGCCGTGCCCTGAACTCTTGAGACTCCCCAAAGTGCTGCTGCAACCTGGCGCACAGGAACGGGGCCACCAATTTGTCCCATCGCTTCGCCTCGCTGGACGATCTCGCTCATCGCGACCGCTGCAACCTCTGCTGGTACAAGGACGCGCCAGTCCCCGATCCAGTCAAACCACGGGACATTCGACACCTGACACCGCCCTGCCGAAATAACCACGCCGGTCCAGATGTAGAGACCGGACGTTGGGAATGTGGTGTAGTCGGCCAAACCATGAACATTGTCAGGCGAATGATGAGCGCAATTCAAGGCTTCTATCACGCGGTCTCGTATTTCGGGATCGGCATCTACTGAAACGACCAACGCCTGGCGACGACTATGGATCACCCCCATGCTCGCAGCAAGAAGGAGTGAGACCTTGGACGTGATGCTTACGAATCCATCGGCGTCCGGTACGTTGGAGTTATCGTGCGAGTCTTTCATCTTCGGTTCGAACCATCTCGACGTTTTGCCGGATCTGGGATGCTTGGCATTCCGTCCGTGGCCTTTGTCGCTTCCCAACACACGCGTGACCACGAGCACGGGCCGTAGGACTTCCGAGTTCCTTTCTCACGCATGTACACACCTTCGCGCGTTATCGTCACGAGATGAACAACCATGCGGCGTTGGTTGTTCATGAACTCGACTTCACGCGTCACCTTTGCGTCAGCTATAAGTGCAGTTGCCATCGTGATGCTCCGATCTCGTGCAATGTTCGCGGCGTGATTACGAACGGTGGTTACTTGAAACGCGCTTGTGGCGCGCGATTTCTAAAAGCTGAAACCGCGCGCCACACCAACTAGCAAGTTAGAACGGTAAGTCGTCGTCTTGGTCCTGCAGAGCATCGGGGAAATCATCGAACTCCCCATCCTTCGGAGCATTGCGTCCCGCACCTTCTGCAACTGCATCACGACGGGCCGGCGAAGCTCCACGCTCCGTGCGCTGCGCACTGCTACCATCACCGTTCTTGCTGCTCAGCATAATGAGCTCGCGTGCGCGAATCTCCGTAGTGTACCGCGTCTGATTTTCCTTATCCTGCCACTGCCGGTATTCATACGCCCCCGATTATCAAAAAGAAAATTATTCCGACGCGGCCCGGTGCTCAGCCGATTGAGAACGAGCGAAAATCCGCGGGCGACTCGGCTAACCAGCAGCGTGACGCTGGATCCAAAATCACATTGAGGTATGCGGGAGCACGCGTCACAGGCGAGGCCCAGCTCGTTCTCGATTTCGCAATTGAACCGCTCACGGTTCGGAAACGTCGTACCCGTACATCCGTATCCGCTATAAGGGAAGTGTCGGTTCCGGCCCTCGGATCGGATATCACCGGCCCTGGCTTGAACAGGGCTGGTCTCGGTGCCGAAGATGCGTCCAATCGAGATGAGCATTCTTGTCGCTCGCTTGAATCGACAGCTGGCCCAACTGCTCCGGCCGACTCCTCATCAGACGAGAAACCGCTGATACCACATGGGACACACCCGCCCCCGCAACAAGTGGAGGAGAGACCGTATGGACGTTCGCCTCCTCGAGTCGCCTCACGCGATGAACGCGTGGGAGCAAGCAGTGCGACAAATGACGCAAATTGCGATCAGCAAGGCTAAGTCGATGACGACCGTAACACAGACGGTGGCGACGCCAATCGCTGATAGCAACGGAACTTCACGGACTCAACAGGCGCCGTGATGTTCTGAAGGACTGCTGAGCTCACCAAATCACCTGCTGTTGAATACCACATCACTCAAGAACCTTCACTTGGAAATAGAGACAATGTCTACGAATGTTGATACCAGCATGATGGGCATAGACCCTAACACTGACACCACCGTAGCCGCGGTGGCTGCGACGCCTTTCAAACTCATTCCTGAAGATCGAACGATCGGAACGCGGACGCTCACAGGTCCAACGGACGACGAGACCACCGCAGCCCCTGACGCCCATTCCGGGCTTTCTGCAGACTATAGCGTCCAGGCCACCTCTCCAGATGGAGGCGTTACCGCTGGGCTAGTCGCACGCAAGAGCAAGTTCGACAACGAAGGCATCGCCGGACAGGTGGCGCTTTGCGAAGATAAGGCTCACGATGAGGGTGCAACGATCCCCCGCGGTGCTGCATTCCGGTTCATCGACGACGGCGTCTCTGGCATTCGCACAGACCGCGATGGATTGACCAGGCTATTCGAATTGCTCACACGCGGCGACCATCCACCTTTCTCCGTGCTCTATGTAAAAGATCGCTCTCGGCTTGCTCGTACCGATGATCCGCGGTGGATTTTCTGGTTCGAGGTCGAGTGCCAACGCCACGGGGTCATGGTTCGATACGTTAACGAGCCGCCACCCGAGATGGGTCCAGATGGAATTCCGCTCCCACCACGCCAGGAATTCATCCTGCATGCGGTGAAGAACTTCTTCACTAGCGAAGAGCGTAAAGAGACGATCCGGAAGACGCGCGGCGGGCGACGGAGGCGCGTGATGCGTGGGTTCTGGCCCGGAGGTAGCGCACCTTATGGCACCGTACGCTACCTCGCGCACCTAGCCACTGGTGCGCTGATTGAGCCAGTGCCGATCGGCGGGACGACCCGGAGAGAGGGGCACGGATACAAGCTCGTTTGGGAGACTGATGGCTCGGTCGAGATCGTGAAGCGCATCTTCGCATCGCTGGATATGGGAATGAGCCTCCGCCGGTGCGCATGGACGCTGAACAACGAAGGCGTAGCGTCACCGGGTACCCGCGGCGCACCAGCCCATCGGATTGCTGGGGCACGGGCTTGGACATCGGAAGCAGTACGTGAGATCGCACGTCAGCCCCTATACAGAGGCGAACTCTGGTACGGCCGGACAACGCTCACGAACGCGCCCGCGCTAACGGTTACGGAAGCGAGAGAGGATGACGCGGGCGTGCTGTGCCACCCCGCCTTCATGCCCGATCCGCCGATCCCAGATGACGTGTGGCACCGCGTGAACGTGCGCCTCAACCGGAAACAAGTTGGCGGACGCGGACGCATCTCCGACCGCTATGTCCTGAGTGGCGTCCCTACATGCGGTCATTGTAAGGCCACACTTGTTGGGCAATCGTTCTCACCGCGCCGCACGAAGGGGCGAGACGCGATCGTCTATCGGTATTACTGGCACAAAGGACCTGATCGCGAGCGGAACATTTCCTGCCGGTGCGCCTATGCCGGACGCACGGTTCGCGCCGACATTCTGGAAGGGCATGCGTTCGGTGCGCTACGCGAGATACTCTCGAACTCTGGGCTCGCTGCACGCATCGCCGAGCAATGCTCGGTCGTTCTCACTCGCGACGTCGCCGAAGACTTGCACGACGAAGAGACCGCCGCGCGCAAATATCTCGAAACGGCCTCGGCGGCCCGACTGCTCGCGCTCAAGCGCTACTGCGCCATTGAGGACGACAAGCTCGCTGCCGAAGCGAAAAAAATATCGGATGAGTATCAGAAGGCCTATGGCGCCGCAGAGAAGCATCTCCGCGCGATCACCGAGCGGTCATGCTCCTTCGTGGAGGCACGAGAGAAATTCGCTCGCGTTGGGCTCAGCTCGGTTCGTGACGTATCGACCCTGCTCGACTCGGCGACGCGGGACGAGCAGCGACAGTTGTTCCGTACAGTGATCGACTCCTTGGTGGTCAATTTCGAGACGGCGCGCGCAACTCTCAGCATCCTGGCACTTCCTGAGACGCTTTCCGCGGCCCGGCCTTGATCCCACGCACCGTGTCGTTGACCAGCGGACCGTCTGGCACGGTCCAGGGACAAGACCGCCGCGGCACGCATCCGAACAGAATTGGCAACCGCCAAGTAGGAATCACTAATCAGGACGACCTGCCTCACAGGTCAACCGATGGCCGATTCTGGGTCGCGCGCGCGAGCCAACCGTAGAAAGAGGCGCGCCCTAATGTCGTTGTAATCGAAGTCCGGTTGCTACCGCGCAGGTGCAGGGGAGGACCATGGCGCCCTATTGAAAGCCGCATTGGCTGAGATAGGGCGGGTCATGCGATCCTCCCCTGCATCTCGCGGAGCACCTGATGCCCCCCAAATATCCCAAGTCGTCCCGCCCATCGACACCGCCAGTTACTCATGATCGAGTTCATTCAGCCAGATCCGACGATGCGCTTAAGACCACATCTGCTTCACAACATGCGTCCTCACCACACGCTCCACCGAGAGTGCTCCCACCTCGGGGTCGCCTCCTCTTCGTTGACGATGTAATAAACGAAGTCTTCCAAGGACGTGTAAGTGCGTGGTGGGTGCGTCGAAACGTTGCTCCGGCACAGAAGCTCGTGCTTGGCCACTCTACGATCGCTTGGTACGAGGATGACGTCTGGAATTGGATACACTCGCGACAAGTGGATTCTGAGTCAGCGAATGAAACTGTGGAGGGTCAGTGATGCCAACGCCCCTTGATACTATTCCGGAACCGATGCGAGACTCGACACGAGATCCCGCGTCTCGTGACGCTCGCAGCTCGCGCGACGCAGCTGACAAGCGCAACCGCACGCGCGCCGGCGGCTCATTCCGGTTCGACCGCGACTTTAGGCGCCTGGGACTCGGACGTATGCAATTCACGTCTGGCACGGCTGATCCCGAAGAATTCAAATATCGGAACGGCGTTCTCACTCGCCTAGCAAAGCGTAAACTTGGAGACACTATCCACGCTATCCATAGCGGGACAGTGAGCTGGGACGATGTCCATCGAGCAGACGGTGAAGGACGGCTGCACCTTCTGCTGAGCGACCAGCGCGAGGAGCAAAGGCGTAAGCAGGACGCGCCATGGATGGAGCGCGTGGCTGAAGTCGAATCGCTTCGACTTTGGCGAAGGCCACAGGAACCAGCCGACGCTACAATCGTTACGGTTCTCGAGACGGTCGCGCCCGCCATGACCGTAGGTAGTCGACCGAACAGCGATAAGACCACACGCAGGCGATATCTCACGTCTCTACGATCACTTCGCGATCACGATGCTGACTTCCTCGGCCCGTTGGCCACGATTGGCGACCTCCTAGATAAAAGCCTGCTAGACTGGAGAGCATTCAGCGATAACTGGGAGCGGTCGCCAAGCGACTGGAATCACCTCCGAAGTATGATCTCGCGTGTTCTATCGGAAGTATTGGGCAACAAACACCATACAGCTCGAGTGCGAACGATGGAAGTAATGAAGAAACGGATAGTCGCCCAGCGCCCCGTCGATATCACACCAGCGATGTTCGCAGAGCTCATGGACGAGATGCCAGCCCATTTATACGCCATACCCATGGCGCTCGTACTCACTGGCATGCGTATCGGCGAGTATTTCAGCACCACAGTACGCGATCTCAGCCCGCATACGCAAGTTGTTCACGTCGGAGGCCGCAAGACGGAGGGTAGTGAAGGTTCAGTCAGCGTAGCGCCCGAACTATGGCACTGGATCGAAGCAGCTGTTCCATGCCCGGTTAGTTATCGAACACTTTGGGGTTACTGGTGGGACGCTCGTGTTGCCGTCGGCAAGCGGTATGGGATGATCGACGAAGAGCCGCTTGATGTTAGACTGCATGACCTGCGTCACCTGCACGGACAGTGGGCTGTCGATGGTGGTGCACAGATCGATGAGGTGAAGACATCATTGCGACATGCGTCACTCAACATGACAACGCGGTACCTGTACCGTTCACACGGACGTAATGTTGCTACAAGTATCGCAACAACGCTGCAAGGTTCCGCGGTGAAGCCTGCAGTCCGACAGGATCAACCTCCCTCAACAGAGGCGGGATAATGCATCGCTATCGCTTGTAATTGATAATACCGGCGGACGACAGTCACTACGGACAGGCACAGCTGGATGTAAGATTGAGACAGAGTCGAATCGGCTTAGATATCGACCCAGCCGGTTATTGTGAGCATTGTCGGCAACAGTCGAATGATGCCGGCAATCACAACCGTTGCATTGCCGTCAACGACATGATCGAGCGTTCCCGGCAGGCCAAGCCGTAGTGGCAATAGCCTTATAGGTGCAATCCCAAACGCTGAAGCGCGGTCGCTAGATCGCGTGCGAATGCAGTATCGCCATTTCGACCGGCGAAATGTATAGCCACCCCGAGACCTGTATTCGCATCCATCCAGATTGCACCCGAGTCACCATGATCACATAGGACGTACTCTCTTGGCATATGCTCTGCAACTCCAATCGTAACAAGCGAGCCGACAACCTCTGTCACGGTCCCCTCTGTAACACCTGTGTCGGCACCGGACTTCAGAACACGCATTCCCTCCACCGCTCTGCCAACGCCTTTAACATCATGCAACTCAAGCACATCTCCACAAACGTCAACATCATCAAGCACGCGAGCTGCGGCTACATCTAGACGCTCATCTGCCATTGCCGTAGCGGTCACTGCTACCTTCGAGCCACCCTGCTCGGCAGTAGACTGCCAAATTTCTTCATTGTCCTGGAATTCGCTTATCGCGCCCTTGACTCGAGCAAGGACATGGTAGCAACTAACGATCCACGCCGCTCCTTGATTATCGCGCGCGATGCATCCAAGCGTGCCAGGACGCTCAGTTGTGGCGTTTACTATCATGCTTCCACTACGTAACGGCCTATATGTCGCTGAGCGCTTCATTGGTGAAACCGTAATTAAAGTTGTACGAGCCTACTGCGCAGGCCAAAAGGAGGATGCCTTTACAGACTCCAGTGCGCGTCGCTTCGCCAACGGTAGATCCGGGAAGAATGACACCCCCGTGCGTTTTTCGATCCACGATACCGGTTGGATGTATTTCGTAAAATCCACGCCGCGCTTAATCGGTTGATTCGGCATTACAAAAGCAATCACATCCCAATCGGAGTTATCCGTTCGCCTCGCAGTTACGATTTTATAGAAGTGCGTCGGTACGCTTACGTTGTCTTTACCGATACGTTTGTAGTGTACAAAGCCCTTCGCCGTCGTAGGATCATCTTCGGTCGAGTCCCAGAAGAATGAGCCAGTGATAACATGAACTGAGTCTCTTGAAATTGCCCAATCTCGCACATGCTTTTCGAGCTCGGCCCACGCTTGCTCGTTGAGCACCTTGTCTTGCGGCGCAACATTTGAGAGAAAGAACGTCTCATCCCGTAAGCGCTGATCCCGAGACTGATCAGCTAATGGCGCATTATGCCCACGGTCGTAAGGTTCATTCTTGTAGTCAGCGTCAACAGACCTAGCATCTGAAGGAAGCAGTGGGTCCGCTTTGAACGAGATACGGCCTCCAGTAAGCGGGCCGGTGACCTGATACTTTGTTACACTTTCGCAAACCCAGATAGGAATCCTGTCAGCAGCATCCTCCTCAAGGACGTAACCATCACGCGCGACCACGTACGTTTGCCCGTAGTCTTGGGCACGCTGTATCGAAGGCTGGCCGAACGGACAAGCATTGCGCACACGCGCGGCATCCTGTGGACTTAGCGCAGCCATCTGGACGCCATACGACGTACCGATTACCGGTCGGGTTGTCTCGAACATCGTGCCCGAAGCGCAACCACTAATGAATACCAGTAACAGTATGGCCACTACACGTGGCTTTACTAATGAGTTCCTAGACCAAACATGCGCGCTACGTTTGTCCATAGTATATCTCGGTGGAAGAAGCCAATCAGGAAGATCCTTCCTAACGATTCTGCACTGTTACCTGCCCGAACTTATGTTACCATCCGAGTAAATTCAACACCTTCGGACATGACCAACCCACGCCGCGTTTGATACAAGCCAAACAGCACTACTGCGCATGCGCGACAATGGTGCCCGCAGGAGCCGGCGGTGGGCATGGTGTGCCTCGAGCGACGCGGGATGTCGCGTAAGTTTCGACACTAGGATTCTGTCCTTCGTAGCTCTTAAGATTCGACGGCATATATCTGCATTCCGCGAGCTTCTGCCTATCTAATGCGGATTGATGGAGGCGTTCGTCGATTCCGTGTGCTCCAATCAACCGGACGTTTTCTCCCATAACTTTATACTTCATACTCATCGAATCATGTAGAACAGAATTGAAGCACGGTTTGTAGTAGGCAAGGAAGTTATTGTTGAAAACAAGGCCAAGTTTCTCAGCCTTCTCTATTAGCCAATGCAGGGCTTCGTTGGCTAAGCCATCGGGAGTGGATCCACCTCCGACATCCGTATGCACACCAGCAAACCAAGCTTGCTCTAAGTTGCCATTCCATCCGGACGGCCGATCCCATACACTTGGCGCAAATGGCTTCCTGCGTTCATCAATCGCAAGAGCCTGAAACGCGTTCAAGATATTCATGTTCAAGGCCACGTCGTGATACTGATATCTCTTTCGCTTGAAGATTTGTCCTATTATTCCCGGCGGGCCTAGGGCGCCAACAGTATCCCAGACGCCAATGAACTTGATCGGCGGACATCCGCGGGCCTCATGCTCGAATTTCTGAACGACCTGGGCCCACTCGGGTGACCCCGGTCGCTTGCCCTGCTCGTAGCAGCCGTAGATCTCCGGCACCCAGTAGTCATCGGCTTTATGCACAAGGCCAACCGCATTCATGAATCCAGCAAGTGTGCGCACTGTAAATGCGCCGCGGCTAAAACCAAAGAAGAACAGCTCATCGCCGGATTCGTAATTGTAGACGATCGAGCGATAGAGATCTCTAATGTTCTTTTCGATACCTTCGCCGAATGCACCACCGGTGTACTTATCGAAGCCGCCGCTTGTCCCAATCCCTTCGTGGTAGATCACAACTTGATCGATGCCATTTGCGCGTGACTCAATAGCGCGCGCTACCTTCGTGACATTAGTTGGCCGGCGTGTCTTCGCGCCTTTGTCAGCCTGATCGCGGATATTCCAAGTGCCGTCGGCACACACAACAATGCGTTTCATTCGCTGGATTCCCTCCAATGGTTACGTATGATAAGTATGCAACGGACGGTGATCATTAAGTGCAAAATCGTTAGGAAGGCTGAAATGGCAGCCTGAGTGGCAGGCGAAGCGACGGCGCGTATGATCCGTCTAGCCCTTGATCGAAGTCGTATTCGTACAGTATCAGCCGGCCTATCGCCTTTTGGCGTTGCCCTAGAAAGAATGTGAATGTGTTAGGCGCAGAGATAAAGAGATGTGTGGTTGCTGAGGTGGCAATTCGTCCTCGCCCGGCTTTCGCTTCAGCTACTAGTGCTTCCGTCAATTCAAATGCGTGCCGCCCGCTCGCCACCGATCGCGCTCCCGGTGAGGATTTGGGTCGCGCGATCAGGAGAATGCCGATTTCCGGTAGCGCCTGCATGATGTACTTCCGAACGTCCGCCGCAATATCATGGGTCAAGGCGACTGCAATAGCGATGTCGGAGCCTTCAGCGTTACAGATCTCTTCTTCAAATGACCAAGTCGGCCAATTGTCGTCATGTGGCTCGTCATCCGGTGCCCATATCTTTCGGCCAGTCGTGCGCTGCTCAAGTTCAATGATGCGCCCCGATTTTATGTCCAGTACGGATCCTGCCGCGAAAGCAAGTGTCGTATGTGCATCGAGCACCAGACGCAGTCGATCAGCGTTGCGCGCGGCGGCGAGAAGAAAGGTGTGCAGAGCCGGGTACAACGTGGTTTCCCAGTCCGCCTCTGGTCGGATATAGCGGTCGGTAAAATTTGGCAGTAGATCGAGCACCTTGGTGCACCGCTCCTCAAGCTTGTCCGTTGCGTGCTCGAAGGATTTGACGCCATATACCACGGGGCGATTTCCGCCGGTGCCGATAACGAGACCCTCACTCTTACACGCCTCACGAAACGTATCTCTGTCGAACTCGAGCCGCCCTTGTGCAAGCCATTGGAAGACGACATCATCGTAGATGAAGGCGCTCTCGTGCGCCGGGATACGGCGGAGTCCGCAGAATCCGAATAGGGGGTCCAGTGTCTCACGAAGCGAATCGAGGGAGTCCGTTGCTTCCGCTAGTGCGAGGGTACGGGCAAATCGGCGAAGTTCTTCGTCGTCAACTCCAAGATGCTCCCTCCACAGTAAACGCACTGCGGCCATCTTTCGCTTATCCGTAACTGGATCGAACAGTCGGTCGAGGCGTAATGTATCGGATCTTTTGTGAATCAACATCTGGAGTGGATCTCCGCGATCGATGCGCCAGTTGGTCACCAACTTGAATCGAGCACCGATGCCAGTCGGCGCGTGACTCCGCTGTGCGGCTAGTGCGCGTTCCAACAACGAGCGCGCGTTCGCATTGATGAACTCGGGATCGACAAGGTTTGCATAGCCGTAGCTATTGGGTGATACGTGCCATTTACACTGGATGTGCTCCCTAACAAGCACTTGTCCTTCATGATCGATTACTCCGTGCGTCGAGTCGTAGTCAACCCAGATGTCATCAAAGCCTTTAGGGCCGAGCTCGAACCCAACGCGTTGTATAGTTCCCTGCGGGTCGAGCAGACACGCAGCCTTGCGCCAGAAGAGTCGCGCTTGGAATGCTTCACCCGATCGAGATGCGACGAGAGCTTGCGTCATTGCAAAAGACCGATGCGATCCATCCTGGCAATGTCGCTCATACGTCGTCTCGGAATGCCGGAGTGGGCTTCATACCGCGGATAAGCTGAACCGTTCGCGCGAAAGTAATCGGCCTATCGGGATATGCGTCGAGAACGAGCGTCGGCAGCAAGCGCTGAGTGAGGTCCGAGAACGTAAATCCGACCTCGCCAGGTTTCTGTGATCCAGTAAGTTGGACAACGTTGTCAATATCGTTCGTAGTGAATCCGGCCTCCCCGAGGGGTGCGGTAATGACGGCCCGCCGTTGCACATCATTAGGGCGACGGAAGTCGAATATGTCGGCCGCTCGCCGTTGCACTGCAGGATCGATCGCCGACAATCGATTCGTGCACATGATCACGGCGGCTGGGACACGTTTCTCCGCTAGACGATCAACTCCGCGGATAAACGCGTTGACACCGGCGCGATCCTCGTGATGCATTTGCCCGCTCTCTCGGCTCTGCGTCAGTGCGTCCGCTTCGTCAACGAGAAGGATCACGGCGCCAGCGGCCTTTCCACTAGACCGTTGCAAGCGCGCAGCTGCTTCTAGTGTCGAGTCAAAAGCTGCGGAAAGGAGACGCGTCATCTCACCCACCTTTCCGCTTCCTCGCGTCGCAAGACTCAACGGAAACAGAGTGACTGCGATGTCTTCTTGCCGTGCTACTGCGTCACCGACCGTTTCCGCAAGTTCTGTCTTACCTGTTCCGACGTCTCCGGCAAGGATGACTAACGGAGGTCGTCGCTCCACGTAGTCCAATAGAAGACTCGCTCCTGGATGATGCCGGGCGGCCCATGCTTTTGGCCCAGCTGGATTTACAAGGATCCCAAGAAGTTTCGTAAGTCGAGACTTCGCCTCATCGATCCCAACCAGACGCGTGAAGCGCCTGCTCGCTCCCATATCGGGAAACTCAAGCCGACGATCGAATAGATCATCCAACGTGACACCGTCCGTTGAGTGAGCAGCCGCTCGACCAGTTGTGTGGTCCGTTGTCCGCCCAGGTGAATAAGTGGGTGACATCATCGCCGGACCGTGCTGCGTCCGAGGCCACGGCCTGCGGTAAAGTAGTTCAAGTCGTCGGCCCAGTATCCGATCTCGAGGGTCGGAGCAGCGTACGTGGCTCGCTGAAATGGACAGGCAACTTTGATCTCGGCTTGTGCCACCGACGAGAGGCCCATCCACTTGGAGTTATACGTGAGAAAGGAAGTAAAACTGGCATTTGCCACATCCAGGCCGGGTCGAATCTTGCCCGGGTCATCGTCGGCGGATAGCACTCCTCCTGGGAGCGCCGTATAACGCACAGTCGCTTCGGTCCACTGAGTGTTACGCTGGAAGCCATAGATAACATTGTCCACCACATCGTGCTTCAGCAGTTCAATTAGTTCACCCTCAAACTGATCGATCCAAGTATCCGTGGGCGAATTGTAGAAGCGCTGAAAACGCTTTAGATCCGTAGCCACCTTCGACGCAAGATATCGCGCGTGGACTACGGAGAATGTCTCGACAGTTGTGGTGGTATAACTGATACTCATGGTCTCGTCTCACGCATTGAAGGTCGGGCCAAGCACTTTCTGCCAATAACGCACTGTGTCACCCTTGGTTACCGCACGGAGCGCGGCGTCGATCGCGTCTCCCGCATCTAGCGCAGCATCCACAAGCTTCTGCTTGTTCTGATTTGTATAGAGGCGAGCTACGTTGTTCTCGCAATTGACTGGATCCCAGACTCGGATTGGCTCCACGGTCGAGGCACAGCTCTTTGGGTCGTAATAATCGGCGAATGCGATTGTAGTGCGAAAGTCGTCGGAGGCGAGATACGTGAAGACTGCGGCTAGCGCCTCGGGGTAGTCGTCTAGCTTGGTACCTCGGTCGGCGAGATACGCAACGATCAATTCGACCATAAACGACTTAAGGCGGAAATCGGAATCAGCCTGCTTTCGCTGCTTCGCCCAGAACTTGAGTAATCGAACGACCTGCGCGTAGTGTACGCCGTGTGCGTCCTTCCGCTTCCGTATGAATGCCAAATGCATGGGAACGCTTGTCATCAACGGCTCTCCCGTATCCTGGGAGATAAGGTTGCCTTTCCACTCCGGATCACCCGTGTAAAGAATGGGGACGATATCAACCTCGTTCCCGGTACTTATGAAAGTGACACCGACCGAATATGTCTTCGGTTTAATCTGACTAGGCTTGAAGTTGGGAAACGCTGATTCGAGGCGCTTGGCCAACCACGCGATCAATTCGCTGACGTTATGGGGTGCTGACTCCGACGAGATGTAGCAGGCGACGTCAATATCGCTGATCGACTTGAGAGCAGTGCCCTTCGCCAGGCTCCCAGAAAGCAGCATCTTGCGCAGCTCAAACTGTGGGTGCTCATCGAGGTAACCTTCCAACCTGTCGCGGAGCCGGTTCGCCTGGGCGCGAAGATCCGTCGCATCATCCCGCTTGAGATTGACGCGCTCGTCTGCGAACCGGACAATCTCTCCATGATCAACGTGCTGTCGCCCCATTCCTCTATCTCCTTCCCACCATATCAATCGGCAGTTTCGGGTTTGCGCCCCTTCGGAGAACAGTCTCCCAAGGGTTAATTCATAATAATAGCCAGTTTATGGCTATTCAAGGGCCAATATATATGGAAATTATGTTGACATAGAGAATCTCCTACGATATCTTGAAGGAGACAACGGAGGACGGCATGACAAAACGGACAATGACCCTGAATCTTACAGATGCGGAGATGGGCGTCCTTGATGAGCTCTCAGCGAAAAAGGACCTGACGAAGACAGCCGTCATCCGGCAAGCACTCCGCCTTTATCAGACAATCGATGCCCGTGTAGAAAAGGGTGAGAAGCTGTTGTTTGAGAACGACGCTACGAAGGAGA
The DNA here is from genome assembly GCA_003136975.1 of Gemmatimonadota bacterium. Lineage (GTDB taxonomy): Bacteria > Gemmatimonadota > Gemmatimonadetes > Gemmatimonadales > Gemmatimonadaceae > Fen-1247. The sequence continues at coordinate 15,282 of PLEG01000383.1, read as the reverse complement.
AAGCGGAGATCATGCTTCTGTGACGGTCGATGTTTCGACCATCTATCTTCTTGAGGTCGCAACAGATACGGCGGCCCAAGCCGAGCTGCGTGACGCGATCGAAGAGGCCCAGCTCATCGACTGGCAAACCCAGTGGCAGCCCGCATTGCTCGAGATATTGAAAGAGCTCGGACGCCGTGGAGTCCCAGTATCACAGTGGCCACAGAGCTGGCACTGGGATTGGCGCGCCAAGAACGCTCAGGTTGAAGGCCTCCTGGGCTTCAAGGGTGCGTGCGTAGTCTGCGGAGGATTAACCCAAGGCCTGATGCGTGTCGACCTTACAAAGTCGGCCCGCATTCCCAACCAAAAGGGCAAGCCATTAGTCTACATCGACTATCTCGAGGTTGCACCGTGGAACCGACCCGACTCTGGGAGAGTCCCACTGTACAAAGGGGTCGGAATGGCCCTCATGTCAGCGGCAGTCGCCATGAGCGACCATGAAGGCTTTAAGGGTCGCATTGGACTGCATTCACTTCCCCAAGCCGATACTTTTTACCGCAAACGCTGCAACATGACCGACTTGGGCCCAGACCTTGAGTATCAGAACTTGCGGTATTTCGAAATGTCGCCTGACCAGGCGCGGAGCTTTCTTGACGGCGAGGACTGAACTATGAGGCTCGAACGAAATAAAGAGTGGTGGATGGCCCAGGCTAGAAGCGAAGGCGACGTAGTCATCGGCGTTGGCTTCAGCGCCTGCGCTCCAAAACTTGATCAAGAACGCGCTGGGATGCCGGTGGTGGCAGCTGAGGAAGCACGCATTGCATTTGGTAAGTTCGTGAACCTGATGCGTCGCCGCCTCGGCTTCTCCGCGGAGAAGCTTGCTGATGAGGCAGACCTGGACGTGAGTGAGGTTCTGGTAATCGAAGACGATGTGCACTATCTGCCAGACCCACGCACCGTCTATCAACTCGCGCAACTCTTTGAAGTGCCACAGCAGCGTCTCATGCAATTGGCTGGATTAACAGCTCCTAGCGATACGAATTTTTTGCACGAGGCCGCTCGATTCGCAGCCAGGTCGGAGTCGCTCCATAAGCTTACTAGAGAGGAGAACTCAGCGCTCGAAGCGTTTGTATCAGTGCTGAGCGAGCGGGCAACAAAGGCAAGGTGAAGAGTTCGCAGCTGCGGTCACGCACTGCGGCTGACATAGATTCCCAAGTCGCCAAAGTACTACGGGGCCTTGGGAATCCAGAACCGCCTCTTGAATTACGCCTCGTACGCGAGCTGCTAAAACTCGATCGCTCGTTTTACAACACAACCGATGACAGTCTGCTGCGCGAAACCGTTAGCCGGTTAAAGGTTGCTGGTCGGCAAATTCTCAAACGACCAACGATTCTGCGGGACGCGATTTCCGCTTCGAGTCTCAAGGCACTTTACCTGCCCGACCAGAAGCGCATCCTCTTGGACGAGTCGCTTCCTCCACTCAAGCATCGCTGGAACGAAGCGCATGAGGTCGGGCATGATATCATTCCTTGGCACGATGGAATGATGCTCGGTGACACGGAGCATACTCTAACGATGATGTGTCACGCGCAAATGGAGAACGAAGCCAATTATGCCGCAGGCCGTATGCTCTTCCTCGGCGATCGATTTATCGCGGAAGCAAACGCATCAACCCCCAGTCTCAAACACGTTCGGCAGCTCAGTAAGGCGTTTGGAAACACGATAACGTCCACGCTGTGGCGTTACGTGGCACAAACCCACATCGCGACGCCGCTAGTCGCCATCGTCAGCGGTCATCCGCATTTGACAAAACGACACAACGGCTTCGATCCGCTCCAGCCTTGCCGCTACTGTGTGGAGTCCGTAGCGTTCAAGCAAGGGTTCGGAAGTCTAACCGAGATCGATCTCTTTGGCGTTATCGTTGGCTACTGTGGTGCACAACGAGGGGGTATGCTCGGTGAAGATGACGTGATGCTTCCGGGCAGTGATGGAAATGCTCACATATTTCACTTTGAGACATTCTTTAATGGACACGAAGCCCTTACACTCGGCGTGTGGCTTCGCCGGCACGCCACACGGCTCAAGGTAACTTCCTAAGTTCCCCTCCAGCTGAGCAAGCCGCGGCATTCACCAATCGATCTTGGCTCGGTAGTCTCGGCACTATAGTCTGAGCAAAGCCAAGACGGAGACCCAATGAGCGATGCAGACGCGAAAAAGAGTCTTGTTGTCGAAGTCTACCACGACATTGTAAGCCCTAGCGCGAAGATCGTCGGGGAGACGCTTGCCAGCGTTACTCGCCTCCTCATAAGGCCGATAGACGATGCCGTTGCTCGCGCAACTGAACGACACCGGCAAATTGCGGAGTCGGTCGCTCAACGCATGGAAGGCATCCCACGCGACCGTTGGATTGAGCCTGCCGTTAACGTTGCCGGGCCGGCTCTCCAAGCTGCTTTGTTTACGGCGAACGACACGCCGCTCCGCGAGATGTACGCGAAGCTGTTAGCAACCGCAATGGATAGCCAAACTGCCGATGCAGCACATCCGGCATACGTAGAAATTATACGACAGCTAACCCCAGACGAAGCCAGGCTTGTTGCGCTATTTCGACAACGCAGCACATTCCCATGCGCGCGTATTGGAGTCGATGATACAATGTTCGGAGGTACAGTCCGGAACCGTATCGAAATACCCTTTTATTCGACTCTCAACGGCTTGGCCCATTTGAGTAATCCGCAGAGAATCGTGAGCTACGTTGACAATGCTGTGCGGCTTGGCCTTCTCCGCCGGACTGATTACCCGCAGCAGACTTTCGTCAAAGAGGAAGCTCCATCAGAATTAGCCGAAACCGTTGCAAGATATCTTAGCCTTCCGAGCAGGGGCGGTGTTGACACGGGTACTGAGCGGGCCCGGCTCTCGTCGGAAGTTGTCGATTTGCTAGCATCCCTTCATCTGGAGCGAGGCGACAGTTGGTTCTTTGAGACGTGGCTTCTTGAGGTTACTGAGTTTGGCCATGGATTCTGTGCCGCGTGTATCGATGACACGGATGAGATTACGTCCACCTCGTCGGGCAATGATCGCCGCCGAGAGCCGCTGCCAATCATGGTTGCTTCCAATTCTCGCAGCACTCCATATGAAAGTGCCGCTGCGCGCGTGCCACCGCCCGAAAACGTTAGTATGATGAACACACTGTCAGTGTTCAGTTCGGTCGCCGGTAGTGAGCGAAATGCATATGGCACCGCGGGAGGAGCCGTGAGCTCCGGGGATGTCGGAATGCGTTGAGCTGATGCACAAGCCGTCAAAAACAAAAGTGGCGCGCAGCAGTGAGTCAACTGCAGAAGCCGAACTTCTCTCATGTGAATGTCACCACTTTGGGCGAATTCACACTTGTCGCCGTAAGCCTCACGCGCTGCATGATCGGGTGATAATTGGCTTGGCCGCCCAACGTCACATCATGCAAACCAGCGGGGATCGACAGGATAGTATTTGTCGTCCCGCACGTTTCACCATCAATTACAACCGGACGGGTCTTGCCTTGGAACACGACCAAAAGATTTTCGTTCATCAAAATCTCTGTTGACGTGTCGGGCCGCTACGTGGCTAGCTGACCAGCGGAGCGTCGCCGGACCGATGTCGCGCCCCTCACGCAAATATACAGAAGGAGGATTCGACAGGGGCGGGGATTCGTATACTGTGTCGAGACAGCGCACCCCTCAAATCCGCGTCGGCCATTCGGCTCCAGACCTCATCGGCCCAGCCGCTGGCTCCGCCTTTCTGCGTTTCGTGTGAAGAATGCCCGACAAATCATCGATGAACAGGCCAAGCAGTTATGCCAGTCTCGCGACCGAGCTAGCATCATCACAACAAACCTTGTTTGTTGGAAGCCTAGAAACCGACTCGCTCCTCCGCGAACCCCTTATGCTGAGCGTCCGCGAATGCGACTTGACGGGAGGGTATGGACCAACGAGCACTTCGCTACACTTCCGACCCTTCCCTGTCTACGTCCGCGTGTACTCGACGACACCGAGTGCACAAAAGTGCCTGCCCGCCTGTTGTGGCCTGCGTGTCGGCAGTTCGACTCTGCTCCTGGCCATTTGATACGAAAATTGAAGGGATTTTGGACAGCTAACGCCCGCGCTCATAAGGGGTGGCATTTGTTTTTGCCTGCGGACTACAGCGGAAGACCGGCCAAGAGGACAAGATCCCTCTTGATAATATACGTATAGTTATTAGATTCATCTAGTAATATGACGGAAATATTATCATCCTCGCAACCAGCAGTGAAAAATGCCATGCCCGCGGGCGAGGTAAGGCGCCCCGGATCGGGCGCACGTTGGAGTCAAGAACGGCGTTTGGAGTTCATTGAATTTCGACTGCTGTGGGAAGGAAAGATCAACCGAGCGGAATTAGTTGATTTTTTTGGAATCTCGATCCAGCAAGCTTCCTTAGATCTCGCACAATATATGGAGTTGGCTCCGGGAAACCTTGAGTATGACAGGAGCAACAAGGTCTATAAGGCTAAGAGAAATCTGAATCTGGTTTTTACCCAAGCTGACTCACGGACCTTTCTTGACCAGCTTTCTCGGCCGACAGCCGGGACGTTAACGAATCCGCTTTCCTTCATGCGATCGATACCGCCATATGATGTCGTGCGGTATCCAACGCGTTCAATTCAGCCAGGAATTCTGATGCGCGTGATTTGGGCGATCCGAGACGGCGAGGATATCGACATTTCATACCAGTCGATGCGCCGACCCGCCGCAACCCGGCGCTGGATTGCCCCGCATGCCATCGCGTTCGACGGAAGTCGTTGGCATGTACGCGCTTGGTGCCATGAAAACAAGGACTTCAGGGATTTTGTATTCGCGAGAATACAACAGGTTCGCGACGCACGCAAAACGGAAATAGATCCTCAATCAGACCTACGATGGCACTCATTGGCCACGGTCACGTTGCGCGCGAGAAGTGGCTTGACAGCTGGACAGCGTCTAGCTGTAGAAACCGAGTTCGGAATGCAAGACGGAGTACTTAAGATCTCGATGCGCGAGGCGCTCATCTTTTACTTTGTCCGACATTTACGACTCGACGGCGACGCAGACTCCGCTATCGGCACCCATCTAATTGAATGGGTAAATGAGGACGATCTCAGACACCTCATACGAGACGTCGCGGGTACGTAAAACGTGCGCAATACGTTCGGACGTGTTTCACCACCTTAACCTCAACAACGGATATCCACATGAATGAGCATGAACGGTCACACACCAATCACTTTTTCGTCGACGCAAAGAGATTTGAAACCGAGCATGCGACGTTAACTGGTCTTCAAATCAAGGCGATCGCGGGCGTCTCGCCTACCTATCAACTGTTTCTTGAAGAAGAAGGTGACAAACCTGACCGCGCGATCTCGGATGGGGAAGGTGTTAGCCTGCAGGATGAGCCGAAGCACTTTTTTGCCGTACCGCCCGCTACGTTTGGCCGTCGATGATCGACAAGCAATTGATCGAGTTGACGACTGAGCGCGCCCGTCACAACGCTCCACCTCCGACCGCCATGACGTTGCCAACTGGCGGCTATTTAATCACAGTTCCAGATGTGGACATCGGCCCTGGCTGGAGTCAACAAAGTGTACTAGTACTGTTTGTTGCCCCCCCCGGATATCCAGGAGCGCAGCCGGATTGTTTTTGGGTCGAGCCGACAGGATTACGCTTGGCCGATGGAAACACCCCGCAGAATACTAACGACGCCAACCAAATTCCCGGAGATGTGCTGACGGGTCGTCAGACGACTTGGTTTTCCTGGCATCTTCAGAGCTGGAACCCCAACGGTGATTCTTTGGTTACATACTTCAACGTTATTATGAAACGGTTGAAGCCCGCACGATGATAGACATTACCATCGGCGCTGCGGATTTTGCCGTGTTGAAAGCAGATCTTCTCGCTGATGATGTGGAGCGCTGCGCTATTCTTTATGCGTCGCAATTCACACGGGCGGATGGTCGAACACGGCTTCTGGTGCGAGAAATTGATCTGCCATCCTCTGATGACTATATGTGCCAACGATCGGACGAGGCAGTTCTTCGGCCCGCGTATGTGGCGCGAATTACCAAACGGGCGAACCGCGAGAATCTGTCGTTGGTGTTTGTGCACAGTCATCCAGGAGCCTCCTCGCCCCATTTTTCCATTACAGACGACGACGGCGAACGGCATTTAGCTGCGTTTCTTGCTACGCGCCAGCCGGCCAATGTGCATGCTGCTCTAGTCGTGAGTCGAGGCGGTATACGAGCGCGACAATTGGGAACCGGTAAAGAAATCCGAGTCGTAGCTCTCGGGGAATACCGAACGATTCTGTTTGAACCTGATGGAGTCCCGGATGCAGCCTTAGAGACTTTTGATCGACAGGTGCGTGCATTCGGGGTGAGCGGCCAACGCAAGCTCGCGACATTGCGAGTGGCAATTGTTGGACTTGGCGGAACTGGGTCAATCATCGCGCAGCAACTCGCCCACCTCGGGATTCAAGATTTTATCTTAATCGATCCCGATGTGATCGAGATTACCAATCTAAATCGAGTGGTCGGCGCAGTGAGCACTGATATTGGGAGGGCAAAGGTCGATGTTGCAGCGAGATACATCGAAGGCTTCTCATTAGATGCCAACGTCATGCGCCTTAAGGGCGATGTTATACGGGCACAGGTCGCCAAGGCGATAACAGATGCCGATGTGGTATTTGGATGCACAGATTCGCATGGAAGCCGCTCGGTGCTGCAGCAAGTAGCGTATCAGTATCTAATTCCATGCATTGACATGGGATCTACGATCACTACGGAGACCGGGTCCATCACCGGAGTATTTGGACGAGTGCAGTTGTTAGCGCCAGGTTTTGCGTGTCTCTCTTGTAGTGGGTTGTTGCACCCCGAGGAAGTAAGGCGCGATATGATGAGCGCGTTTGAGAAGAAACAGGATCCCTACATTCTAGGCGATCGGGAACCTGCCCCTGCGGTCATTTCGCTAAACGCAACTGTGGCGTCATTAGCCATGACTATGTTTATGGCCTACGTAACTGGTATTCCCAGCACGGCTCGGTACATCCTGTATAACGCGATTAACTCGACCTTGCACTCGGTTCGTTCAGTGTCGGTCACCAATTGCTACATTTGCTCTCATGCCGGCACACTCGCCCGCGGCGATTCCGTGTTGCTCTTCGCAAGGCAGGATTGAATTGACCATTGCTCAATTTTCGGCGGGACGTAAACGCAACACAGTTATCTGCATCGGCGACACGCCCGGCGATGCTGACGCGCAGGCATTTAGCAGTCGCGGGTACATGGTCGTCGGGTTAGCAAACGCAGAGCTAATGGATCTCCAAAAGCTTGCCGACGTAGATTCAGTAGTTATTTCTCAGGATCCGAATAAACCCTCTAGGATTCGACCCGCGTTAGAGAGACTCGCTCGCAATCTTCTTGCTTGCGATTGCCGAATCTATGTCCGAGTGGCTACGAGCCAGCAATTACAGGATGTGGGCCGAGACATTGTCGTTAATGCGATACATGATTTAGAGTTGCCCGGAGCAGGCCTATCGTCTACCGAACAAGCGAAATTGCCGGCGGCACAGCAGGAGAGCGAGGGCAATCCATTCGCACCGTTCGTATACGTTTGCGATGTCGCGGTGAAATGGAATGATATAGCCAAGTTGATCGCCGACAACCCGTCCGGAAGAACGCCGAATTTTGACCTCAAGGTTGACGTTATTGACGCAAACGGCAGCGTCATGTATTTCACTCACGAAAAGACGCTTTTGTTGCGGCGAGCATTCGCCGATTGTGCCAGCGTGCGATTGCATGAAGTGATTGGCGGACTGTCCGGAGTCTCCGTGTTTCGCGCGTATGTCGAGTTGGAGAGCGGCCTCCTCGGCCGATGGCCCATCGTATATTTTGTAAAAATTGGGTCTCGCCGGAAGATCGCAATTGAGTACAATAAATATCAAGGCCATGCCCTGATGTACGTACCATCTCACCTCGGCCCGCGCCTTAGCTTGGAACGATGTGCCTTGGGCGCTGCCGATGGCATCCTAGTTGGCGACTTTATGGACCAGGCCGAGACCTTTCGGGACTGCGCAAGGTCAGGACGAGCCGTGCGTTCGATAAGCAATCTGTTCAATCACACGCTAGCTGCATGGCGGAACGCCGCTGTGGTGAACTCGGTGCTCGCTATTCCTCAGTTGTTGGGATACCTGTTCCCAGTAGATATTCCGAAGGGGCGCGAGCCATTGATCCGCGGGTGCGGTGCGAAACTGACTCTCCAAGAGGTCCGCACGCTATTCGAGAGTTGTGCTTCAAGGCCAGTGCTAGTAGGTACAATTCACTGTGATCTGAACGCAACCAATGTTCTGGCGCGATTCGGCGACGCCATTGTAATCGACTTCGAGCAACTCGCAGACGGTAAGCCGTTAGTCTATGATCCAGCGTCCGTGGAAGCATCCTTATTGGTGGATGGATTTGCAAACGACCCCCGAGACACGGACGAGTGGCTTTTATCGATCGTACGATTGTATGAACGGCGCGATATGTTCGGTTGGATAGCACCTTGTCGGCCAGATGACCCTTCCGCTTGGTTCTTTGATTGCGTTCGCCAGATCCGTAGTTACGCTCACCATTTAGAGTTAGTAGAAGGGCAATACGCCACGGCACTCGCACTAGCCCTACTAAAAAAGAGCTGCAACCCGAACGGATTTGACATTTTTGCTGAGCGACGCCGCGCATCGGCTTTTCTTCTCGCAGAAAACCTCCTACAATCGATTACGGCCTAATCAATCCACCGACAAATACATGGGTCTCGTTTCCAAGATGAAGTTGAAGGGCACAGTCGGATCGCGTGGCGACGCATCGAGTCTTTTGCGGTCGCCCGGGGATGCAGTGTTAGTCCAACGTGGGACACCGCGTTGGTTGTTGCTTTCGTGTCCCTGCGGTTGTGGGGCAGAACTCCCGATAAATCTCGATTCGCGTGCTGGCCCGGCTTGGAGACTATATCAACACTCGACCCAAGGCTTGAGCATTTTCCCATCGGTTTGGCGCGACACGGACTGTCGCAGCCATTTCATCATCTGGCACGATAAGATCCTGCTATTCGTCCGAACCGACGAAGACTTTCAGTCTCCGGGACGCACTCAGGACATCGCTGCGCTTAGTGAGGTTCTGCGCAAAAAGATACCAGCTGTCGGATTTGTCTCATATGTGGATCTAGCAGACTCCTTAGGCGCGGTCCCATGGGACGCTCTTGATGCGTGTAGGCACCTAGTCAAGAACGGCGTTCTCCGCGAGGGGTTTGGTAAGCAACGCGGCATGTTCCGCCGTATTTAACGCGGTTCTGTTTGTATCATAGCTTTCGGCTTTGCGTATTGCGGTGCGTATAAATCACTTTCTACCGGTATTATACCAAGCTGAAATGGCAGCCAAGCCGAATAAGCGGCGCCGCGAATTGAACCGACTGCAACGAGAACGCGAAAACCGAACGGAGGTTCGTGCTTCCTCTAGCGATAAGCGTCGTCCTCTTGTCGGCTTTGAACAGTACTACGAAATCACGAGCACTGGTAACGTATGGTCGAAAAGACTTGAGCGATATATCAAGCATAAATTCGAACCTTTCAACAAATCGACCTTCATTCTCTTCCACATCAACGGTGAGACGCACGCACTGTCAGTGTGGGAGGCCGTTGCCAAGAGTTGGCTTACACCTGAGCAGCGCGCCGCAATTCTCGCTGTGGTACCTCGTGAGCAGCGAATTTCCGCCGCTGTGCTCAAAGCATCGAGCAATTTGATCAACCTCATCGCTAGCGAGTATGGTGTCGGTAATCGCGTAATCTTTGGCCTGTTGCTACAAGGCGACAGTTAGCGCTTCGAACCGCCTATCAGCCCGCCGATACGATGAAACCAAAGTTGTGACATGCGGATAAGAGGCACGCTGGGCGGCCAGTGCAAACTGAGGTGAGGGAGTTGTTGAGGGTGCGTGCGCAACGAGCGCTTCACAATGCTACAGAGCACTCCCGCTTGCGCATATGTGCACACTCGATCGCACCGAAAGGAAACAAGTGCCTACACGTCCGGAGACGGACTGAAAATCCTTTTGACGTCCAGCCCGCATGTATGAGCTAAGTTATTGCTGGACAACGCAATATCCTTAGGACCATCAATACCTTCACTCTCGAATTAGTGGCGAATGAGGGTTGGTGTGAGGGTGTGACCACTTGTAGGAATAAAAACTCGGCTTATTTGGAGCAAGCGGCTAGGTAGCTCAGTTGGTAGAGCACCGGACTGAAAATCCGGGTGTCGACAGTTCGATTCTGTCCCTAGCCATCGTCTAAGAACCGCACAACGACGAGATCGTTGTGCGGTTCTTTTTCCTTACGGTATCATGCTCACATGGAAAACGGTCGAGAAATTCTGGTTTTGCTCAACCCAAGGTCTGGGCAGTCGAATCTCTTAGGCATGGGCGACGTTCCTCCGCTAAATAGGCCAAGGTTAAGTTGACAGTCTGACCGAGCGCCAGAGGGCGTCAGGAGGACTGGAGAATGCGGAACAGTCGATCCACTGAGACGCAGATCGTAGGAATCCTACAAGTGACAGCGGCTTGAGCGAAGACGTCGGAGCTGTTGAGAAGGCATGGGATCTCGGGACAGACGCTTGACAATTGGAAGCGGAAGTACGGTGGGAAGAATGTGAGTGTCAGCGATCTCGTGAAATGGGGTCTGCGCGGATTATGGTGAAGGCGTGGTCTGGGGTTAGTCTTTAAGGTCTGTCTCTTCGTGTAGGAACAAGATGGACGCTCTCACCGCAAGCCCGCTATGTCCGGCGCCGCTCGAACTGCAGCTGGATGGAATCCACTTCGCTGCGCCGGAATTAGTTGTCACCGCGACCGCTCGCCAGCACGTGGTTGCCTGTCCCGGGTGCGGTCACGCCAGCACACGAGTCCACAGCCGGTACCGCCGCACACTCGCCGATCTCCCATGGCATGGACTGCGAGTCCACCTTGAGATTCAGGTGCGCCGGTTCTTCTGCGACGTGTCGGACTGCCGACGGCAGATATTCACGGAGCGGTTGCCCAAGACCGCTGCACTCTACGCGCGACGTACTGCACGTGCAGCATCCGCGCTGGAAGTCATTGGTCTTGCCCTTGGCGGTCGTGCTGGCGCCCGGCTCGCTGAAGCGTTAGGCCTCGCCGGCGCGCCGGCGGAGATCCTGTCGGTTCTTTCCGCCGTTCATGCCGCTACAGACGAGGGTACGGATGGTCATGGCGACCGAGCGAGGGCCGGCCCGCGGGTTTTAGGCGTGGACGATTGGGCATGGCGCAAAGGTCAGCGATATGGGACGATTCTCGTTGATCTTGAGCGGCATCATGTCGTCGACCTGCTTCCGGACCGCGAACTGAACACACTCGTCGCGTGACTGTGTGCTCATCCGGGCGTCGAGTTCCTCAGTCGTGACCGGGCGGGCGGTTACGCAGACGGTGCGAGGCGCGGAGCGCCGGACGCAATTCAGATCGCTGATCGTTTCCACCTGCTGCGCAATCTGACCGATGCTGTGCAGCACGCGCGGGAGCGACATCACGCCACGGTGCGAGCAGTCGGACTCGATGCACAGAAGCCGACACCGGTATTGTTGAAACGTGGTGGCCCAGTGTCACGCCGGGGGACAGCTGGATCGACCGATCTGCTAGCCGATCTGCCAGCCGATCCACCGAATGATCCGCCCCTCGCGGAACAGCGCAAGCTCGCTCGACGTGCTCGGCGACAGTCGCGCTACGACGAGGTGATCGCACTTCGTACTGCTGGCGCATCGGTCGCAGCCATACACGGTGCACTCGGGCTCCGCCGCAAGACCATTGTGCGCTGGCTCGGGGGAGTCGCATTCCCGGAGCGACAGCCCGCAGTGAGACGAGAGACATCGTTAACGCCACACGCTGCGTATCTCGGTGAGCGATGTCGCGGCGGATGTCACAACGTGACCGAGCTGTGGCGCGAGATCCACGACGGACGCGGGTTTCACGGTGGCCTCACGACTGTATTGGCGTGGGCTCGACTGCATCTACCGTGGAACGGTGATATCGGAAGCATTGCCAGCGGTGACAGCGTCTCCGATATCGCACCCATCTTCACGCCGCGCGGCCTGGCTGATCACCGCTCCGTCAGATCAACTCAAAGCACCGGAACTGCGCTATGCCGAGGCGATCTGCGCCGCGTCGAGCACACTTGCGAGTGTGCATGAACTCGCGATGGAGTTTCGTCGTATGCTCAAGGCGCACGACGCTAACGCGCTCACGCCATGGCTCAATCAAGCCGAACTGGAGTTGACCCGGCTTCGTGGACACTTCACCCTTATGGGGAGGAGGAGTTCCGATGCCGAAGAGTCGTCCCGCCTATCCGGCGGCATTCCGAGAGCAGTTGGTTGAATTAGTTCGTGCTGGACGAACACCCGAAGAGTTATCCCGGGAGTTCGAGCCGACAGCCCAGACGATCCATAACTGGGTTGCTCAGTCGGAGCGAGATCGAGGAACACGCACCGATGGACCGACGAGTGCGGAGCAGGTGGAATTACGTCAGCTACGGCGTGAGGTTCGTCAGCTAAAGCTTGAGCGCGAGATACTGTCAAAAGCGGCGGCCTGGTTTGCACGGGAGACCGGCACGATTCCGAAGCTGTCCAACGAGGATTCGGGTTCGTGAGGGATCACCAGGCCAAGTTCCCGGTCGCGACGATGTGTCGCGTGCTCCGACTCTCCCGCAGTGGATTCTACGCGTGGACGAAGCGACCACTCTCTCGACACGCGCAGCACGATGCAAATCTCACCGTTCAGATTCAAACGAGCCACGCGCGCTCTGACGGCACGTACGGAGCGCCACGAATCTGGGTAGATCTGCGCGAAGCAGGTGAGCATGTGGGTCAGAAGCGTGTTGCTCGCCTGATGCGCAAAGCTGGCATCGTCGGCGTGCACCGGCGTCGGGGCGTGCATACGACGCGGCGTGGAGCAGCCGAAGTCGCAGCGGACGATCTGGTGAAACGCGATTTCATAGCGACTGCACCGAACGAGCTCTGGGTGGCTGACATCACCTACGTGCCAACGTGGGCTGGCTTTCTCTATCTCTCCGTGGTGCTCGACGCGTATAGCCGACGCATCGTGGGCTGGGCCATGGCAACGCACCTCCGTACGGAGCTGATGCTCAACGCGCTGAACATGGCGCTCGAGCAACGGCGGCCGACTTCGGTCATCCATCACTCCGACCATGGGTCGCAGCGCAGGTTCAACTGGTTGTTGCAACAGTGCCCGTCTGATCTGATTGTAACAGCTCGTTCAATGCTTCGGCAGGCGTCTTCCAGCCGAGGGTCTTCCGCGGTCTGGTGTTGAGCGCGAGTGCCACGGCAGCGAGATCCCTGGTACTGTGCTCGCTCAAGTCCGTACCTTTCGGGAAATACTGACGCAGCAGTCCGTTCGTGTTCTCGTTCGTTCCGCGCTGCCACGGGCTTTGTGGATCGCAGAAGTAGATCTCCAATCCCGTGTCGATCCGCAGTCGCGCGTGCTCTGCCATTTCCGCGCCCTGATCCCAAGTGAGCGAGCGTCGGAGTTGCACGGGTAGGGTGCGGACCGCGCGCGTGATCGCATCTCTCACGGCGGCGGCGCCATGTCCGGCGAGCGGCGCACCGTTCTTCGTGTCCGTCGTTCGCAGACCGCGCGCGTGCTCCGCCATGCGCGGCAGGTGCAAGAGCAGAGTGAAACGTGTCGTGCGCTCGACTAGCGTTCCGATGGCCGAGCTCTCTAGTCCGAGGATCAGATCACCCTCCCAGTGTCCGGGCACTGCTCGATCCTCCGCCTCAGCCGGACGCTCGCTGATCAGCAACTCTGGCGTCACGAAGCGTCTGCCCGACGTGCGTGTGCGCTCGCGCGGCACGCGCAGTGCTCGCCCTGTCCGTAAGCATGCACTGAGCTCGCGGCGCAGTGCCCCTCGGCTTTGAATGTAGAGAGCCTGGTAGATCGCTTCGTGGCTGATGCGCATCGTCGGATCGTCGGGAAAGTCGAGTGGCAGGCGCCGGGCGATCTGCTCGGGACTCCACGCCCGGCCCCAGCGTCGGGGCTGGCGCCGCCCGTGTCGACGACCTTTCCAAGGCACCGCCGGTCCTCGCACCGGTGTACCGCTTGGGGCGGCGATCACACCGGCCAATCGGTCCTGTACATAATGTCGAAGTCGCGGATTCGTCGCCAGCGTCGCCGGCTTGGGGCGCCGCGCCGCTCGGTCGGCATGCCACTGCGCTGTGGTCGCCCGGTAATCGAGTGCACCGCTACGCGTCGCCGCATTGCGGCGTAGCTCACGCGAAATGGTCGATGGAGAGCGCCCGAGGTAACGCGCGATCTCTCGTACACCGTACCTCCGAGCGTGGAGGAGCGCCAGCTGCTCGCGCTCGGCGAACGACAAGTAACGCCCCGACAGTGGGGGCGCCGACGGAGCGAGATGTGACGGCGGCATACCACCCGCCTGTCGGAACCATCGTGCCCCGACGACCCAGGACACGCGTGCCTCCGCGACCGCAGTCTCCGGATAGCAACCGCGTGCGATGGCGGACCAGAAGCGTCGCCTATCTTCACGTCGCCCGACAGGCGGCCGACCTGGCGAGCGTAACGCCGCCCGCGTTGAACGACTCGAGCGGCGCTTTCCTGTTTTCGTCATCGCTCACCTCAGTGATGGCGTGTTGCGACGAACGATTGAATCCACCCAGTATACGGCCCTGGCCTTCGGGCAGCGTTGCGGCGCGATGGGCGTCAGACCGTCGCGCGGTACAGTCGGCGATGCATACGACAACGCAATGGCTGAAAGCTTCTTTGCCACACTAGAGTGCGAGCTCCTGGACCGACGCACTTTTCACTCACAGGCCGAGGCCCGGATTGCGATCTTCCGCTACATCGAAGGCTGGTACAACCCGCACCGGCGGCACTCTGCCATCGGGCAAATGTCACCCGTTACCTACGAACGTGTTACTGCAAATGCAACTTCACCCTTAACTTCAAATGCGGCTTGATTCTCAAGCCATTACCTGTCCACCGAATCGGGGCAACTTCAAACGCAGTGAGCTTCGCTCACTTGCGGCCGGGCTCGGGCGCGACAAGGACGCCGTGCTCGCAGCGATCCTCTTTCGCTGGAGTAACGGTCAGGTCGAAGGCCAGGTGAATCGCCTCAAGCTCATCAAGCGGACAATGTACGTCGGGCCGGATTCGCTCTGCTCCGACGAAGAGTACTCGCAGCTTGAGTGTCAATGATCTCGTGAAATTG
>PLEG01000262.1 GCA_003136975.1 Gemmatimonadota bacterium | reverse complement strand
CAGACGTACCTGCCCCTCGTCATCCCGCAGATGCGTGCCATCGGCGTGGACTCCGTGCCGCTCGCGATCATGGTGGCCGCGTTCATCGGCGGCGTCATCTCGATACAGATACGCTACCAGATGTTCCAGGGGATCCAGCTTTCGATCGTCGGCCTCTCGGTGCGGCAGATCGTGATCCTGGAGACGGGCCCGCTGCTCACCGGCCTGGTGCTCGCCGGCCGCGTCGGCGCGAAAATGACGGCGGAGATCGGCACGATGCGCGTCACGGAGCAGATCGACGCGCTGAACGTGATGGGCACCGATCCCATCAAGAAGCTCGTGACTCCGCGCCTCATCGCGGCGCTCGTGATGCTTCCCGCACTCACGGTCATCAACGACGTGGCCGGCATTTTCGGCGGCAGCGTAATCGCCAAGTTCTACCTGCAGCTGCCAACTTCGCTGTATTGGGCAACGGTCTGGGATCAGATATCGAATGGTGGTTTTGTCTTCAGGGTCATACCGAACGATTTTGTGCACGGTCTCTTCAAGCCCTTCGTTTTTGGCGGAATCATCTCGCTGACCGCGTGCCACTTCGGCTTGCGCACGACCGGCGGGACCGAGGGCGTGGGTATCTCGACCACACGCACCGTCGTCACCGCAAGCATTCTGATTCTCGTCACCGACTACTTCATCACGCAAGCGCTGCTCGCGCTGCTGCCGTCATGATCGCCGGTCAGGATGACCCGGGCGATACGAGCGTCAAGGACAACGACGCCCCAGCCGAAACGCCCGACGAGCGGCGCGAGACCGATCGTCGCGGAACGGACCGGGATCCGGAGTCCGTTCACACCGATCGCGTCCGCGCGGCAATTCGAAAGGAGATTCGTGCAGACGAGCAGGATGAGGTGGTCGAGCGCGCGCCGCAAACTGATCCGATCATCGAGCTGCGGGACGTGTCGCTCGCATTCGACCGCCCGATCCTGACTGGCGTCTCGTTCGCTGTATACGAAGGCGAAACGGTCGCGGTCGTTGGCGAGTCCGGAACTGGAAAGTCAACGATCATCAAGCTGATCTTGCGATTACTCATCGCGGATAAAGGCGAGGTCTGCGTGCAGGGCCAGGACATCGAAAAGCTCACGTACGAGCAAGCGCTAGAGATCCGCCAGCAGATGGGGATGGTCTTCCAGGGCTCGGCACTCTTCGATTCGCTCTCGGTGTTCGAGAACATTGCGTACCCGCTGCGAGAGCACACCGACCTCGACGAGGCCGGCATCGAGAAGCGGGTCCGCGAGAAACTGCAATTCGTCGACCTCGATCCGGATCAGGTAATGGAGCTTCCGCCGTCAGAGCTTTCGGGCGGAATGCAGAAACGCGTGGGAGTTGCGCGCGGACTCGCCGCGAATCCCAAGATCATGCTGTACGATGAGCCGACGTCGGGACTGGATCCGCTCACTACCGGCACGGTAACGAATCTCATACTCAAACTGCAGCGCGAGCTGAATGTCACGAGTGTCGTCGTCACGCACGACATTCGCTCGGCATTTCGGATGGCCAGCAAGGTCGCGCTGCTACACGATCAACACATCGTCTTTTTCGGCTCGCCAGAAGACATGGCGGCCTCGGACGATGCTTACATCCAGACCTTCCTCGGTGGTTACTGAATGAAACGCTCTGAGATCATCACCAAGGACGCGCTGCGCGTGGCGACACTCGCCATCGTGGCACTCGGGATACTCACCTACGCGGTAATCAGACTGGGCACCGCGGCGCACCTGTTTTCGCGCAGATACTCGCTCTATGCATTCGTTCCGAATGCGAGCGGTTTGCGCGAAGGCGGTCAGGTGACCGTTGCAGGCCAGCTCGCTGGCTCAATCACCAAGATCGAGTTTCTGCCCGTCGACGCGGACACGATGCGGAATCTCAGGCTCACCGTTCAACTGGACGAAAATCTCCAGCAACAGGTGCGTTTCGATTCGCGTGTGATGTTGCGCAATCAGGGATTGCTCGGCGAACGTTTCTTCGACATCACTCCGGGTACGCCCCGCTTTCGCCCGCTGCACAACGGCGACACACTCGTGCTTGGCCCGTCCATGGATTATGACATGATGATCCAGCGGGCGGCGGCAGTGCTGACCGATGTCGCTGGACTCACGCATGATCTGCGCGGACTCACTCAGTCTGTCGCGCGTGGCGTTGGGACCATCGGCAAGCTGCTAACCGATCGCGCATTGTACGACAGGCTCAACGCGACGCTCGGATCGACGAGCAACCTGCTCGCGCGCTTGCAGAATCCCAATGGCAGCGTTGGAAAGCTTCTCGATGACCCGCAGCTCTACAACAACCTCACCGAAATGGTGACGCAGGTGGATTCCCTAATGACTCGGCTCAATTCGGGCCAGGGAAGCGCCGGGAAGCTTCTGCGCGACGATTCGCTCTACACCAACCTCGTCACGGTTACGGCACGCGCTGATTCGCTCGTGGCGTCGCTCAGCAAGGGCAACGGAACGGCCTCCAAGCTCCTCAGCGACACCACGCTCTACAACCAGATGGTCCAGGCTGTTGGCCACCTGAACGAGATCCTTGCCGATGTGAAGAAGAACCCAAAACGCTACACCAAGGGGGCGATCAAGATATTTTAAGGGGTGAGTACCGCCACATCTTATGATATCGATGTAGTCGTAACCCGCGGCCCCGCAGTTGAATCCATCCACCGTGTGTCCGCCGCGGTAGTCGCACGCGACACGCTCGTGGGTTATGCGCGGGACCCGGAGCACGGGGCGTACTGGCGGTCATGCGCGAAGCCATTCCAGCTCATGCCGTTCATGGAATCGGAGGGGTTGGACGACCTCGGATGGGGCGCCGATGAGATCGCCCTGGCTTGCGCCTCCCACGGTGGCGAGCCAGAACACGTAGCGATCGCGGAACGGATGCTGAGCGACCTCGGGCTGGAAGAAGGAGATCTCGCCTGCGGTGCCGCCGAACCGTTAGCCCAGCGCGGCCAGCGACTGTTGCGCGAGTCTGGCGGCCGCCTAACGCGTTTGCACAACAACTGCTCCGGCAAACACGCCGCGATGCTCGCTCGCGCTCAGGGCGCCGGTTGGCCAGCGGCCGGATACTATTATCTGAATCATCCGGTGCAGCAGTCCATAGTTCAGGAGATCCAGCGCTGGACTGGAATCGTGGCTTCCAACATGAAGATCGCGACGGATGGCTGCGGTGTCCCCGTGTTCGGGCTCAGCCTGGAAGCGATGGCACGCGCATTCGCGCGCTTCGCCGCTGCCATCCACAGCGGCAACGAAATTCCGCGCCGCATTGGCGATGCAATGCTCGCGAATCCGTTTCTGGTCGGTGGCACGGATCGTTTCGACACGGTTCTCATGGAAGAGGCCCCCGGTATTCTCTGCAAGATCGGAGCGGAGGGCGTGCATTCGGCGGCCATCATCGCGAGTGGTATTGGAATAGCGATCAAGGTCGAGGATGGTGCATCGCGCGCGCAGTATCCAGCGCTGTTGGCGTTGCTTCAACGGCTGGGTGCGCTGCCCGATCCGTTGCCGCAACGACTCGCCGAGATCGCTCGCAAGACGGTGCGCGACACGCGCCACGAGGTCGTGGGCGAGATAGTCGTCCGCGCAATGATGTGATCCGCCGCGCACAGAGGCGCCGTGGCGCCGTGCGCGGCATCAGGTATCGTTGACATAATGGATCAGGACACACTCTTCAGCGACTCGATGCGCGCGCTGGTGCGCATAGCTGCAGCCGTTGCCGGCGCGCCGATCGCGTTCACGCGTCGCGTGATGGTCGAAGCGATAGACATTGCACCGATGGTGGCAGTGGATGAGGTGCTTCTTCAATCATATCTGTTCGCCGGATTTCCGCGTGCGCTCAATGCGACCCGTGTCTGGCGCGAGGTATCCGGAGAGCACGCCCCGAGCGATGATCCGGCGACGACGTCGCAAGATCCGGTGGAGCTGCGCCATAAGGGTGAGGAAGCATGCCGCGCGGTGTACGGTCACAAGTACGACGCGTTGCGCCAGACGGTCAGTCGTCTGCATCCCGCGCTGGATGCATGGATGATTGCGGATGGATACGGGAAGGTGCTGTCGCGACCGGGTCTCGCGCTCGCGCAGCGTGAGCTATGCATAGTTGCAGCCTGCGCCGCGTCGGAGCAGATGCCGCAGCTCAAGTCGCACCTGCGCGGCGCGCTCAATTGTGGCGCCACGCTCGAAGATCTGGCTCAAACGCTTTCTGCGCTTACGGACATCGTACCTCGCGAGGCGCTCGGCGCCGCGCGCGAAGAACTGAATCGAATAAAGGAGAGTTGACGGTGTTCATCGATAAAGTGACAGTGCGCGCGATTGCCGGAACGGGCGGCTCAGGATGCCAGTCATTCCGGCGCGAGAGTCTCGTGCCAATGGGCGGCCCCGACGGTGGCGATGGCGGTCGCGGCGGCGACGTGATTGTGCGCGGCGATTCCAATCTGGCGACTCTGCTCGATTACACGTATCGCGACGAATGGGCCGCCGATCGCGGGCAGCACGGCATGGGTTCCAACATGACCGGGCGTAGCGGCAAGGACATCTACATGCCTGTCCCAACCGGGACGATCGTGCGCGATGCTGATACGGGCGAGATACTCGCCGACGTGCTCACCGACGGCGAGGAGTTCATCGTCGCAAAGGGCGGACGCGGCGGAAAGGGCAACGCCTTTTTCGTGAGCCCCACGCATCAATCGCCGCGCGAGTGGCAGCCCGGTGAGGAAGGCCAGGAACGCAAACTCGAGCTCGAGCTCAAGCTCATTGCCGACATCGGGCTGCTTGGCCAGCCGAACGCGGGCAAGTCCACGCTGCTCTCGGTCATATCAGCGGCGCGCCCCAAAATCGCCGATTACCCGTTCACGACACTGCAGCCGAACTTGGGTGTGGTTCAGCTGTCGGACTATCGCACCTTCGTCGTTGCGGACATTCCGGGAATCATCGAAGGCGCGGCGGAAGGCCGCGGCCTCGGGCTCAAATTTCTCCGCCACATCGAGCGCACGCGCATACTCGCCATGCTCATTCCGATCGACACGATGGATTGGCAAGCCGAGTACGACCAGCTTCGTGTTGAAGTGGGGAAGTACAGCGCCGAGCTGGCGGCGAAACCGTTTTGCGTGGTGTTCACGAAACTCGATCTGATGGGCGAGGATTACGTGCCGCCCATCGAAGCGCCTGGCGCGTTCGGAATATTTTCAATCAGTGCCGCGAATCGGGATGGCCTCTCGCCACTGCTTGCGGCATGGTGGAGCGAGCTCCTGCGACTCAAGGAAGAAGCGGCCAAGCCGGCCGCAGCGAACGCGCCACTTCCCTGAGTTTGCGCCATCAATTGAACGTCGCGCACCCGGGCACCGCCGAATGGCCGGCCGAGATCGCGACAATCTCGTCGCCGCCCAAAGCGCTGCACTACACGGGCGACATCGGTGTTCTGTCACGTCCATGCGTCGCGATTGTCGGCACCAGGCATCCGACAGCGTACGGCGAGCGGATAACGCGCGAGCTGGCGACCGCGTTGGTGTCGGCCGGCGCGTGCGTAGTGAGCGGGATGGCCTTCGGAATAGACGCGGTCGCGCACCGCGCGGCGCTCGAAGCAGGCGGTGTGACGGCGGCGGTACTCGGAACTGGAGTTGATGTTGTCTATCCGCGGTCGCACACTGCGTTGTATGATGAGATTGCCCGGCAGGGCGTGGTCGTTTCGGAGTTTGGGTCCGGGGTCGCGGGATTCTCGGGTTGCTTCCCGCGCCGCAATCGTATCATCGCTGGCTTGTGCCGGCTCACGATCGTGGTCGAAGCGGGAGAAAAAAGTGGCGCGCTCATCACGGCCGGTTACGCGGCTGATTTTGGCCGTAACGTGGCCGCAGTTCCGGGCGCCATTGACTCGCAGCAGAGCCGGGGATCGAACCAACTTCTGCGCGATGGTGCTCAGGTAATTGCGAGCATCGACGACGCTCTGGCGCTCGCTGGTCTCACTGCGCCCAGGAACTCGCGTCCGATGCCAACCCTCGGCGCCGATGAGGCAACCGTGTGGGATGCCGTTGCGCAACACGCGGCGGAGACCGCTGACGAGATCATCACTCGCACCGGTTGGCCCGCCAGCAGAGCGCTCGCGGCGCTGACTCAATTGGAGATCCAAGGGCTTCTGGAATGCTCCGCTGGTGGCGTCATAGCGCGACGATGACGGGCGAGCCGGTGCAGCATCTATATATCCACGTTCCATTCTGCGCGCGACGCTGTTCGTACTGCGACTTCTCGATTTCCGTGCGCAGCGTGACACCGGTGGCCAGCTACGTTGAGTCGGTCGCGCTCGAGATCGCGCGGCACGACAGCACGGACTGGAAACTTGATACCATCTACCTTGGCGGCGGCACTCCATCGCGACTTGGCGCCGGTGTTGGAGAGGTGTTGAGAATCGTGCGCGATCGCGCTACGGTCGCGCCGAACGCTGAAGTGACCATCGAAGCGAATCCCGATGACGTGACCATCGAGTCGGCGGCCGGATGGGTCGCCGCCGGAGTCAATCGCGTGTCACTTGGTGGCCAATCTTTCGATCCGGACGTGCTCGCGTGGATGCATCGTACGCATTCGGCGGAGCAGATCGAGACCGCGTTTCGGACGTTGCGCGAAGCTGGCATCGCGAACATCTCGCTGGATCTAATCTTCGCTCTGCCGGAGACTCTGCGTCGCGACTGGAGCGCCGATCTCGACCGCGCGTTGGGGCTCGAGCCGGAGCACGTCTCGCTGTACGGCCTCACGGTCGAGTCACACACGCCGTTGGGGCGTTGGCGCGATCGCGGCGAGGTGATCGAAGCGCCAGAGGAACGCTACGAAACCGAGTTCATGATGGCGCACAACCGGCTTGGCGCCGCCGGATTCGAGCACTACGAAGTTTCGAATTTCGCGCGCGCCGGACGCCGCTCGCGACACAATTCGTCCTACTGGACCGGCGTCCCTTATGCCGCGATGGGACCATCCGCGCACTCTTTTGATGGGCACATCCGTAGCTGGAACGTCGCCGCCCATGCAGATTGGGAGAAGCGACTTCGCGCCGGCGAGACTGTAATAGCCGGCTCGGAAGAGCTTACCGAAGAGAACAGACTGTCCGAGCGGGTGTACCTGGGACTACGCACGACTGACGGTCTCCGCGCAACCGATACGGAAATTCAGCTCGCTCGTCCTTGGCTCGAAGCCGGATGGGCTGAGCTGACAAATCGAACGATCGTTCTAACGGCGACGGGCTTTCTTCGCCTGGATGCGCTGGCCGCATCCTTGACACTCGCCGGAAGTCGTTGATACTATTGCACTTATGGCACTTGCCGAACTGACCGACCGAGAGCGTATGGTGCTCGAGGCCGTAATCCAGACGTATGTAGCGACCGCCCAGCCCGCTGGGTCGCGTCAGCTTGCCCGTCGGTTCAGGCTGGGCGTGTCGCCTGCGACGATCCGGAACACCATGAGCGATCTGGAGGAGAAAGGCTATCTCTTCCATCCTCATACGTCGGCCGGCAGGGTGCCGACAGACGTCGCGTATCGGGTTTACGTGGACTCGATCCTTCCGGCGCAGTCGTTCGACACAGCTGAGCGCGACCGGCTCGCGGTCCAGATATCGAGCGGCGGATCGGCGGTCGAGAATATTCTCCGTCGCGCCGCGCAGAGCCTCGGGATCATCACCCAGGAGCTCGGCGTCGCGCTCGGACCGCGCTTCGATGCGAGCCGGCTCGACCGGATCGAGCTGGTTCGGCTGGCATCCGATCGTCTGCTCGTCGTTCTGTCGGTTCAGGGCGGCGGCGTGCGCACGATCTACGTCGATGCGCGCGGCGAGATCGCCGATGAGGCGATCGCGGAAGTCTCCCAGGTCCTGAACGAGCGCCTGAGCGGGCTCACGCTGCGCGAGGTGCGCAACTCGCTGTCGCAACGGCTGCGCGATACTCCGATCGGCTCCGCGGAGCTCATCAACATCTTCGTCGAGGAAGGCGAGCATATCTTTGATGCGGCGCTGGACTCCGCCAACGATGTAATGCTCGGCGCCGCGTCGGTGCTCGCGGAGCAACCTGAATTCGCGAGCGCTGACAGCATGCGCAAGCTTGTCGCACTCACGGAAACAAGGCAGTACCTCGCGGAAGTGCTGCGCAAGCGCAGCGATGCTTCCGGTGTCAGCATAACCATTGGCAACGAGCACGGTGATCCCGCGCTCGAGAACTTCACCCTCGTCACGGCGCAGTATCGCGTGGGTGCACTCAATGGCGTGATAGGCGTCATTGGCCCCACGAGAATGCCGTACGACAAGGTAATCTCACTCGTAACACACACATCGCAGCTGGTCACCGACCTGCTCGACTAACGCAACGCACGAAGCATGGCTGACTATTACGAAACGTTAGGTGTCCCTCGCGCCGCGTCGGACGACGACATCAAGAAGGCATATCGCAAGCTCGCGATGCAGTTCCATCCGGACCGCAACAACGGCTCATCGGAATCCGAAGAGAAGTTCAAGGAGATAACGGAAGCGTACGACGTGCTGCGCGATGGCAACAAGCGCGCTACGTACGATCGCTACGGCGAGGCCGGACTGCGCGGAGGAGGCGGAGGTGGTTTCCATCACGTCGATCTGTCCGAGGCGCTCAACATCTTCATGCGCGATCTTGGCGGCATGGGTGGCTTCAACGACATCTTCGGCCGGCGGAGCAGCGCCGCGGAGACGCGCACTGGATCGGACATTCGCATCAGCCTCGGACTCACGCTCCAGGAAGTTGCGACCGGAGTCGAGAAGCTGGTTACGATCAAGCTGCTGAATCCCTGCGATCACTGCGCCGGCACAGGTGCGGAGCCTGGCACCAGCGTTACAACGTGTCCAACCTGCAAGGGCGCGGGCGAAGTTCGTCGCGCGCAGCAATCATTCTTTGGTCCTGTCGTCAGCGTCTCGGTTTGCCCAAACTGTGCGGGCGACGGCAAGATAGTCGCCGCGCCGTGCAAGAAATGCCGAGGCGAAGGACGCGTGCGGTCGGAAGAGCAGGTGACCATCAAGGTTCCAGCGGGAGTCGCGACCGGTCAGTACATGACACTGCGCGGAGTTGGAAATGCGGGTCCGCGTGGCGGGCCGCGCGGTGACATACTCGTGGTCTTCGAAGTTGATGAGGACGAACGCTTTGAGCGCGACGGTGAGGACCTCCTCACTGAAGTTCTCGTCACCTATCCGCAGCTCGCACTCGGCGCTGACGTGGATGTTCCGACTGTTACGGCATCGGTAACGCTGCGCATTCCCGCAGGAACGCAGAGCGGCCAGGTAATGCATTTACGCGGCCGCGGACTTCCACGCATCAACGCATCCGGCACAGGCGACCTTCACGTTCGGCTGCAGCTCTGGACACCCGACATGCTGAGCGAGGACGAGGCCGGACTTCTCCGTCAGCTCCACGACATTCGCCCGCTCGCACCCGCCAAGCGTGAGCGCGGATTCTGGGCCAAGGTCAAGGAATCGCTCGGAGCGTGACAGGCGAATGGCGCGCGGTTCGAGTGGAGCGGTGCGCCGATCGCGATGCGGTGATGGCCGCGCTGTTCGCCACCGGCTCGCAGGGCGTGCACGAGGATGGTGACGCACTCGTCACTCACTTTCCGCCAGACGTCGATACGTCGATCGTGGTTGCCGCGGTGCATGCAGCGGACTCTTCGGCTGCGGTGACGGTGACCGACGTTCCAGCGGTGGATTGGAGCGAATGGCGCGCAAGCGTCGATGCGCACCAGGTTGGACGCCTGGTCGTGACGCCGCCGTGGCGCGCAGCGGAGTTCGATCCCGCTACGACTATCGTCATCGATCCAGCGATGGCTTTCGGCACGGGCGAGCATCCAACAACGCGCGGCATGTTGCGGCTCATGCAGCACGTGGTGCGGGCTGGCGACTCCGTTGCGGATCTCGGCGCTGGCAGTGCGGTGCTTTCGATTGCAGCGGCGAAACTCGGTGCGACGCGCATTGCGGCAATCGAGATCGATGACGGCGCTGAAGGCTCCGCAACCGAGAACATCCGCGTCAATGGCGTTGAAAATTATGTCCGATATCTGGTCGGCGACGCGATCGTGCTGCTGGCGCTCGTGGCGCCCGTACGTGTGATTCTCGCGAACATCGTTTCGTCGGTGCTCGTGGAGCTGCTCCCTGGCATAACTCAGTCGTTGAGCACGGATGGCGTTGCGGTATTGAGTGGCATTCTCGTTGAGGAGCGCGAGCTGATGCGGCGCGCAATCGAGCGCGCGGGGTTGCGAGTTGAGTTCGAGGATGTCGAAGGTGATTGGCTGAGCATTCTCACGGCTCGCGTGTCGTGATGCGGCAAGATCGCGCGGCGTTCTTCGTGGAAGATCCGTTCGTGGTCGGAGCGCAGGTTGCGCTAGCCGAGAGCGACGCGCAACACATCTCAGTGCTGCGGCTGGGCGCTGGCGAGCGAGTTGGGCTGCGTGACGGATCGGGTCGTGCTGCATCTGGCACTCTTGTTCGGCTGGGTCGCAAGAACGCCCTTGTCGAAGTCGATGAAGTGGTTGACGTCGCTCCGCCGCCCGCTGTCCATCTTCTGGTTCCAGTTGCGGATCGCGACCGGATGCTGTGGCTCGCCGAGAAGGCCGCTGAATTGAACGTCGCGAGTTGGCGTCCGGTTTTGTGGCAACGCTCGCGCAGCGTATCTCCGCGCGGCGACGGGCCGACTTTCCGTAACAAGGTCCGCTCGCGCATGATCTCGGCGCTGCTTCAATCCCGGTCCGCGTGGTTGCCGGAAATATTCCCCGAAGCGACACCTGAACGGGCAATCGCGGCGTCGCCAACGGGGACACGAGTTGTGCTCGATGGTACGGGTTCGCCGTTCCGCGCGATCGATGCTCAGGCGCCGATCATCGTTGCCGTTGGTCCGGAAGGCGGGTTCGAGCCGGAAGAGTTGATGGAACTCAGGGCGGCGGGGTTCGCCACTGTCTCGGTGGGCCGATCGGTTCTCAGGTTCGAGACCGCGGCAGTCGCCGGAGTCGCTGTGGCCCGGGCCATGCTGGACTTGGGCATCCACGAAGAAGGGTGATTTCAATGGCGGACGAGTCTGCGAGCTGCATTTTCTGCAAAATCGCCCGGGGCGAGATTCCAGCGACCATAGTCGCTGAGAACGAGGCAGCTATAGCGTTCCGGGATCTCGACGCCAAGGCGCCGGTGCATGTGCTCGTAATCCCTCGTAAACACGTGGCCTCACTTGACCACTACCCGGATCCCGTAGTATTGGGCGAGGTCCTGCTGCTTGCGGCCGAGGTGGCCCGGAAGGATGGGCTCAAGGACGGCTATCGGGTGGTCATAAACACCGGTCCCGATGCCGGCCAGACCATCCATCACCTCCATGCCCACGTTCTGGGCGGCCGAAACATGGCGTGGCCGCCGGGCTGAGATTATTATTATGGGCTGCACATCAACCGTTTCAGAATCATAGGTCAGGGGGCAATCGGGTTTGTCAGAAGTCATCATTCAGGAAGACGAGAACTTTGAGCGCGCGCTCAAGCGTTTCAAGAAGAAGGTCGAGAAGGCGGGGATCCTCGCGGATCTGCGCAAGCATCGCCACTACGAGAAGCCGAGCGAGAAGCGCAAGCGCAAGATGAACGCGGCGACGCGTAAGAATCGCCGCCATCGCGCGATGTAATGTCGCTTCTAGGCGACAAGCTTCAGGCTGACCTCAACTCTGCGCGCAAGGCGCAGGACAAGCTTGGGGTGCTTCTGCTCGGAACCATTCTGTCGGACGTCAAGAACAAGCGGATCGAACTAAGAAGCGATCCCACTGACGACGACGTACTCGACGTGTTGCGCAAGGGAATCAAGCGCCGGCGTGAATCGGTCGAGATGTACGACAAGGGAAACCGCAAGGATCTGGCTGACAAGGAGCGGGCTGAAGTTGCCGCGCTAGAGAAGTACCTTCCAGCCCAGGTAAGCGAAGACGAAGTTCGCGCCGCCGTGCGCGCCGCGATTGCCGCCGGCGCCACCTCCATGGGGCCACTCATGGGTCGCGTCAATCCGCAATTCAAGGGAAAGGCTGACGGCAGCGTGATAAGTCGTATAGCCAAGGAAGAGCTGGCCGCGACGACGCCGTAGGGCGCGGAGGTATCCGCGCCTCTGGCCCTTCAGTGCCCCCTGAACACAAAGAACACCGCCCCCACGATACACAACGCCGCCCACAGATAATCCATCTTCAGCGGCTGGTCCATGTAGAAGTACGCGAACGGCACGAACACACTGAGCGTAATGACCTCCTGCAGGATCTTGAGCTGCCCCAAGGTCATCGTGGTATAACCGATCCTGTTCGCGGGCACCTGGAGCATGTACTCGAACAGGGCGATGCCCCAGCTTATTAGTGCCGCGACATACCACGGCTTGGCTTCCAGGTTTTTGAGATGCGCATACCACGCGAATGTCATGAAGACATTGGAGCACACCAACAGCCCCGCCGTCCTGAAGATGACGGACTTGAAGATCATGGCCATGTCTCGCGCGACGCGCGAAAAACGGGCCAGCGCGGGCTCACGGGCTCTTCGGTGTATTTTCGCTGCACTCTGTATTATTCAGCAGGTCCATGAACAGCCACGCTCTCGCCGTCCTTGAGTTCCATCGCGTCCTTGACGTAGTCGCCGAGCGCGCCACATCGGAGGAAGGCGCGGAGCGCGTGCGGGGGCTACGGCCAACCACCGACCGCGCCTGGATCGAGCGTGAGCAGTCACGCGTATTCGCCGCCCGCGCCCTGATTGCGAGCGAGGCCCGCTGGGCGCCGTACGCAATCCCGGCCGCGCGCCGCGCGCTGGAGCGGCTACGTGTGGAAAACGCCGTGCTCGCGACCGGCGACTTCATGTTGCTCCGCGCGCTGCTGCGAAGCTCGCGCATGACGCTCGAATCGCTATCCGATCCACGACTTCCACTCGCTGCGCGCGCGGTACTCCAGCCTGTAACGTCGCGATTGCTCCGCGACACTTCAGCCGAGGCCGAGATTGACCGCGTGCTCAATGACGATGGCGAGGTGCGCGACACCGCCTCGCCGAAACTGCGTGGGATAAGACGCGAGCTGCGCCACGCCGAGTCGAATCTCGTATCGCTGCTCGAGCGCCTGATGTATCGGCTCGACGCGACGCAGCAGGTTCCGGATATGTCGGTGACGATCCGCAACGGCCGCTACGTGATTCCTGTGCGTCGCGAAGGTCGTGGCGCCGTGGGCGGAATTGTGCACGACGCATCGTCAACTGGCAGCACGCTGTTCATCGAACCACCGGCCGCGGTCGAAGCTGGTAACCGCATGCGCGAGCTTGCGTCGGAGGAGGTCGCCGAGGTCGAGCGGATCCTGGCCGAGTTGGGCGATACGCTTCGACCGAGCCATCCTGCGCTTGCGGATGCATTCGACGCGCTGGCCGAGCTGGACTCGCTGTATGCGCGCGGAAGGGTGGCGCTGGAGTTCGGGGCGTCACCAGTCGCGCTGCGGGATCCCGCGGAGACGTTCGACATAATTGGCGGACGACATCCGCTGCTACTCGCACAGGGCGCACGAGTAGTTCCATTCGATCTCTCGTTGGGAGAAACGGAGCGAACTTTCCTCATCTCCGGCCCGAACACCGGTGGCAAGACAGTTCTCATCAAGGCAATTGCGCTACTCTCGCTCTGCCTGCAGGCGGGAATTCCGCCCACTGTGGGTGAGGGAAGCGGAATCGCGATCTACGACGAGATCTATGCCGACATAGGCGACGAGCAGTCGATCGCGGCGAGTCTCTCGACGTTCTCGGCGCACGTCAAGAATCTGCGCGAGATTCTGGCCGGCAGTACGGAACGCTCACTCGTGATAATCGACGAGCTCGGTTCCGGCACCGATCCCGTCGAGGGCGCTGCGCTCGGCGGCGCCGTACTCGAATCGCTCACGGCGCGGCGCGCGCGCACCGTCGCGACCACCCACCTGGGCGCGCTGAAACAGCTTGCGGTGGAAGACACCGGCGTTGTCAACGGATCGCTGCAATTCGATGCGGTGGAGCTGGCGCCGACGTACAGGCTCATCAAGGGAATTCCAGGCCAGTCCTACGGCCTGAGTATCGCGCGGCGACTCGGTGTGCCGGCCGACGTTCTGGAGCGTGCAGAGGCGCGGCTTCCGGCAGGCGAGCGCGATGTCAATGTTCTACTCGCCGATCTCGAGGCGCGTGATACGGCGCTCGCCGCGCGCGAGCGAGAAGCGGAGGCTATCGCCGAGGACGCGCGCGAGCGTGCACGGAGAGTTGCCGAACGCGAGCATAACGCTGGCGTGCGAGAGCGGGAATCCGAACGGCGAGCGCGTGAGGAGTCGCGTCGGTACCTGCTGTCCGCGCGACGCGATATCGAAAATACCATCAAGTCTCTCAAGAAATCCGAGAACGTCGAGGAGGCCGCGCGCGACGCGAGGCGCCACGTCGAGGAACTCGCGAAGGACCAGACCGCGCAACTCGAGCGACTCGAGGCGCGCGATCGGGTAGCGGTGCCCAGTCGCGCCGGCCAGCGCGATGCGACTCCGCCATCCGTCGGCGATCACGTTGCGGTCGGGAGCCTTGGCGGGCGCATTGGCCAGCTCATGGAAATGCGAGATGATAATGCGATAGTCGCTGTCGGAACACTCAAGCTGACGCTGCCACTGGCTGAACTGACGCGCGCATCCCGTCCGCAACCGTCGCTTGCCGTCAACATTCGCGGCGACACGCCTGATGCGTATGCATCGAGTGAAATCGATCTGCGCGGAATGCGTGTTGGCGAGGTCGAGGACATCGTGATGCACGCGGTTGATAACGCGGTACGCGCCGACGTGAAGGCGATCCGCATAATCCACGGCAAGGGAACCGGCGCTCTGCGCGAGCGCATCTCGGAGATGCTCCAGAAGGAGCCACGCGTCACAAACTTTCGCCTCGGAGCGTGGAACGAAGGCGGTGCCGGCGTCACCGTGGTCGAGCTAGCATGAGCTCGGATCCGGTAGTCGAACGCGTCCGCGAGGCTGCGGACATCGTGCAGATCATCGGCGAGCACGTGAAACTCAAGCGTGCCGGTGGCGATTTTCGTGGGCCGTGCCCATTCCACGGTGGCAAGAACCCCAACTTTAGCGTGTCGCCGAAGCGTGGTCAGTACCATTGCTTCAAATGCGGCGAGTCAGGCGATGTCTTCTCGTTTCTGCAGAAGCACCTCGGCATGAGCTTTCCGGATTCGCTGCGATCGGTCGCGGCCACGGTTGGAATTGAAGTACCGCAACAGAGAATTGAGCGACCGGGTCCAGATCCGCGCGATCCATTCTGGGAGATGAACGCGGCGGCGGCGGACTACTTTCAGCGGGAGCTGTGGGAATCAGAGCGTGATTCCGCGGTGCGCGCGTATCTCGAGCATCGAGCAATTACCCGCGCGGACGCCGACCGGTTCGAGCTTGGCTTCGCGCCCGACGACATTGGCACGTTCCGCTCCCACATGGCGACGATGGGCTTTGACGTGGACAGACTCATCGAGGGCGGTCTGCTGATTCGTCGCGATGAGAACTCCGAGCCGCGACCCCGATTCCGCAACCGTGTGATGTTCCCAATTCTCGACGCATCTGGACGTCACGTCGCGTTCGGCGGCCGCGCGATGGGCGACGCTGAGCCAAAATATCTCAATTCGCCCGAGACGCTGGTATTCAGCAAGTCCCAGACGTTGTACGCGTTGGGTTGGTGCAAGAACGAGATTCGCAAAGCTGATCGCGTGTTCGTGGTCGAGGGCTACATGGATGCGATCCGTCTCATGGTCGCTGGCATCAACACCGTAGTAGCGCCGCTCGGCACCGCATTGACTGAAGCGCAGGGCAAGATGATCGCCCGCTACACGCGTAACGTGTACCTGCTTTACGATAGCGATCAGGCTGGTCAGAAGGCGACGTTCCGCTCGGGTGATGAGCTGTTGCGCCACGGCTGCGCGGTACGCGTCATCACGTTGCCGAACGGCGAGGACCCGGACACATTCGTGCGCGCTCACGGTGGCGCGGCGCTGGAGCAACAAGTCTCGCAGTCGATCGATGTCTTTGAGCGAAAGATTCAGCTGCTGGAGCGCGGAGGCTGGTTCGCCGAGCTCCAGAAGAAGCGCCGCGCGCTCGACAGGCTGCTTCCGACGATTCGCGCTACGGCCGATCCGTTGCTGCGCGAGCTGTACATCGGACGTGCAGCGGAGAAGACCGGAATTGCGAAAGAGGCCTTGACACGCGAAGCGGCCGCGACGCCGCGCGGCGAGCCGAGAGCCGCGTCAGGTGGCGAGCGTCATGCGCGAGATGGGGGGGGAGGCGATCAGCGGCCCGGTGAGCTTGACGATTCCTTCGAATACAACTCGGAGTCTGGACCGCCGCCGGACGATGCGCCACATCCCGCAACTTCGAGACGCGGAGCGCGTCGCCGCGAACACGATGGCGGTGCACACGCGGCGGAACGCGAACTTGTGCGCGCCATGATCGGGGACCCGCCTCGAACTGTGCGAATCGCAGAGCAAATCGATCCTGCGCGCTTTACCGACGAGCACTATCGAGCGATTTTCTACGCGATGCTGGACCTGCAGGATGACTTCACTGTCGAACGTCTCGCTGATCGTCTGGAAGCAGCCGATGTCTCTGTCCTGAATGCTCTGCTTGAGGAAGGAGACGCGCAGATTGACCCTGACAAGACGGTTTCGGCTTCGATCGCCGTTATCGCCATGCGCGACATTGACGCACAACAGGCGGAGATCGATCGCTTGATGAGCGTCGCCAGCATACCGGAGCAGAATGAGATGATGATGAAGAAGCAGCTATTGCAAAAGGAGGCCGGAGCGCTCGGTCAGTCCGCAGCCAAGTCGTTTAGCAAGCTGCTCAATCCGCGTCAAAGAGCTCCAACCGAATGACGACGCGTACAAGGAGTCGCTGGACGGCGGCTCCGATGGTGGACGCGGCTGCAGTGACCGCGTTGGCCGAATCGCTAGGCGTGTCGGAGGGCATTGCCCGGTTGCTCGTCCACCGCGGATATGGCGATGCCGAACAGGCCAAGCGGTTTCTACGACCGCGACTGGATCAACTTCACGACGGTGCGGCGATGATGAGCCTCGATGTCGCGGTAGATCGGCTCGTCCGCGCAATTCGCGGTGGCGAATTGGTAATGATCCACGGCGATTACGATGTTGATGGCATCTGCTCCACAACGCTGCTCGTGCGCGCGATCCGCGGATTTGGTGGGAACGTCGTCCCATTCATTCCCGACAGGATGACCGACGGCTACGACCTCGGCCCTGCCGGCGTGAATCGCGCGATCGAAATCGGCGCGAAGGTCGTCGTGACGTGCGACTGCGGAACGAGTGCGGTGGAGCCGGTCGCTGCGTTGAACGCAGCGGGAATCGATGTTGTGATCAGCGACCACCATCTCTCTCGCGGCGAGATGCCGATGTCGCTCGCTCTGCTGAATCCGCGGCGTACGGATTGTGGGTATCCGGACAAGGATCTTGCTGCCGTTGGTGTCGCGTTCAAGCTTGCGCTTGCGCTTGCACAGGCTCTTGGCGTGAGCGACGCATTCATATGGAAGATGCTCGACCTCGTCGCGCTCGCCACAGTTGCGGACGTTGCGTCGCTCCGCGGCGAGAACCGTATCTTTGTGCGATACGGAATGCGCATGATATCGGAAACCGAGAACATCGGACTGCGCGCATTGCTTCGTGCGTCCGGCATGGATGACAAGCCGCTTACCGCTGGCCGAATTGGTTTTACATTGGCGCCACGGTTGAACGCGGCGGGTCGCCTCGGTCATGCGTTGCGCGGCGTCGAGTTGCTGTTGACCGACTCGACCCACGAAGCCAACGCAATCGCGCGCGAGCTGGAGGAGCTGAACCAGCGTCGCCAATCGCTGGATCGCGCCACGCTCGACGAAGCGCGTGCGATGGCTGAGCCAATGGTGCGAAATGGTGCCATCGGACTTGTGCTCGCGAAGGAAGGGTGGC
Organism: Gemmatimonadota bacterium; assembly: GCA_003136975.1. Classification (GTDB taxonomy): domain Bacteria; phylum Gemmatimonadota; class Gemmatimonadetes; order Gemmatimonadales; family Gemmatimonadaceae; genus Fen-1247. Next base: position 1,792 of record PLEG01000262.1, on the reverse strand, counting down.
ATCCCGGCGTCGTTGGGATCGTCGCCTCGCGCATAGTCGAGGAATTCTCCCGTCCCACCGTTCTCATCGCGATGGATGGTGACACAGGCAAGGGGAGCGGTCGTTCTGTCAGTGGCTTCGACCTGCACTCGGCGCTCGGTGAATGCGCCGATCTGCTGCTGCGTTACGGTGGTCATCGCGCAGCTGCAGGCGTGACTGTCGCCGCCTCGCAACTTGACGCCTTCACTCGCCGCTTCGACGAGGTCGCGCGTGCTCGATTGACGATCGACGACCTCGTTCCCGAGCTTCGCGTCGACGCCGAGATCGAGCTGGATCAGGAGACGCTTGGACTCGATGTGATGTTGCGACACTTCGAGCCGTTCGGTGTTGGGAACCCATCGCCGGTTTTTGCCGCGCGGAATGTCACGGTCGCCGGCGCCGTACGTGTCGTTGGGAAAGACGGTTTGAAGCTCACTCTCGTGGGAACCACTGGAACGCAACTGGAGGCGATCGGGTGGGGAATGGCCGCGCTCGCGCCATCCATCCGCGCAGGAAGTGCGTTGGATGTCGCATTTCGACTCGAGCGCGATGAGTACAACGGCGTCAGCCGTCTGCAGGCACGCCTCGCGGATGTTGTGGTGCGATGAGAATCGTCGGCGGCGAATGGCGCGGACGAAATATCAAGGCTCCCCGTGGTAGCTCTGTGCGGCCGACGCTGGATCGTGTTCGTGAGGCATGGATGAGCATCGTTCAGGGATCGCTTCCGGGCGCGCGGGTACTCGATCTTTTCGCCGGCACAGGCGCGCTCGGGATCGAGGCGTTATCGCGAGGGGCCGTAAGCGCGGAATTCGTTGACTCGGATCCAGGGTCGCTCACCGTTCTTCGATCCAACCTCGATTCACTCGGCGCCGCGCTTCGCTCTACCGTCACGCGGGCCGACGCTCTCGAATTCGCGGAATCGCTACCCGACGATGCTTATGACGTTGTGTTCGCCGATCCCCCCTACGCCACCGATGCGTGCGTGAAGCTCGCCGAGCGTTGGCTTTTGGCACCTTTTTCCACGGTGATCGGGATCGAGCATGCCCGGTGGGTAGTCATGCCATCCGGCGGCGACACGCGGCACTACGGCGACTCCGGCGTTACCTTCTATCGCTGATGCCGACAATCGCCATTTATGCTGGCAGCTTCGACCCGATCACCCGCGGGCACGAAGAGCTGGCGCGCCGCAGCCGCACTTTCGTGGACGAGCTTGTCGTCGCGGTCACGACCAACTCGAGCAAGCGCCCGCTCTTTTCGATTGAGGAGCGCACGGCGCTCATTGAGGCCACTCTCGGCGATGCGCCTGGCATCAGCGTCCGTGCGTTCGACGGACTTCTGGCGGACTTTGCCAAATCCATTGGAGCCTCGCTGATCATCCGCGGGCTGCGCGCGGCGGGCGACTTTGAGTACGAGTTTCAGATGGCGCTCATGAATCGACACCTCGGCCCCGGGATCGAAACCGTATTCATGGTCCCGTCGGTGGAGACTACTTACATCAGCTCCAGCATCGTACGCGAGGTAGCCCGATACGGCGGCGACCTGACCGGTCTGGTTCATCCGGTAGTCGCAACGGCAATCCGCGCCAAGTTCGACAAGGCGTGAGAGAGCCTCTCGTGGACGGCTTCATCCACAGTATTCGCCATCGTGCATCGCTCGTCAAACGGCGCATTGTGTTCCCCGAAGGTGGGGACCCGCGCGTGCGAAAGGCGACCGAGAAACTCGATGCGCTTGGAATTTGTGACCCGCTTCTCGTCGATCCGGGGCCAGACGCCCT